>CAZASJ010000010.1:0-63057 GCA_964487735.1 uncultured Bacteroidales bacterium | reverse complement strand
GGTTTACTATAGATTCACGAAGTGATGTATCCATAGATATATACAACAACAGCGGTGTGTATGTTTCAACTCTTGCCAACAAAAGCTTTGATCAGGGCACTCATCAGCTCCGCTGGAATGCCGAGGGGCATGCAGCTGGAATTTATGTGGTTAAAATGAGGGTTGATGATAAGATATATACCTCGAAGTTAATTAAACACTGATTGAATAGAGAACAGGGGAACTCTCCTTCATTTCATTTCGGAGAGCAAGGCAAGGAACAGGGGAACAGAGGAACAAGGAATAATGAATATGGAAATAGTTCGTAATTCGTAATTCGTAGTTCGTAGTTCGTAGTTCGTAGTTCGTAATTCGTAGTTCGTAGTTCGTAGTTCGTAGTTCGTAATTCGTAATTTAGTATATTTGAAATATATAAACCAATATTCTTATTCTTATGAAAAAACTATCGCTGCTGTTTCTCAGCATGATCAGTTCATTTTTTCTATTCTCCCAAACTCCCGGCACACTAGACCTTTCTTTTGGTGATAATGGAATATCCACTATTGACTTCGGAGGATCACACAACTATTGTTATGCCTCTGATGTTTTACCTGATCAAAAGATCGTCCTTGGAGGAGAGACCTCTAATTCGACAAGTGATATCTCTTTCTGCAGGTTAAAGCCGGATGGCTCACTGGATATCGGCTTCGGCTCCAATGGGATCATAACTTTTGTATATGGAGGATCGGAAGATCATATTTATGATGTACTTGCCCAGCCCGATGGCAGAACACTTGGCATAGGGTATACTTCCAGCGGGGGAGAAAGCAGTATGATCATCGTACGCTTAAATGTTATAGGATTGATGGATCTTACCTTCAGCAGCGATGGCATGTTGGTGGTCGATTTTGGCCCCGGTTATGACTGTTTTGGAATGGAGTTGGCCTTACAGGATGATGGCAAAATAATAGGCCTTGGGCACATCCGTGCTTTAAATGGAGATGTTCATTGTGCTTTGTGTCGTGTAAACCCGGATGGCACGATGGATGCAGGTTTTGGAACAAATGGAATTGTGATTCAGAATTTCCTTTCACATGAATTGATTTATACATCAGGTGTAGCCCTGCAGGGCGATCATATCATTGTGGGGGGAAATTCATATCATAACGGTGACCACTTCCTGACGCTAGCACGTTTTCTGCCGAGCGGCTTGCTCGATGCAAGTTTTGGAATAAATGGCGTCGTTTCCATCGAACTCAATATAAGCCCCTGGCTGATCAGCAACATAGGGGCTATGTGTCTTGACAATGAAAACCGCATTCTTTTTGGCTGCTATTATGAAAGTTTGTCTGGAACCGACTTTGCAATTTATCGTTTCCTTCCGGATGGCCAACCCGATAACAGTTTTGGTGATTTTGGGCTGAAGGTAATTGATTTGGAAGGGGATGAATATGTCCAGGCCATCACAAGCCAATACGATGGTAAAATTTTAGCAGGCGGATACAATAATGGTGATTTTATCATCGTCAGATGCCAGGAGAATGGTGATCCGGATCCGGCTTTTGGCCCCTCCGGAAATGGCATTGTTATAAGCAGTGCAGGCAGTGACCTTCAATCATTGAATCTGCAGGCCGATGGTTTGATCCTTGCTGCAGGATCTGAATATGACGGATTCTCAGGGAGCAGTGACTTTGTGGCTGCTCGTTATTATTCCGGCCTCAATGTGGGAATAGAAACACCAATAACAACTGAAGCAACTCTGGAAATCTACCCCAACCCGGCACAAGACCAGATCAACATCAACATCCCGGCTGGAGAAGAAATCAAAGAGATCATAATTTATAATTCAAGCGGGGCTGAGTTCATACAGCTAAAAGAAAGATTTGGTGCAATTGATATTTCATCCCTCCCTCGGGGAATTTATCTTGTTGAAGTCCGTTTCGCAAACTCCACCAGGGTTGGAAAAATTATTAAAGCATTATAAGGCATTATCCTATATTGAGAGCTTGAAGTATTAATTCAACACCCAAAACTACTACCGTAAGGGAAAAATTGTTTATTGCTTTATAACAAAAGCCGTTCGACGGAGTTTATACTGATCTTTTCGAAGTGCTCACGGTGACAAATAAGCAGTTTCTTTAATAAAATGGTTAAAGCGTTTCCAATTGAAGCTGCGAAATTTACCAGACACCTATAACTCAAAACTCAACCCTAAAAACTCAAAACTTCTTGGTATCCGGTAACCGGAATCAATTTACCAGTTTACACTCGAAAATGGGTATGCATTCGGAAACTGAGGATTGATCACATACTTTCCCTTATTATCGATCCAGCCCCATTCACCGCCCTTTTTCACCATGGCACGTGTTTTCCCAAAGGGACGAGCTTTTTCAAATTGCGGATTCACGATCCATTCGCCTTTGGTGTTGATGTATCCCCATTCCTTTTCTTTCCTAACCGCAGCTTTATCGTTTGAGAAATCTTCTACATCTACAAATTGAGGATTTACAACATAGTTTCCTTTGCCATCAATAAAACCCCATTCTTTGCCCTTCATAACACCGGCCATTCCGCCTTTGAAACTATGGGCTTTAATAAACTGTGGATTAATCACATAGTTTCCCTTGTCATCAATAAAACCCCATTCTTTGCCTTTTCTGACGGCAGCAAGGCCTTCACTGAAATCCTCGGCATTATCAAACTGTGGATTGATCACATAAGAACCTTTGGTGTCAACAAAACCCCACTCACCGCCTTTGCGTACACGGGCCATGCCATTTTTAAAATCTTCGGCTTTTTCAAACTGAGGATTGATTACCCAATTGCCTTTATTATCAATATATCCCCATTCTTTTTCCAGCAGGGCGGAAGCAAGATTCTGATGAAAATAGTTGACTTTATTGAACTGCGGATTGATCACATAAGTACCCTTTTTATTGATGAATCCCCACTCACCACCCGACTTAACCGGTGCAATGTCACCCATAAAATCCATTACATTTTCAAATTGCGGATTGATCACCCATTTACCCTCTGCATTCACAAATCCCCACTCCTTTTCTTTCTTTACGGCAGCAAGGCCATTATGAAAATCCCTTGCATTATCAAACTGAGGGTTGACCTTAAGGTTTCCCGCCTTATCAACAAAGCCCCACTCTCCCCCTTTTTCCACAGCAGCAAGGCCTTCACTGAAATCATTAACATGCTCAAATTGAGGGTTGATCACCCACTTTCCTTCTGTGTTTATAAAACCCCATTCCTTTTCAGCCCTGGCACGGGCAAGATAATCCTGAGAAAAACACAGGTTAACAATGACCAGACTTAGAATGAAGAAAATAGCTTTTTTCATAAGTATAGATTTTAGATTTTTGATTGGATACACAAATATATGGCTTTTCTCGAATATTAAAATAGACGTATTACGTTATTTAAAAGCAATATAGATTGTGAAAATCCGCACATATGAATCTATTTAGATGGTGAATTTTTTTTAATTTTCGCCCTCTTAATCAATCGTTATGTCTGAGAAAATCTGTCCCAACATTAATTCATGCAGGATGGTGGCCACAAACGTGGTTATTCCTGATGATAAGGTACGTGAAGCATATATGGATTCATGGTGCCGGAAAGATGAAAATATTTGGAGCAATTGTACCCGTTACAAAACAAAAAAGCATTTGGGGTTTTGTCCTGACTTTGTTACTCCCGACACATCGCTCAGCATTGATGAGATCATAGATAAATTTGAGGAAAACCAAGACTAAAACTTATACTTATGGCAATATTGGAAATTGATGGCAGAGCTTTTGAGGTTGATGGCGACGGCTTCCTATCCGACCCAACGATTTGGAATGAGGAAGTTGCTGGCCTGATCGCAAAATATGACGGCATTGATGAAATGAATGAAAAGCATTGGGCCATCGTAAAGATTATCCGCAGCAATTGGGAAGAAAAAGGAATGGCTCCCATGGTACGAACCATCTGCCAGGAAGCAGGGATCCGGCTCAGGGAAATATATGAACTCTTCCCCCTCGGTCCAGCCAGAGGCGCTTGTCGCGTAGCTGGCCTGCCAAAGCCTGATGGTTGTGTTTAATCAACATCTCTGCTTATGACTCCTTATTATTGGTTGGCAATTATTGCCCTGCTCATCTGTCTGATCAGCTGTTTTTATCATTTTTATAAGATTATCAGACTGGGAAATCCACCCGAATACGCAAAGCAGGCCGAAGGAAATATCGGTAAAGCGGTGCGATACTCCTTTACAGGGGCAATGAGCCCGAAAGTGAAGGAGTCGGCCTATATGCACATGCCCACTTATATTGCAGGGATCATTTATCACCTTGGTACCTTTCTGGCAATCTTTTTGTTTTTCCTTATTCTCTTTAACGTCTGGTTTTCCGGAATAATCATGTGGATACTGGCAGGCTTTCTTGCTGTTTCTGCCATTTGTGGCATTGGAATTCTTATTAAGCGGATGATGAAACATGAATTGCGCACACTGTCAAATCCCGATGATTATATTTCAAACATATTGGTTACTGCTTTCCAGGCCATCACTGCCCTGACACTAACTGATGTAACATATTTACCGGCATATTTTATTATTACAGCACTCTTACTGATCTATTTCCCAATGGGTAAGCTCAAACATGCAGTCTATTTCTTTGCAGCACGCTACCACCTTGGTTATTTTTATGGCTGGAGAGGGGTCTGGCCACCCAAACCCATCAAAAAATAAGACATGGAAAAGCTTACTGATGAAAAAATAAAAAAAGGGCTGGAGGTCCTCAAGCGGGATGTGGGAAGCAAGCTTCTTACCCATGTGAACGCATGTGTGCATTGTGGTCTCTGCGCCGAAAGTTGTGTTTATTACCAAATGAAGCCCGACGAACATTATGTTCCTGCCAAGAAGGTCGACATTGTTTCTTCTGTATATCGCCGTTACAATACCCTGGGCGGGAAGATCGCCCCATGGCTTACCGGTGCCAGAAAACTCGACAACGCTACCGTTGAAGAAATGGTGGATCTGTTATACGGCAGTTGTACCATGTGTGGTCGTTGCAATAAACATTGTTCGGTGGGAGTAGATATTGAATTCCTGATCAGGACCGGCCGGGCCATGCTGGCGGAAATGGGTTATGTGCCTGAAACGCTTCAAAAAACCGTTGACACTGCCCTCACAACAGGAAACAATATGGGCATCTCAAAAGAGGATTTTGTGGATACCCTGAAATGGCTGGAAGAAGACCTCCAATTTGAAGTGAATGACGACAATGCCATCATCCCCCTGGATGAAAAAGGCAAGGATATCATGTATACCCTTAACCCACGTGAACCAAAATTCTTTCCTTTGTCAATTTCAGCAATGGCAAAAGTGTTTTACGCCGCTGGCGAAAGCTGGACCCTGTCCACCAGGATGTATGATGTAACGAATTATGCTTATTTCTCAGGAGACCTTGAACAGGGCAAGGTGATCGCGAAGCGGATGGAAGATGAAATGCTCGCACTTGGAACAAAGAGATGCATTCTTGCCGAATGCGGGCATGGATCCCGTGCATTTCGCTGGGAAGCCCCCAACTATCTCGAAAAGGAAATGCCCTTTGAAGTAGAGACTTCTGTCGAATTACTGGCCCAATACATCAGAGAAGGAAAGATAAAAGTAGATCCGGAAAAAAATATTGATATCGTTACACTTCACGATCCCTGTAACCTTACCCGTGGAGGTGGTATTTATGAAGAACAACGTTACATCCTCGAAAAATGTGTTAAGAATTTTGTTGAAATGACACCATCCGGAGTGGACAACCTCTGCTGTGGAGGCGGTGGCGGCCAACTATCCATGAGCGAGTACAATGAAAGAAGAATGGGACTTGCCAAACTGAAAGCAGATCAGATCACTGCAACAGGAGCAGCCGTTGTGGCAACGCCTTGCCATAATTGTGTGGATCAACTTCTTCAGACCAATGCTGCCTATAAACTTAACGTTAAAATCAAAACCATGGCAGAGATCGTAGCCGATGCCATTGTACTTGAAAACGAAATTGTAGAAACCAAAGAGAATTAAAAGATATGAGCAAATTAATTTACCTGGATAATTCAGCCACTTCCTTCCCCAAACCGGAAGAAGTATATGAATTTATGGACAGTTTTTACCGTACACACGGTGTTAGTCCCGGAAGATCGGGTTTCGACGCAGCCATAGAAACAGAAGAGATCGTGCAAAATACTCGAAAAACCCTGGCAGGTATTTTTAAGGGGGATGATCCAAATAGATTGACATTCAGTTACAATGCCAGCGATTCACTGAATATGATCATCATGGGTATTGCCGAAAAAGGGGATCATATTGTAACCACCATGCTGGAACATAATTCTGTTCTCCGCCCATTGCACCATCTTGAGTTAAACGGTGTGGCAGAAATAACACATGTGCCCTTCGATAAACATGGCTATGTTGACCCGGACGATATTAAGAAAGCCATTAAGAAAAACACTAAGATGGTTATTGTAAACCACAGTTCAAATGTAATCGGAACCGTTCAGCCCATCACTGAGATTGGAAAGATTTGCAAAGAAGCCGGGGTATATTTTGTGGTCGATGCCAGTCAGAGCGCAGGAGCCATTCCCATCGACATTAAGGCCATGGGCATCGATGCCCTTGCTTTTACCGGCCATAAATGCCTGATGGGGCCAACCGGAATTGGCGGATCATACATTACTGAAAACTTTCCGGTAAGAGGGACCCGATTCGGAGGTACAGGCGTGAGATCAGCACAAAAAACACACCTCGTCGAATTTCCGTACAGAATGGAATGTGGTACCCTGAATACAGTGGGTGTAGCAGGATTGTATGCCGGTACAAAGTGGGTACTTGAGCATGGCATTGAAAAGTTGCATGCACAGGAAATGATGCTTTGGAAAAAACTGAAAGACGGAATTAAGGATATAGAAAATATCACACTTTACTGTGCTGATGATCCTTCAAACAGAAATGCTGTTCTGAGTATGAACATCGACAAATTTGATTCAGGGGATGTAGGTACCATGCTGGATGTAGACTATAACATTGCCTGCCGTACCGGATTACAATGTGCTCCATTGGTACATGAAGGGATCGGCACTATTGATATTCATGGTACTGTAAGGCTCAGCATTGGTCCCTTCAACACTGAAGATCATATTGATGCAGCCATTGAGGCCCTTGAGGATATTGCATCCATACCAAGATAAAATTCAGTAGGGTTGCCAACCTTATTTAATTCAAATACTTGGCTAAAATAGCCAGCAAACTATCCTGGTAAATTGGCTTTGACATATGATCATTACATCCAATTTTTTTACTTCTGAGAATATCCGCATTCATCGCATTGGCAGAAAGTGCAATAATGGGAATTTTAGTATCTGTTTTTCGAATTTCAATGGTTGCTTCATATCCATTAAGTACAGGCATGCGTATATCCATAAGAATACAATCACATCTATCACACTTCTTAAATTCATTTACAGCCTCCTCCCCATCCTTTGCCCATATTAATTGTACTCCGGTTTTCGCGAGCATGCTCTTAACCAAAAAAAAGTTTGAATGGACATCCTCGGCAACAATGATTTTTTTACTCCCCCAATGATAATCGTTCACAGATATACTCCCGGCATTAAACCTTAGCGTTTCTTTTGCCGGAAGGTATGGTATCGTGAAATAAAATGTCGACCCCTTTCCAGGATTAGATACAACTTTAATATCTCCATCCAATAAGTTTGCAATCTGCTTTGAAATAGCCAGCCCCAATCCATTCCCTCCATGGATACGGGTTGTGGAATGATCTAACTGCCTGAATCGTTCAAAGATAACTTCATGCATGTCAGCAGGAATGCCTATTCCTGTATCTGAAACAAAAAATTCGATTTCCGGTTTATTGTTGGTTGTTGTTTTTAAATCCCATCCAAAGTGAATTTCACCATCCATGGTATATTTAATAGCATTGCCAAGGAGATTTGTCATTACCTGCTTGATTCTTTCTTCATCAGAAATGATCAAATCATGCTTATCAGAAAATGATTCTTCATTAAGGAATAGATCAATGTGGTTTTTATTTTCCATCTCCTTAAACTGCATAAACGTGGTATATAGTTCAGCTAAAACTTCCTTGATTGAAAATGCCTTTCTGTAAATCTGTAACTGTCCTGTTTCAATCATTGAAAAGTCAAGTATATCATTAATGATGCTTAGCAGATTATGGCTGCTTTTATTAATCATTTCAATATAATCAATGCGGCTTTTATCAGATATACCAGTATTCATTAAAAGGTCAGAGAACCCAAGAATAGCATTCATTGGAGTTCTTATTTCATGTGAAAGGTTTGCAAGAAATGCCGTTTTCAGGCTATCGGATTCCTGGGCTTTTTTCCATGCAACCTCCATGCTGTGATGATATTCCTTTCGTTCAGTGATATCTGCCATGGAACCCAACATTTTCAGTATACTATTATCAGATGACTTAATACATATGCCATGTTCTTCTATGTAAATATAAAACCCATCTTTATGCTTAAAGCGATACTCAGCATCATAACTGCTTTGACTGTCAATGGCTTCTTTTAATAAGATCATTGAATTTTCAATATCATCAGGATGGACCATTCTTTCCCATTGATGAATATTCACCCGGCTAAATTCCTCCGGCGTATAACCTGTTACTCTCTCAATTGCTCCTGCCCAGCTGATTTCCCCGCTTTCAATATTATAATCATAAATTATTTGTCCTGTTTGATTTGCAACGATTCTATATCTTTCTTCACTTTCTTTAAGAGATCTTTCAGCTTTGATACGATCATTAATATCTCTTGTAATAGATATGATGTGATCAATTCCGTCTTTTTTGATTATATGCGCCGAAATGAGGCCTGCGATTAATTCCCCTGATTTGGTCTTAAAAGTAGCGTCCATATTTTTCACGCTTCCTTTTTTTAATAATTCACTTACTAGTTTTTCACGATCCTGGGGATTATTCCATATCTCCAACTCAATAGAGGATTTACCCATAACTTCTTCTCTTGTATACCCGGTTATTTCTGTAAACCCATCATTAATATCAACATAAACACCATCCTGAAGACGGTTTATATTCACCGAATCCGGGCTTGTAATAAAAGCGATTTGAAATCGATGTTCACTATCAAGCAACTCCTTTTCGCTTGAAAATCGATGAATCGCAATGGAAATTTGGCTAATAAATGCTTCTATCAGGTTGTGATTTAGCTTGATACCTCCTTTTTTTGTAATAATAAATACATTCCCATAAAGATTGTTTCTTCTGGTAAAACCAGCCGTATATATTTCTCTAAGCCCAAACATATTTTCAATTGCCTTGCATATATTCATCGGTATCTCATTTCCTGAAACATCATATATTTCAGGATCCAGTTTGGTTAATCTCCCTGTTTTTAATACCTCAACATTTTTATAATATGGGGAGCTTTTACCGATTAGTTTGGAACCAACAAGTTTGTTTGCAATTCGAAGAAATTTCTTTTCTGCTGAAATTCCACTTATGATAACTCTGTTCGACTTATGGTTAAGTGTGTTTACTATAATAAATGAGTCTTCAATGATGCTGTTTAGCTTTTTAGCAGTGTAGGAATACAAGTCATCTTCATGACTTAACTGTACAAGGTCTAATGCCGAATCTTTTAGAAATTCCAGCTTCTTTTTAAGATTAAGCTCCTTATTTAATTCCTCTTTGGTCCTGGTGATGTCGGTGGTAATAATACCAATGCCTTTATTTACCTTAAAAGCCTTCAATAATAAAACCTTGTTTTTAGAATATGGATGATCCGCTACTTCTTCCTCAAACGGAACCCCAAATTTAATCAGATTCAAGTATTTTTCGTATCGGTTCGTTTTTTCAATATTTGGAATAATCTCACGAATATTTTTCCCTACAATCTCTTCTTTCTTACGATTAATCTGGTTTCTTGCTACTTCATTAAGTTCAACACAGTTCAGGTTTTCGTCATAAATAATCATGGCATCTGAAACAGTGTCCATGAATGTTTGTAGAATAACCCGTACAGCGTTTTCTGATTCTTTATTCTGGTTTATCATATTTAATTAGTATTACATACACTTAACTTCACAAATATCTAGAATTATATTTATATATACGCTCTCAAGATAAAAATGATATGAATTAATCTTTTCTCAGGCGATTAGTATTTTCACAAAACCAACTTAAACGCTGTTAAGGCACTCTAATTTATAGGCGTTTTGGCAGGTTTTTATTCATCCTGTAAACAATAGTTTATATACATTTGCAATTAGAATTAAGTCAAACGTTTTCACCATCCTAATCACTATGACAAAAATACTGGGCATCGGAAACGCCCTCGTTGATATTATCATTCTCCTTAAAGATGATAAATTACTTGAAACTCTTGATCTCCCCAAGGGGAGTATGCAATTGGTTGACATCCATAAATCCGGACAGGTGAGAGATGCCAGCGAAAAGCTGGATTCATCTTTTGCTTCCGGAGGGTCGGCAGCAAATACCATCCATGGCCTTTCAAAGCTGGGTATTGAAACCACTTTCATCGGAAAAGTAGGTAATGATGAATATGGCAATTTCTTTAAGGAAGACCTTGAGAAAAGCAACATCAAGCCTCAGCTTTTTATCAGCAATACACATTCGGGCAGGGCTGTGGCATTAATCAGCCCGGACTTTGAGAGAACCTTTGCTACACACCTGGGTGCTGCCATCGAATTAAATGGGGCTGAGCTTGATAAAAGTCACTTTGCAGGACACGACTATTTTCATATTGAAGGCTACCTGGTACAGAATCATGACTTAATGGAGAAAGCCCTCAGCCTCGCCAAAGAAAGTGAGATGATCGTTTCCCTTGATCTGGCATCATATAATGTTGTTGAAGAAAATATCGACTTCCTGAAGTACATCGTCGAAAAGTATGTAGACATCATTTTTGCCAATGAGGAAGAAGCCAAATCCTTCACTGGCAAGGAACCTGAAGAAGCCCTGGATAAGCTGGCAAAAATCTGTAAAATCGCTGTGGTAAAGATAGGAAAAGAAGGCTCCCTGATTAAAAGCGGAGACTCTAAATTTAGGGTTCCTGCCATAACCGCAAAGGTAGTTGATACAAACGGGGCTGGAGATATTTACGCTGCCGGATTTTTATTCGGTTTAAGCAATGGCTGGCCACTCGATAAATGCGCAAAAACAGGAGGAATTCTAGCCGGGAAAATCATCGAGATCATCGGTGCCAGATTGGATGAAGCAGGCTGGGAAAAAGCCCATGCAATGATTGAGAAACTTTAGAAAAAGTACAATGCACAAAGCAATAAGTATTCCATGTGTGCTGATATGAGTATAGAAGAAACTCAAAACTCAAAACTATTATTCCCCACCCCAGGTATCCGTTACCTGTTACCCGGTATCTTACAGTCATAATTATCTGACCTTATTTTTATTATTAATCAGATTTTTATACATTTGCAGGCCTTTTGAAGGCAATCTTTAACTAATTTAAGACACCAGAATCATATGAAGGTTTATCTAACGAACGAAATTAAAAACATCGCCATTCTTGGCGGTGCGAAATCGGGTAAAACGACTCTCTCCGAAAGCATGCTTTTTGAAGGCGGCATCATAAACAGAAGAGGCTCAGTTGATGATAAAAATACAGCATCCGATTACAGGGAAATTGAACTGGAACGTCAGAACTCTATTTTCTCAACAGTACTCTATACACTTTACAACAATAAGAAAATAAATATTATAGACACTCCCGGATTTGACGATTTCGTGGGAGAGGTCATCTCCACCTTGAAAGTAGCAGATACTGCAGTTATCGTAATAAATGCCCAGAACGGTGTCGAAGTTGGAACAGGGGTTGCATGGCGTCATTCAAAGAATAACGATAAACCCGTCATTTTTGCAATGAACCACCTTGAGCATGAGAACTCAAATTTTGATGAGACGCTCTCTCAAATGAAAGCTGACTTTGGTGGCGGTCTTACCGTTGTACAATACCCTGTAAATTCAGGTATTGGCTTCAATTCTTTCATTGACCTCATGAAGATGAAGATGTTCAAATATGCTGAAGACGGTGGGACACCTGAAATCCTCGATATCCCTGACAGTGAAAAAGCGAAAGCTGAAGAATTGCAGGCAGCAATGATCGAAGATCTGGCCGCCAGTGATGAAGCCCTGATGGAGAAATTCTTTGAGAATGGAACCCTAACAGAAGATGAAATGAAAGGCGGTCTGAAATCAGGCCTTCTTTCAAGAAGCTTCTTCCCGGTAATGTGTATCAATGCCAAACATAATATGGGTGTTGGGAGGTTACTCGAATTTATTTCAAATAATGCTCCGTCTCCGGACGAAATGCCGGCAATTAAAACTGAAAAGGGCAAGGAACTTACCTGCAATCCTGCCGATCTAACTTCTGCATTTGTTTTCAAAACAACAATAGAATCTCATTTAGGTGAAGTATCTTTCATGAAACTGTATGCCGGTGAGATCACTGAAGGCATGGATACAAACAATGCCCGTACAAGCAACAAGGAGAGAATCTCTCAGATGTTTGCCTTCTGCGGCAAAACCCGTGAAAAACTTGAAAAAGTTGTTGCCGGAGATATCTTTGCAACCATTAAGCTGAAAGATACACATACCAACGACACACTCAATTCTCTGAAAAATCCTGATGATAAGATTGAACGTATTGCACTGCCAAATCCTAAGTACCGCGTAGCCATCAAAGCACAAAATCAGGCTGATGATGAAAAACTTGGTATGGCCCTCAATGAGATCCACAAATCAGATCAAACCATTATTGCCGGATATTCCAAAGAACTTCGCCAATTAATCGTTGAAGGACAGGGTGAACTCCACCTTAACATCCTTAAATGGCTCCTTGAGCATCAATACAAAATTGTTATTGATTTCCACACACCAAGAATCCCTTACAGGGAAACCATTACAAAAGTATCTCAGGCCAACTACCTCCACAAAAAACAATCCGGTGGATCAGGCCAGTTTGGTGAAGTTTATATCGTTATCGAACCTTACATTGAAGGCATGCCTGAACCTAAACACTTCAAGCTGAAGCAACAAATCAAAATGTCATCTGTAAATCCACTCAACATTATTAAAGGCGACAGCGAGGTAACTGTAAACGTGAGGGGTAAGGATGAAGTTGAGCTCGACTGGGGTGGTAAACTTATTTTTTATAACTGTATCGTTGGGGGAGCCATCGATGCAAGATTTCTGCCAGCCATCCTTAAAGGGATCATGGAACGAATGGAAAGAGGCCCACTCACCGGTTCCTATGCCCGTGATATCAGGGTTATGGTATATGACGGGAAAATGCACTCTGTTGACTCCAACGAAATCTCCTTCAAACTTGCCGGACGTAATGCTTTCAGTCTTGCTTTTAAAGAAGCTGGCCCGAAGATTATGGAACCCATCTACAATGTAACCGTTAATGTGCCCGAAGATAAAATGGGAGCTGTTATGACTGACCTTCAGGGTCGTCGCGCTATCATCATGGGTATGGAGGGTGGCACCATCAAAGCACGTGTTCCCCTGGCAGAAATGAATAGGTATTCTACAGCACTTAGCTCACTTACCAGTGGCCGTGCTTCTTATGAAATGACCTTTGCCGAATACGGTCAGGCACCACCTGACATCCAGGATAAACTCCTGAAAGAGTATGAAGAGCAAAGTGACGATGATTAATAAATTCAGCCCCGCCATCCGGCGGGGCTTTTTTATACCTTTCTATTTGATATGCAATGGCATAACAAAGATTTAAGTATAAAACATTTGACTTAAGGATTTTTCACAGTAAATTTGTAAATAGGTAACTTATATGTATGCTATTCGTATACATCTTTGGAAACCTGAACCCAATAACGACCAAAACTTTATAGGCATGAAGAACCTTACTCTAATGGTTTTTATCACGTTGTTTGTATTTGGCAGCGTAAAATCGCAGGAATGGATTCAAAATCTACCACAAGACAAACTGGAAAATGGCAGCCTGAACTTCTATGAGATCCAGGATGCATTTAATAATTACTGGGAGCCTTTTAATGTCGAAAACGGATATTATATGCGAGATGGTGAGAAAGTTAAAGCTCCTTACTATAAACAGTTCAAACGCTGGGAATGGTACTGGGAAAAAAGAATCAATCCCAAAACCGGCGCTTTTCCCGATATGAGTGCATTGGATGCGTATTACAGCAATGCCTCAAAAAATCGTAGTTCAAATGGTAACTGGGCCAGCCTCGGACCAAACTCCTCGCCCGGAGGCTATGCAGGCCTTGGCAGATTAAACTGCGTATCATTCGTTCCAGGAAGTACTTCAGAATACTATACAGGCGCAGCCTCAGGCGGCATCTGGCATACAACAGATGATGGAGCCACATGGACCAATCTTAACGATTCAGTGCCTGTCCTTGGTGTTAGTGATATCATCGTTGTTGATCCGGTTATAGGGCCTGATATTCTTTATATCGCCACCGGCGACCGCGACGGAGGTTCAATGTGGTCACTTGGCGGACAACAATCGAATGATAACAATAGCATCGGTGTATTAAAATCCATTGATGGTGGAGCAACATGGACCACTACTGCACTTAGCTTCACAACAAGTCAGAAACACAGGGTAAACAGGCTTCTCATGGATCCAAATTCCGGATACAACACCATGTATGCTGCCACAACAGATGGCCTTTACAAAACCACCGACGGTGGAACAACATGGCCAAAGATAACTTCAAACGTCTTTATCGACATGGAGTTCAAGCCCGGCGACCCAACAACAATTTATGGCTCAACCGAAGGTTCTTCAACCGCAATATATGTTTCTACAAACTCAGGTACCAGCTTTACACAAGCTGCTTCCTACTCAGGCATCAGAACAGAACTTGCAGTAAGTGCAAATCAACCTACCTGGGTATATGCACTGGTAGCACAGTCAGATGGAGGCTTACAAGGCGTTTATAAATCGACCAATAGTGGTTCTTCCTATTCATTGGTTTTTAGCAATTCAACCAACCTTCTAAATTGGAGCTGCAGTGGTACAGGCTCAGGCGGACAGGGAAGCTACGATTTATGTATTGCTGCGGACCCAACCGATGCCAATGTCATATATACCGGTGGAGTAAACACCTGGAAATCAACCGATGGTGGTAGTAGTTTCAGCATTGTCAACCACTGGACAGGCTGTGGATCCCCCAGTTTTGCAGATAATGTACATGCCGACCAGCATTTCCTGGCATTTATGAACGGTACATCCACGCTTTTTGAAGCCAACGACGGAGGCCTGTATAAAACAACGGATGGCGGCGCAAACTGGACCCACCTTTCCTCAGGAATGGCCATCTCACAAATATATCGTATGGGGGTTGGACAAACCAACGCCGATGAAATAATTACCGGACTTCAGGACAATGGAACAAAAGCATACCTGAGCAACTCATGGACAGATGTGATCGGTGGCGATGGATTTGAATGCATCGTTGATTATTCCGATGAGAATACACAATATGGAGCTTTGTATTATGGCGATATCTACCGGACGACTAATTATTGGTTTTCAAGTACACAGATCACAGGAAGCATCCCCGGCTCCGGTGCATGGTGTACGCCATACCTGATCGATCCTACAAATAACAATACTCTTTATGTAGGCTATAGTGATGTTTATAAAAGTACCAACCAGGGCAACTCATGGTCAAACATAAGCAACCAGGGCTCCAGTGATTTCCATAATATGGCTATCAGCGCCAGCAACACAAATTACATATATGCAGCAACTTATGGCAATATCTACAGAACCACAACAGGAGGTGGTGCAGGCCAGACATGGCCAAACATCACTTCAAACCTTCCGGTAGCATCTTCCAACATTACCTATATCACCGTAAAGAATGATGACCCCGACCATGTTTGGGTCTCAATGGGTGGTTATAATTCGCATGGTGTCTACGAAACGACCAATGGTGGAGGGACATGGAATTCCATTTCCAGCGGACTTCCATCTATTCCAGTAATGTGTGTGATTCAGAATACCGATTACAGCGGCATTGAATTGTATGCAGCCACTGATGTAGGTGTTTATGTTAAACGTGACGGAGCCAGCTGGATTCCATTTATGGATGGGCTTCCCAATGTTGTAGTAACCGAACTTGAAATATATTACGGCCCGACATCAGCCGATCATAAACTCTATGCAGCCACTTTTGGCAGGGGCGTATGGTGGTCAGACCTATATTCTCCCTATTCTCAACCTGTGGCAGATTTCAGCGGAAATCCAACCGTTGGACTGCCTCCTCACTCAGTCGTCTTTACCGATCTTTCCCAAAATACCATCAGTAGCTGGGCATGGGACTTTGGTGATGGAAATACATCAACAATACAAAACCCGTTAAACAATTACACTGATCCGGGTACTTATGATGTTAAACTTGTAGTAACAGGTCCTGGTGGAATCGATTCCACCACAAAAGTTGGGTATATTACCGTCAACTATTTCCCGCCAATAGCTGATTTTACTGCTGATGTAACATCTGGGTTCCTCCCTTTAACTGTGAATTTCACAGACCTTTCGCTTGACAGCGTGAACACCTGGGATTGGGATTTCGGTGACGGAAATACCTCAAACATCCAACACCCGCAACATATTTATACCAGTGCAGGAATCTATACAGTCGAACTTAATGTTAGCGGACCCGGTGGAAGCAATATACATACCAAGGTGGATTATATTAATGTGCACTATGCACCACCCACCGCAGGTTTTATAGGGTCACCTACTTCAGGCCCTTCACCCCTGAGTGTTGTATTCACAGATATGTCGGCCGACTCGGTCAATACGTGGTCATGGAACTTTGGTGATGGAGCAACCTCTCTTGTACAAAACCCTGCCCATGTTTACCAGAATGCCGGTTCTTATACTGTTAGCCTTACCGTTTCAGGGCCCGGAGGGGATGATGTGGAAACAAAAACAAATTATATCAATGTTTCAGACTTGCCTCCAACCGCTGACTTTACAGGGAATCCGATTTCCGGATTCTTCCCATTATTGGTTGATTTCACTGACCAGACCAGTGGTGGCGTAACCGATTGGAAGTGGTATTTTGGTGATGGCAACACTTCCACCACACAGCACCCATCCAATACTTATCAAAATTCAGGGAATTACACTGTTAGCCTCAAAGTAAGCGGTCCGGGTGGAAACGATTCAATTGCCAAGGTGAACTACATCACCGTGCTGGTGGGCATCGAAGAAATAAATTCTGATATGCTTAACGTTTATCCCAATCCATGCAATAATTACCTGATGATCAGTTCGAAAAAATCAATCCGCTCTATCAGTATCGCTGATATTATTGGAAACATTGTGATGGATGAGCAAATGAATTGTACTGCTCCATGCGAAAGAAAGCTGGACATGCTGGATTTAAATCCAGGCATATATTTCTGCCGCATCGTACTCGAAAACGATAAGTTGGTTCTAATGAAAATTCTGAAAGAATAAATAACTCATTTTCAAAAAACACATATGATGAAAAAAGCAATTATTCTTAGTATGATCTTCTGTTTGGGACTGGTATTCTCAGGCTTTGCACAAGATGAAAAACCGCCGGAGTTCAACAAAAAAAAGTTTCAGATTAATATTGGTGTGGCAGATATTTTTGCCAAAAACTACTGGTGGTATGCACCATACTACATCGATGAATTTGGAAGCTTATTCTACCCTTACCCCGATGGAAACTACAATCGACAACCAAACCTGGTGCTTGGTATTAAATATCATTGCAAAAAGGGCGCCTTAAGGGCAGGATTAAACTTCCGGTATAGTGAAAGTACCAGAGAAAATGAGGACGATTATGGAAGCAAACTCTCCTTTAATAATTTTGGAACTGCCATAAACCTGGGTTATGAGTGGCATTCCACATTTGGAAGGGTAAATGTTTATTATGGATTTGATGGCTCTTTTTCAACTACAAACTACTTTGTTAAGTCCGAATCTTTCGGATCAACATATAACAGTACAGATGAAAACAGTATTGTTGAGTCAACCATGGGAATAAGCCCTCTGCTTGGTGTTAATTATTTTATTACTCCCAACCTTTCAATCGGGACCGAAGTTAAATTCACCGGTGAATACATGTCGGGGAGATATAAAAGCACCTACACAAGCAGCAATCCTTTTTCTTCTCCTGACGAAACCTCTCATAAAATGAGTGGCTTCAGGGCATATTTTGGGCCTCTTGGTTTCCTGTCGCTAAATATTCATTTATAGGGGTGGAACAGGATCTCCACCATGTTACAAATTAAGGTGTAAAGTCATTTGTAATTACCACATCAAATCCATCAGCTTCTGATGGTCTTCTTTTGATATTCGGTAATGAGCACCGCCTACTTTATTGCGTGCAAATGTGGCTATGATCTCTTCTTTATCATATTGTCCGTATGCTGTTTCTGATAACCTCACCGGGCTTTGAATCAGCGTGAAATAGTCTTCAAAAGCTTTTATGGTTTCGTCAACTGTGGAAACTCCGAATAGATTTTTTCCTAAATGGATAATCCTTTCTCCCGCTCTATCCTTATGAAGCCTGAGCCATGCCGGATAGGCAATGGAAAGAGAGGCCCCATGAGGCACATCATAGAGAACAGATAATACATGTCCGATGCTGTGAACGCCCCATTCTCCCGAAACCCTGCCATACATGGTCATGTTATTCAGGGCCATGGTGGCAGCATACATGATGCGTGCACGCAAATCATAGTCAGTAAGCTTATTCATGAGCTGTGGCCCATATTCTAATGCTTCTTTTATGATGCTAAATACAAAGCGATCAGACAGGCTGGCATCTCCTTTTCCAAAATAAGCCTCCAGGGCATGGGCGATGAGATCAACAATGCCAAAAGCCGTATAATCAGCAGGAACACTGCTTGTGTATGAAGGATCAAGAATGGATACAGAAGGATACATCGGAGGATATCCGAATCCTATTTTTTCATTGGTAGAATTATCCTGAATCACAGCAAAACGATTCATTTCTGTTCCTGTAGCTGCCAGGGTAAGCACAGCTATTATCGGAATGCCGCTTTCAGGCACCTTATTTCCTTTTACATATTCCCATGGGTCTTCATCACCGGCGATGCCGATGGCAATGACTTTGGCCGAATCCACAACACTTCCCCCGCCGACAGCAATAATAAGATTTACATCCTTGATTTTACCAAGTGAAACAGCTGCCCTGACATCCTCAATAATGGGGTTGGGCTTAATGCCTGAATATTCAAAAACCTCCGCTCCGGCTTTTTCTACCTGAGCCATCACGGCATCATATATTCCGTTGTTTTTGATCGATCCCTTACCATATACAAGCAATATTTTCTTGCCATAAATTTCAATCTCTTTTGATAAATTCCGGATTACAAACCGGCCAAAGTAAGCCTTGACAGGATTATAAATTTCAAAGTTTTCCATTTGTTTTATTAATTATAAGGTGATTATACCACTGCCCAGACATATCTCCTGATCTTTATCATATATAACCCCAAATTGTCCGGGAGCCACACCTGATATTGCCTGATCAGCTTTAATTACATGAAGGTTTCCATCCTGTGAAAGTACACCCGAGTTGAATTCAGGCTGATGCCTGATCTTGAAACTAACCCTTTTTGAAGTGCTAAGATCCAATGGATGCTGATCGTTAATAAATTGAAAATCGGCCAATAATACCTGATCACTGTATTGTGCAATCGGGTCATACCCATTGGATATGTAAAGTACATTTTCTTCCAGGTCTTTTTTCACTACAAACCACGGACCCTGGCTCAGGCCAAGGCCTTTTCGCTGTCCGATAGTATGAAACCAAAGGCCTTTATGTTCACCCCAAAGCTTCCCTGTTTCCAACTCAATGATCTTTCCCGGATTATCACCCACATACTTCCTTATAAAATCATTATAATTGATTTTTCCAAGAAAACAAATTCCCTGACTATCAGGTCGGTGGGCACTTGGCAGCTTCATCTCTTCGGCCAATTTACGCACCTCAGCCTTCCTTAGATTGCTAAGAGGAAACATGGCCTTTGAAAGCTGGTCATAGGTAATCTGCCCAAGAAAATAGGTCTGATCCTTCTTTTTATCTTTGGCAGTGGCCAGAAAAAAACCATCTTTATTTTCGATAACAGAAGCATAATGCCCGGTAGCGATCTTATCAAAATCCTTTCCGTGTTTATCTTCAAAACTCCCAAATTTAATCAGCCTGTTACACATAACATCAGGGTTCGGGGTAAGTCCTTTTTTGACTGTATCAATGGTATAACTCACCACACGGTCCCAATACTCTTTCTGAAGATCGACGATCTCCATCTTCAGGCCATACTTTTTAGCAATCCAGGTCGTGATTTCAATATCTTCCTCTGAAGGACAATCCATATAACCGGGTTCATCCTCCATAGCAATCTTTATATAAAAGATCACCGGCTCATATCCCATTTCCTTAAGAATAGGAATGCTAACTGAGCTGTCGACTCCACCGGATACAAGGGCTGCAATGTTCATGATTACTTTTTACAAAAATACGAAAAGCTACGAGTTCGTCGCCCAGGGATCATCAAAGCTAAGTGTTATATGAAAATGACTGGGAAATAGTACTTAAATATGTACGACCCAAACAACCATTCACGTTTTCACTTGTCTTATGGATTAAAAGGCAAGGGATCCTCTTTTAAGGCATCCTGAAAACAAAACCAAATCAGATAGTACTTGTGAAAAGGCAGTCCATATTTATTCTATTCGGGATACTTTCCCATTTCTTTTTGCAAGGACAAAATCCAGGCTGTGATGGCATCCGGTACAAAAACAACATTTTTGATAGCATTGTAGTTAGCTCTGATATAACATATGGAAGCAATATAAGCATTGGAGGAAATGAAGTAGAGCTGAAGCTGGATGTATACCAACCCTACCAGGATACAATAGCTATGCGATCGGCAGTATTTTTGGTTCATGGAGGAGGTTTTACTTCCGGCTCCAAGAGTGGATACCGCTCTGAAAAGCTGGGTACAGACTATGCAAAGAAGGGCTATATCGCTATTTCTATCGATTACCGCCTTTATGATTTGAAACACCCGCCTGATTCATTCCTGCTCAAGGATGCCATCGTAAGAGGAATGGCAGACCTTAAAGCTGCCATGCGGTTCATGCTTGAGGATGCTGCTTCCCACAATGAATACCGGATTGATTCCAATAATATTTTCCTGTGTGGTGCGTCTTCGGGTGCCATCATTGCCAACACAACAGCCTATCTTGACAATCTTAATGAAGCTGATGGCCAAATGCGTCAAATTATTATAGAGCAGGGTGGCCTGCCGGGAAATTCAAGCAGCAACTATCAATTCAAACCTGCCCCGAGAGCTGTTTTTAATTCATCAGGAGGCATGCTCGATTATACATATATCGATGCGAATGATCCGCCCCTTGTAAGTATTCATTGTGCAAATGACCCCGTGATGCCATTTAAGCGTAATTGGCTGATCATAATGGGTGACAGTGTTGCCAAAGCCTATGGCTCCTTTTTCCTTCATGAAAGGGGCAGTATGCTGGAGATAGAGAATGAATTGATCCGGGTACCGGGAACGATTCACATGCAGTATTACCTTAATCCGGTCTATTATGATTCGCTGATGAATACCTCTGCTGAAATGTTTCATAATATCACCTGCAACGATAGTGGAGGAGGTATTCCCGTTAAAATACCTGAACAAATTATATCTTCATCAGGGATATATCCAAACCCTGCCAATCAATATGTGATCATTGAAGATTTCCAATCAGGGAAAGTTGAAATTTACAATTCGGTTGGCCTCCTGGTCAAAAGAGAAAGAATGCAACAAAAAAGACTTGAGTTGCATGACCTTAAACCCGGAATGTATTTCCTGATCGTAAAGCAGGAAAATGTGCTAAAATCTCATAAACTGATCATCTCCAGATAATCATTTACCAACAACAACAACCTCATCAACGAATAACCAGGCCGGCTGACCGGCTCCGCTGTGCCATTCGGGAAGGATTGTGTTTTTTGCGTTTATTTTGATATACCTGGCCTCCATGCCATTGTACTCTACCGGAATATTAATTATTTCTACCTTATCATTCCTTTTAAGGCCACTGCAATGCTCTCTTGTTATATTCATATACTCCTTTCCATTCAAGGATGTGAGAAACTCAATCTTCATTGGGGGAAAGATCCAGTTTTGCTGATGTTGTAGAAACCCTGCACTAACTTCAGTGATTTTCTTTACCCTCCCCAGGTCTATCTCAAATATAAAATCATCCCCCTGAAACCCACACCAGTTTTTCATTCCAACTGAGTATACTGTTCCCTCCGGGTAAATCATCCCATCCGTTAAGCAACCGCTGGTCCCTGGATATTTCCCTGAAGGTGCAAATTCAAGGGAATAATCCAGCCCCCGGGCGAGATGGGATATTTCCTCTGTAGCAATGGGCAGGTATTGCTCCGGCAGGGTATCCTTATATTGAATCCGAACCTGCTCAAGTTCTTTCTTCATTTCATCCAGCGTTGTAGTATAGACGGGATCATCAGCCAGATTATTCATTTCACCCGGATCGAGCTCCAGGTCATACAATTCCCATGCATCAATATCATAATAGTAGTGGATCAGTTTGTACTTCTCCGACCTTATTCCATAATGCCTTTTTACACTGTGAACCCCCGGGTACTCAAAATAATGGTAATAAACGGAGGCTTTCCAGCTATCGGGTTCCTTTCCCAGTAAGATTTCATGAAACGACTCCCCCTGCATATCTTCCGGAGTGTTGATGCCTGCAAGGCCCAGGATTGTTGGGGCAAAATCAGCATTCGTAATCATGTGCTTGTCCGATCCGTTCGCAACTCCAGGGCCGGAGATGAGCAAGGGCATTTTATGCGCTTCTTCATACATGAAACGCTTATCATACCAACCATGTTCACCAAGGAAAAAACCCTGATCTGAGGTATAAATGACAATGGTATTTTTATCCAGTCCCTTTTCCTTCAGGTAGTCAAGCAAACGTCCTATATTTTCATCCACAGTATAAATGCAGGAAAGGTAATCCTCCATGTATTTCCTGTACTTCCATTCATCAATGACCAGGCTATCATTCGGCAGGGCATTGTACTCTTCAGCCCTTTTTGTATAATATTCCTCCCATTTTTTAAATTCATCTGCCACCATTCTATTCTGTGGATTGTTCCATCCACCTCCAAAAAATAACTCCCTGTCGGATTTTTTTTTAACAATCAGGTCTTCTGGCATTTTCAGGTCGTAATCCATCGACATATGCCTGCTAATACTCATTTCCTGTTCCTTTGAAGCAACACTTTTGCCTTTATAATCATCCTGAAGATTTCCCGGTACCGGGAATTCCTTGTTTTCATATATTCCCAAATGACGGATGGCGGGTTGCCAGCTTCTGTGCGGCGCTTTATGGTGCAGCATGATAAAAAAGGGCTTATTGGAATCCCTGTTTTCTATAAAAGCAATTCCTTCATCAGTGATGATATCCGTTACATAGCCTTCAATCGATTTCCTGCCTTCGGGGCCGATAAAATCAGGATTGTAATATTGGCCCTGTCCGGGCAGCACCAGCCAGTGATCGAAGCCCGTTGGCTCGCTTTTCAGGTGCCACTTTCCAATCATGGCTGTTTGATAAGCATTCCTGCCAAGAATCTTCGGCAAAGTTTGCTGGCTGCCATCAAATGAGAGAGCATTATCAATAATCCCATTCATGTGGCTGTACTTGCCGGTAAGTATCACCGCTCTGCTGGGTGAGCAGATAGCATTGGTGCAATAGCAACGATCAAATCTGGTCCCTGTCTCCGCCAGGCGATCAATATTTGGTGTGTGGATAAGAGATGTATCATATGCGCTGATGGCTTTTGAGGCATGATCGTCCGACATGATGAAGATGATATTTGGACGTGGTTTTTCTGCCAATTCTGAACATGCATAAGAGGAAATGATCAGCAAAAGCAATAATGCATATCTCTTCATAGTATGAGGCTTATTTTACCTTGTCGGGATTCTTGGAAATAAAACTTTTCCAGCTTCCGTAATGCTCACCGTCACTGCTGGGCTTACGCTGGAAATAATGACAAACAGCCACTGCCAATCCATCGGTGGCATCCATATATTTTGGTGGATCTTTTATGCTGAGGAGAGTGGTCAACATTCCGGCAACCTGCTCTTTTGATGCGGCACCCTTTCCTGTAATAGATTGTTTAATCTTCCTGGGAGAATATTCAAAAATAGGTATGTCCATATTCAGCCCTGCGGCCATGGCAACACCCTGGGCCCTGCCAAGTTTCAGCATTGACTGTACATTTTTCCCAAAAAACGGGGCTTCAATTGCAAGCTCATCTGGCTTATATTCCTTGATAATGGCTGTAATCCTTTCAAAGATCAGCTTTAACTTCATACCATGATCAGGATACTTCCCAAGCTTCAAAACTCCAAGAGCGATAAGTTCTATTTTATTACCTTTATGGTGGATTAACCCATACCCCAATATATTGGTTCCGGGGTCAATCCCCAGTATAATGCGGTCACTCTTTAAAGGCTGTATTTTATCCATACCTGATGAAAACAAAAGTACGCAAAACATATAATTATCTTATCAGGTTCGTGATAATCTTTGCTACCTACGGTTTCATCTACCTGCAAGTATTCCAAAAGCGTGATCTGCGATCTGTTTTTGATCATTTTCTGGATGGTTTCAATCGTTCCGGATTCATTTACACCATCATCCTGCTATTTCTGCTAATGCTGTTGAACTGGGGCACAGAAGCTTTAAAATGGCAGCTACTGATCAGAAAAATAGAACGTATAAGCTGGCTTAAATCCTTGAAAGCTACCCTTACCGGTGTGGCCGTAAGTTCCTTCACACCCAACAGGATCGGTGATTATTTTGGGCGGGTATTCATTCTTGAAAAAGCCAATCGAATTGAGGGCGTATTTATTACCATTTTAGGGAGTATGAGCCAGCTGCTGGTAACATTTGTGTTGGGCACCAGCGGAATATTTATAATGTTCTTTACCTACCACCACACCCTGCTTGATTATTTTAATATCCCCTTACACCTGTATAAATACATGCTATGGGGTGGGGCCATTCTTGTTTTGGGTTTGAATACCCTGTTCATACTCCTCTTTCTGAACGTTTCCCTGCTTTCCGCTTTTTCAAGAAGGTTCAAAGGAAAAACAATGGAAAGGATTACCACATATATACAGGTTTTATCGGCTTTTAGAACCTCAGAACTGATCGGGATTATTTTCTTAAGCCTTTTTCGCTTCCTGGTCTTCTCCGGTCAAATGTATATTCTCCTGCAATTGTTCTCTGTAAAGCTTCCCATTATTCCCGCTATGGTGATTATTGCCGTTATCTTTTTTGTCATGACGATGATACCTACCATTGCCATTACGGAATTGGGGATCAGGGGCTCCGTTGCTTTATTCCTGATTGGGATATACTTTGGAAACCCTCTAGATATGCCGGATCATATCAATCTGGGTATTGTAGCCGCATCAACAGCCCTATGGATCATAAACCTGGCATTGCCGGCTCTTACAGGAACCATCTTTGTATTTAACCTTAAGTTCTTCAGAAAGGGAGTGGATGAATAGTGTGATGTTTTTCTGGATTTGTATATTTTTATGCCTCGCCTTGCCATATGGAACTATAATAATTCTGTTTACCATTGGATGGACCAGGCTGCGAAAGACTGAAGCCACAGAAAGTCCTTCCTCTTCTGTCAGTGTCCTCATTGCCATGCGCAATGAATCAAAAAATGTACGTGGACTGCTGCAAGCAATTCTCGCTCAGGAATACCCAAAAGAACTCTTCGAAGTCATCTTACTGAACGATCATTCCACCGATCATACCATTGATGAAATTCACGCATTCCTGACAGAAGAAAACATCCATTGTTTTGATCTTGAAAAAGGCATCACGGGAAAAAAGAATGCTATTCAGAAAGGTATTTCCCTTGCAAAGGGAAACCTGATCATCACAACAGATGCCGATTGCCGTCCGGGAAAGTATTGGCTTAAAACCATCGATAGCTATTACATTAATGGAAATTATAAAATGATTTCAGGGCCTGTAGCCATCCAAAAAACTTCAGGAATCCTTGCCGGCTTCCAGGCCTTTGAATTTTCAAGCCTGATCGGATCAGGAGCCGGAGCCATTGGGATCGGAATGCCCATTATGTGCAATGGAGCCAATCTTATATATGAAAAAGCTGCCTTTAAGCAGGTGGGAGGTTTTGCGGGCAATGAGCATATTCCCGGCGGGGATGATATATTCCTTCTGGAAAAGTTCAAAAGAAACTTCAAACCCGGGCAAATAGGTTTCATAAAGAACCCCGATGCCATTGTATATACTTCTGCTTCTATTGGGCTCAGGGATTTCATTCATCAGCGTTTCCGCTGGGTATCAAAAAGCCCCGCTTACAGAGATCCTTTCATGATATTCACTGCAATGACCGTATTGCTGTTTAATCTTGCCTTATTTATAAGCCTGATCTGGTCGATCCGATCTCCTGAGATCCTGATCCCAACCGGAGCGGCCTTCCTTTTCAAGTGTTTGATTGACCTGCCATTGCTATGGAAAACAACCCGGTTTTTTAAGCAACAACGTTTGCTGAAAGGATACCTTTTTATGCAAGCCTTTTACTTCATCTTTATAAGTATCAGTGGTATTTTCGGCAACCTTTTGTCTTACCAATGGAAGGATCGGAAATCAGGAAACACTCAATGATTTCCTTTTAGCAAAGCTGAAGCAATATACATATCGTCAAGGGTAGTGATCTTAATATTCTTTTTTTCACCCATAAGGAGGTGGATTTGTGTCCCTATAAATTCTAGCACACCAGCATCATCTGTAAATGTTGGCCTGTAGGCTTGTTCATAGGCCTTTTTGATCAGGCTTACCTCAAAGACCTGAGGTGTTTGTATAAGTTTGAATTTACTTCTGTCCACAGGCCTGTTTTCTTCACCATTTACTTCCCTGACGGAGTCAGTTACATCTGTCACAGGAACTGCATTTCCCATCTGTTCAGCCATTAAAAAACATTTTCCTATGAGTCCCGGTGAAACCAGGGGCCTGACAGCATCATGTATGGCTACAAGGCCGTCTTCTTTTATCATAGCGAGCCCGTTTTTTACGGATTGAAAACGGGTATCTCCACCAGTACAGGTCTGGTGCTTAATGTTAAAATTATAGTAATTGCATAAATCGTCCCAATGACCCAGTCCTGTTTCGGGAAGCACAATAATGATGTTTATTTGCGGAGAATATTCAACAAAAGCCCTTATTGTATGCATGATTACCGGAAAGCCTTCCAGTTCAAGAAATTGCTTGGGCACAGATGTTCCCATTCTGTCCCCTTTACCTCCGGCTGAAATGATCACGAATTTATCTGGCATAATAATAACACTGGCCTCCATGTGACAGAAGGCGCGCTTGTACGACAAAGATAAGCTAAAATACAGGAAAATAACAGCTTTAGCAGCTGTCTTAGATGATCAGCATGGCATCACCGTAGGTGAAGAATTTATACTTCTTATCAATGGCTTCCTTGTAAGCTTTTTGCAAAAAATCATAACCGGCATAAGCCGCCACCATCATCATCATAGATGAATGGGGAAGATGCAGATTTGTGATCATGGCATCGGCTACATGGAATTCATAAGGAGGAAAAATGAACTTATTTGTCCAGCCATTGTAGGGCTTGATCTTCCCCGTGATAGAAACGCTGGTTTCAAGAGCTTTCATGGATGTTGTTCCAACGGCACATACTTTCTTTTTGTTTGCCATGGCAGTGTTGATCATTCCGGCATTGGAAGCATCAATAATGACTTCTTCAGAATCCATTTTATGTTTGGTCAGATCTTCCACCTCAATGGTCCTGAAATTTCCAAGTCCGGCATGCAGCGTGATCTCGGCAAAAGAAACCCCACGCAATTCAAGGCGTTTCATCAACTCACGGCTAAAATGCAGTCCGGCAGTCGGGGCAGCAACAGCACCCTCATGCTTGGCATAAATGGTTTGATATCTTTCCTCATCTTCAGGTTCAACATCCCGTTTATGTATCTTCGGAAGTGGTGTTTCTCCTAAATTATAGATGGTTTGCTTAAAGTCTTCATAGGGGCCGTCGAAAAGGAATCTGAGTGTCCTTCCTCGTGAAGTCGTATTGTCAATAACCTCGGCAACCAGGGCCTCATCTTCTCCAAAATATAGTTTATTCCCAATCCTGATTTTACGGGCAGGATCCACCAATACATCCCATAAACGGGTTTCCCTGTTCAGTTCGCGAAGTAAAAACACTTCTATCTCTGCACCGGTCTTTTCTTTGGTGCCATATAAGCGTGCCGGAAAAACCTTGGTATTATTTATAACGAATACATCGCCATCATCAAAATAATCAAGGATATCAAGAAATGATTTGTGCTCAATAGTCCCCTCTTTTCTGTTCAGGACAATCATCTTAGATTCATCCCTATTGTCGAGGGGATGTTTAGCTATGAGTTCGGGGGGTAAATGAAATCTGAATTGTGATAATTTCATTCTTTGCTGTTTAGTTAAGTGATCTGGAAAATGAATCCGCAAAGATACAATATTTATGCCATTTTGTCAACCTTTCCCCTATAAATAAGTACTTTCAGGCATTTAGGGTATCAGAATACCTAATTAAAAAAAGGTTTATTGGCCCGGCCTGTTAACTGACAAATTGAAAAGCATCTTTTCAAAGTCCTCCATACTCATGGCATCATCCACATGAAAATCTCCTATTCGGGTACGCCTCAGTTCCTGAAGGTAAGCACCGCTTTTTAGTTCCTTACCAAAATCGTTGGCCAGGGTGCGTATATAGGTTCCTTTGCTGCAAAGCACCCTGAATCTGCATATGGGAATGCCGGGATCCGTGATCTCAAACTCATGAATAACGACTTCCCGGGCGGGGATGCTAACCTCTTCATTTTCACGTGCCTTAATGTATGACCTTGTGCCATCGACCTTGATGGCAGAATAAGCCGGTGGTGTTTGCATAATGGGGCCCAGGAAGCCCTGGGCTGCCTTATTGATCTCATCTGGAGTGATATGATCAACCTGAAAATTAAAGTCCGGTTCTGTTTCCAGATCGAAAGAGGGGCTGGTCCCCCCAATATAAAATGAGCCTGTATACTCCTTCTCCAAACCCATGTACTGATTGATTTGCTTGGTTGCCTTCCCAACACATATCAACAGCAATCCGGTGGCAAGAGGATCCAGTGTACCTGCATGGCCCACTTTAATTTTTTTTACTCTTAAATGTTTACTAATCTGGTACCTGATCTTATTCACCACATCAAAAGAAGTCCAGGTTGCGGGCTTATCGATCAAAAGGAGTTCTCCCTCCGGGAAATTATATGTACGAACAGCTTCTGTCATGATTAAATTATGGAATATATGATGGCGATGGAACCAATCAGAAAGCAGTAAATGGCAAAATAAATGAGTTTGCCTTTTTTCACGATTCCGATCATCCACTTACAGGCCAGAAGTCCGGAAATAAATGCAGCCAGGAAGCCAATAATCAATGGCAATACCCCCACACCTCCTTCAGTGCTCATGCCTCCATCATAAATGTCCTTGAAATTCGCTCCGAGAATGGGAATCAACACCATCAGGAAAGAGAAACGAGCGATATTTGCTTTACGGTTTCCCAGCAGCAAGCCGGTAGATATTGTTGAACCTGAGCGGGAGATACCGGGAATTACAGCCAATGCCTGCGCAACTCCAATAATGAATGAATCAACAAAATTGATCTTCCGCTCATTGCGCTTAATGACATAAGTTGATGCCAGGAGCAGGGAGGTAACAATAAGCATGGATCCTACCAATAGAACGTTTCCGGTAAACAGGCTTTCAATTTGATCCTTAAAAAACATCCCCAATATGAGCACAGGGATCATTGAAACAAGAATCTTGGCGATATAAATGGTCTCTTCATTCCATTTGAAGGCAAAAAGGCCTTTGAGCAACCCCAGAATATCTTTGTAAAAAATAACGATGGTACTCAAGACGGTGGCGCCATGTACCACAACCGTAAAAACCAGGCTTTTTTCTGCGTTAACACCTAAAATGGCTTTACCCAATTCGAGGTGGCCACTTGAACTTACAGGAAGAAATTCGGTTAGCCCCTGGATAATGCCCAGTATCAATGCTTCTAGCCAATTCATGAATTACAATGTCGGGGATCAGTCCCTGGGTTTTTTCATGATCGCATATATCTCAATGATATACCCGGCCAATACGAGAATAGGGGCCAATGTCATCCTGCGAAAACTAAAGATATCTTCGCTAAATACATTCGGGTCATCTGAACCACCACCGATCATGAGAAGGAACCCGATCAATATTACGACCAGGCCAATCAGAAGCAAGCGATAATTTTCTTTTCCAAAAGCAAAGGCTACAGTTGAATCTTCAGCTATTTTAATCTTTGCCGGGCCGGCATCTGCTATTGCTTTCTCTTTTTGAGGCTTGGGTTTCCCTGATATTTGCTGTTTCTTGGTAGCCATATGATCTGTGCTTAAATTTTCTTCAAATGTATGATAAATATACTAAGTAAGGCCTTGATTAACATTTTTTAACCCGCCTCAGAACTACAAAAATAGCTTCTTGCGTTTAATAATACAAACGATCTGCCCGTGCCCTTAAGTATTTCTTAACAGCAAACCATGTCGACAAGTAGGTTAAGGCAATCCCGGTAAATAACACGAAAGCCAATAAAGTCAACAGCAAACCAATATCCTGTAAATTAATAAGTTCGGGCAATTCTTTTTGTGAAAAATAAAGGATGATCCCAAGAAAAATAATGGCAATAAATGCTGCATACATCCCCTGCAATACGCTCTGCCATAAAAATGGCCTTCGGATGAAGCCTCCGGTGGCTCCCACTAACTGCATCGTTTTAATAATAAACCGCCTTGAATAAACCGATAGGCGTATGGTATTATTGATGAGGGCAATGGCAATAACCAGTAATAAAATGCTGAATCCAAGGATGACCATCCCGATGCGCCTGATATTCTTGTTAATGAGGTGAACGAGGTCTTTTTGATAATAGATCTCCTTCACGTCTGTGTTGGCAATGATCTCTTTTTCGATCATTTCCAGGCTGTCAATGTTAGTGTATTCAGCCTTCAGTTTTAATTCAATGGATGGCAGCAAGGGATTGTATCCCAGAAAGCCAATGAAATCCTCACCCAGGTCTTCCTGCAATTCTTCCGCCGCCTGCTCTTTGGTTATATATTCTGTTGATTTCACATATCGGGAAGCATCCAGTGATTTTTGCAATTGGACAATCCCTGCTTCACGAATTCCATCTTTCATGATGATGGAAAACCCTATGTTTTCCCGCACATATTCCGATAGTTTCTGGGTATGCAATACAATCAGGCCAAAAAGACCCAGCATGAACAATACCAGTGTGATGCTGATAAGGGCGGTAGCCTTCGATGATTGTAATTTCCGCCGTTGATACCGTTCTTCTTTTTTTGCCATATGTGCAGATCTTAATGGATCAATGTTAATAACGATCAATGCAAAGTTATGTTTTTTTAAAGTAAAATTTATACCTCTTCATGGAGAGTATTCCCTATATTTTGAAAGATAGCGAATTGATTGCTATCTTTTTTCTAATTTCGCAATCGGAAAACAAGAACGGCCTCAGCAGGCTGAGAACGAAACATCAAACACCCTTTTGGGCTATACGATCTAATGGAATACAACTTTAAAGAAACTGAAAAAAAATGGCAGGATTACTGGCAGGCAAACAATACTTTCGCCGCTCCAAATGATTCTTCCAAACCAAAATACTACGTCCTCGACATGTTCCCCTATCCGTCCGGGGCCGGCTTGCATGTAGGGCACCCATTGGGATATATTGCCTCTGATATTTATGCAAGGTATATGATGCACAGAGGTTATAATGTGCTTCATCCTATGGGCTACGATGCTTATGGATTGCCCGCTGAACAGTATGCCATCCAAACAGGCACCCACCCACAAATAACAACCTTTAAAAATATTGATCGCTACAGGGAACAGCTCGACAGAATTGGGTTTTCCTACGACTGGAATCGTGAAGTGAGGACCTGTGATCCGCAGTACTATAAGTGGACTCAATGGACATTTATCCGGCTTTTTAACCACTGGTACAATAAAACTACAGATAAAGCAGAACCCATTGAGGCATTGATAAAGCTGTTTTCAAAAGATGGAAATCAAAGCGTCAATGCAGCCAGTTCGGAATGCATTGCTTTTAGTGCCACCGAATGGAATGCCATGCCGGAGAAGCAACAGCAGGAAGTATTGATGAGCTATCGTTTAGCTTATCTTTCCGATACCTGGGTAAACTGGTGTCCCGAATTGGGTACCGTACTCGCCAATGATGAGGTAAAAGATGGCCTGTCGGAAAGAGGCGGACATCCCGTAGAAAGAAAACTTATGAAGCAATGGTCGCTCAGGATCACTGCTTACGCACAACGCCTTCTCGACGGACTGGACAAGATTGAGTGGACAGATTCACTTCGTGAAGTACAAAAGAACTGGATCGGAAGGTCGGAAGGTGCATCCGTCAACTTCAGTATTAAAGGGCATGACAAAGTGATCGAGGTATTCACCACCCGCCCTGATACCCTCTGGGGTGCCACTTTCATGGTACTTGCTCCTGAACATGAATGGGTGGAAAGCATTACCACATCCGATAAAAAAGCCGACGTTATTAAGTATGTGGAAATGGCCAAGAACCGTTCTGAAAGAGAACGGGCTTCTGAAGTGAAAAAAATCTCGGGTGTGTTTACCGGCGCATATGGCATCAATCCCATGAACGGAAAAGAAGTTCCGATATGGGTTGCCGACTATGTGCTCATGGGATACGGAACCGGAGCCATCATGGCGGTACCTGCTCATGATAGCAGAGACTTTGCCTTTGCAAAACATTTCAACATTCCAATTATTCAGGTTGTTTCGCAAGCTGGAGAAGAAATTATCAGTACCAATGATTGGGAAGATTCATACGATGCCAAAGAAGGTGTAATGATCAATTCCGGATTCATCAGCGGAATGGATGTAAAAGAAGGCATCAAAGCAGTCATAGAAAAGCTTAAAGAAGGTGGCATCGGATATGGCACCATCAACTTCCGCCTGCGGGATGCGATCTTCAGCCGGCAACGTTATTGGGGCGAGCCATTCCCTATTTATTATAAAGATGGTATGCCTTATGCTCTCGACGAAAGCGAACTCCCCTTGGAGTTGCCGGAAGTGGACAAGTACCTTCCAACAGAAAGCGGTGAGCCTCCCCTGGCCCGTGCAAAAAACTGGGTCAACAAAGATGGATACCCCCTCGAGACCAATACCATGCCCGGCTTTGCCGGTTCAAGCGGATACTATTACCGATACATGGATCCTAAAAATACAAAAGAATACTTCTCAAAAGAAGCCAATGAATACTGGCAGGACGTGGATCTGTATATCGGTGGAGATGAACATGCCAGCGGACACCTGATCTATGCACGCTTCTGGAGCATGTTCCTCTTCGATATCGGCCTCGCCTGTAAGGCAGAACCCTTTAAAAAACTTATCAACCAGGGTAAGATCCAGGGCAGATCAAGCTTCGTCTACCGAAAAAAGGGGAGCAATACTTTTGTTTCCAAGGGCCTGATTGATGAGTATGAAACAAGTCCCATTCATGTTGATATCAGCATGGTAGAAAATGATATCCTAAACACGGATGCCTTTAAAAAGTGGCGCCCCGAATTCCATGATGCCGAATTCATCCTCGAAAACGAAAAATATGTTTGCGGCTGGGAGATCGAAAAGATGTCAAAGTCGAAGCACAATGTGCAAAATCCCGACGAATTAATCGAAAAGTATGGTGCCGACACACTCCGGCTTTATGAAATGTTCCTTGGCCCTCTTGAATATCATAAGCCATGGGATACCCAGGGTATTGAGGGTGTATTTCGTTTTATCAGAAAACTCTGGCGACTGTATCATAACGCGGAAGGGGCCTTTTTAATTTCGGAAGAAAAAGCAAATGCCGAAGAATTAAAAATACTGCATCAGACCATTAAAAAGATTAGGGAAGACAATGAACGTTTTTCATTCAATACTGCTGTAAGCACCTTTATGATCTGCGTGAATGAACTCTCAAGCCTTGCTTGTAATAAAAGAAGCATTCTAGAGCCACTGGCTATCCTTATTTCCCCCTACGCTCCGCATATTGCGGAGGAACTATGGTTCCAACTTGGACATACAAACACCCTTGTCCATGAAGCCTACCCTGAACATAATGAAAAGTTCCTTGTTGAGGATACATTCACCTACCCGGTTTCCTTTAACGGAAAATTAAGGTTCAAAGTGGAATTTCCACTCGACATGGGCAAGGAAGAAATCGAAAAAGCAGTTTTGCAAACCGAAGATGCACAAAAGTGGTTGGAAGGCAAGCCCCCAAGAAAAGTTATTGTCGTCCCCAAAAGAATCATCAACATAGTGGTTTAAGCTTTTTTAACGTTGTATTTCTTTTTTGGAATACTTTTTGAAACAGCAGTTCTAAACAGATAAGATGAAAAGAATAATCGCATACATAAGTTTTATGCTCCTGATCATCTCGGCAGGGATCTCTCAGGACGCAGTTCGTTATGTTGAAGAGCTTCCGTTTCAAAGGGGAGAGAAAGGGAAATACCGCGTTTATTACGACTCATGGCTTACATCCGGGGTTTCTGCCGGAGTAGGTATCATCTCCATCAAGGAGGATGTACGGCAATTCAACGGAAGGAACACACTCCACATGGAAGTAATCGGAAGGTCTACTGGTTTCTTCAGCTGGTTCTTTAAAGTTGATGATCGCTTTGAAGCCTTTGTTGATGAAGAAACACTCGCCCCATATCATTTCATCAGGCGCACCCATGAGGGGTCCTATATTTATGAGGATGATGTGGACTTCGACCATAAAAAAGGCATTGCCAAAAGCCGGAGAGCTGAAAAAGAAATACCCCCTGACATCAAAGACATTGTTTCCGCATTTTACTACATGCGTACCATTGATTTTACTGAAATCAAGGACGGGCAGGAATTCATGCTTCCTTTTTACCTTGACGACTCAGCCTATGTTAGCAAGATCATATACCAGGGCAAGGAAATTGTGGAAACAAGCCTTGGGAAATTCCGCTGTCTGAAATTTAAGCCAATGGTTGCTCAGGGAGAGATCTTTCAGGAGCCATACCCTATGACCTTATGGGTTACCGACGACAGAAACAAGGTACCTGTTTTAGGCAAGTCTGCTGTGGTGGTTGGCTCGGTAAAAATTGAATTGGTCAAGATAGAAGGACTGAAATACCCTATGGAGGCAAAACTGGACTAATGACGGCCTCTTTTTAACTGCCTTACCTATATCATTACTGCGTATATATCTCTAATAAGAGGCTTCCGGGCTATTTTATTAAATTTGTTTATGGAATTATGAGCGTTCCAACATCTCATTAAAAAGAGAAACCTAAAATAATGTTTATGAAAGCGAAATACCTGAACCTGCTTTTCCTGTTTGGATTGTATTCGATCCTGAACGGATTTTCAGCCAAAACAGTCCTCTCCCAGGGGGCGCAAGAAATTTCCAAATACGATAAGCAATGGAAAGAGGCCCTTGCCCTGACAGAAAAAGGGAAGCCGCGATCGGCTATCGAAATCATGGACAACATCTTTGAAGAAGCAAAAAAAGACAAAGATGAGGTACAAATGCTAAAATCCCTGGAATATCGCATTCGCTTAGGAGTCGAATATGAAGAAGAATATGTACAAAAAGGCATTGCGAAAATTAAGAGCCAGATGGAATTCTTCAGTGCTCCATCAACACAACTTTTACATTCGCTTTTGGCCGACTTATACCTTGGGTATTATTCGAGGCATCGCTATATTATTCTGGACCGGACCAATTTGTTTGACTATGAGCAGAACGACATGGCCACATGGGACCAGCAGCGATTTGCAGAAAAAATATTTGATGAATTTAAGCTATCCCTTGCTGATCCTGAGTTATTGCAAAATACAGCTGCTTCAGATTATGCCGACATCTTACAAAATAATGACTCCCTGGATATTTTCAGGCCTAGCTTGTATGATATCCTGGCACATACTGCACTTGACTTCTACAGGAACGATGAATTTATGGCTTCCCGTCCGGCCATCAGGTTTGAAATTGACAATACTCAAATGATGGATGTTGCAGATGCTTTTGTTAAGCTTGAACTGAATGAAAAAGAACGTTTTTCAATGCATTTCCACGCCCTGAAACTTTTCAGGGAATTGACAGCCTTTCACCTCCATGATGAAAATCATGCCGCACTCGTCGACGTCGATTTACAAAGACTGGAATTTGTCTACAACAATGCTGTATTTGAGAATAAGGAAAAAATATATTTGCATACCCTTGAGCAGATGGAAAAAACGTATATCGACAGTGAACCCATCACTGAGATATACCACCGGATCGCACAATTGTATTTTCAATCATTGCATCTATATCAGCCACTTGAATCAGACGAGCATCAAAGAGATCTGATCATCGCAGCACAATATTGCGAAAATGCAATAAAAGAATTCCCTGATTCTTATGGCGCAGCTTTATGTAAGGTACTGCTGAAAAAAATCAAAGAAAAAAGCCTGGATTGCCAGGTTGATCTGGCCAATATTCCCGGACAGGCTATTCTTTCCTCTCTTTCATTCAGAAATGTTTCAACTGTTTTTCTGCGTATAATTCCCCTCGACCCTGAGAATGAAAGAAAGCAAAGACTTAATTATGATGCTGATTTCACCCTAAAAGAGTACCGAAAGATAAGGCCTGTAAAGCAATGGTCGATCGAAATGCCTGTCGAGGAAGACCACCACCATCACCTTAGCGAACTGGCCATACCTCCACTAACGGAAGGCTACTATGCATTGATGATCTCCGATGATCCGGCATTTGAAAAAGAAAAGGGAATCACTAATATTGTCAGTTTCTGGGTTTCCAACATCAGTTACATAGAGAATAACATGGACAATGGCGACCTGATGTTCTACTTGTTGCAAAGGGATAACGGAGCACAAATAGCAGAGGCAAAAATCAATGCCTTTGAAGAGGTGTATGATAATGGAAGCAGGGAATATAAACTGGTTGATGCAGGAACCTATACAAGCGGGGCTGATGGTACATTCTTAATACCTGCAAAAGCAGGGCACTCTAAACGTGTGATCCTTGATATCAGCACGGATGAGGATAGGTTCATCTCCCCCAATTTCTTTTACTCATATGGAAGTCAAGAATACCCCGATAAGCCTGTTGATATCAGCTATTTCTTTACAGACCGTTCCATATACCGGCCGGGCCAAAGCATTTATTTCAAAGGAATATTGCTTGAGCGCACAGGTGAAGAATACGAGATCTTAAAGAACAAGAACACTACAGTGCAATTCTATGATGTAAACAACCAAAAGGTATCTGAGTTACATCTTCAATCAAATGAATATGGTTCTGTGAATGGTACTTTCACCGCCCCGGTGGGGATGCTTACAGGAAATATGCGCATTCAAAATGAATCAGGCAACATCCGTTTTTCTGTTGAGGAATATAAGCGTCCGAAATTTGAAGTAGTATTTGATGCTGTAAAGGGTAGCTATAAGCTTAACTCTGAAATCAGGATAAGCGGAAAAGCCATGGCTTATTCCGGAAATGCCATCGACAATGCAAGGGTAAAATACCGCATCGTCCGGAATACCTATTATCCTTTCCGCTATTACTGGAGGGGGTATTATCCGGAATCAAACAGCACGGAAATCAGCTACGGAGAGCTTGAAACCGATGTTTCAGGAGCCTTTACAATTGATTTCACAGCCATCCCCGACAGGGTGATACACAAAAACACCAATGCTGTTTTCAATTATACGGTATATGTGGATATCACAGACATAAGCGGCGAGACGCATTCCGGACAGAAGTCAGTATCGGTAGGAGAGAAATCCCTCCTGATCACACTCGATATGCCGGAGCAGGTGAATGCAGACCTAAAGGATGTTTTTAGCCTTAAGACCACCAATCTGAACGGTGAAGCTGAGCCTTCAGTTGTATCACTTACTGTTAGCAGATTGATTGTCCCCGACAGGGTATTAATGGAAAGGGTAGGTCAGCAACCGGATGTTTATCTTATTGCAGAAGAAGAATTCAAAAAATTATTTCCAAACAGGGTATACAAGAACGAAAATGATAAAAGTAGCTGGGAAGTGTTCTCTGTACTCTATCATGGTGATATCAATACCGGAAACAAGCAGGAATTGAAACTGGAAAAGCTCAGCAGCTGGGCACCAGGTGAATATAAAGTTGAGATGAAGGCAGAAGATGCTTTTGGCGAAGAAGTAAGCATTACGAAGTACTTTACGCTATTCTCACCTTCATCGGATAAACTTCCACTCCACGCAGCCAGCTGGTTTGTGCCCTTGAAATCCTCATGCGAACCTGGCGAAAAGGCAGCTTTTTTAATCGGTTCTGCTTATCAAAATGTAAAGATCCTATATGAAATTGGTGGCAAGAACAGAACACTCAGTCGCGAATGGATCGAGCTCAATAATGAACAGCGCAAGATTGAGATCCCGATTACCGAAGGTGATCGTGGTGGTGTAGGCGTAAGCTTGCTGTTTGTGAGCCATAATATGAGTTATAACTCCAGCTTCAATATAGATGTGCCCTATTCAAATAAGGAGCTTGATATCAGTTTTGAAAGCTTCAGAGACAAATTACTTCCCGGGCAGGAAGAACAATGGAATATAAAAATCAGATCAGACAAAGGTGAGAAGGTAGCAGCAGAAATGCTGGCCGGTATGTATGATGCATCCCTTGACGATATTAAGTTTCACAGTTGGCCCTTCAGTCTTTTTAATTCCTACTACCACCATGACTATTGGAATTATGGAAATGCATTTGGAAAACAAAATGGGATCATATATCAAAAATATGAAGCTTACAACTATCCCGCCGTAAGAACCTATGACAATTTAATCTGGGCCGGTTTATATCGTTATGGATATTATTATAGTCAATATGAAATGAACCGAATGCCATCACGTTCTGTAAAAATTAAAGCAGCAAGCATTGGAGGGATCATGTCCATGAATGGAACAGAGACAGACAATCTCGAAGAAGTTACCATCATTGATAAGGCCAACAAAGAGGGGGACTTGCTTGACAAAGATATCAGTATAAACAATCCTCCGGGCATCCCGGAATCACCAGCCAGCCCTGAAGAAGTCCCCATCAGGAGGAATCTTCAGGAAACAGCATTCTTTTTCCCTGATTTAAAAACCAATGCCGATGGCGATGTACTGATCAGCTTTAGGATTCCTGAATCCCTCACCAAATGGAAAATGATGGGTATGGCCTATACCCAGGATCTGAAGATCGGGCATGTCACCAAAGAGCTGGTGACCCAAAAAGACCTGATGATCATTCCCAATCAGCCCCGCTTTTTCAGGGAAGGTGATGAGATCTTTTTCAGCGCCAAGGTGGTAAATATGTCTGAAAAGGAATTGCAAGGGAAGGCAACACTGCAGCTTTTTGATGCCATCAGCATGAAGCCTGTAGATGCCTTGTATGGAAACGATCATATGAGTGTTGATTTTTCAGCATCCGAAGGCAAAAGCAGCCATGTGAGCTGGAAACTGAATATTCCCGAAAATACCGGTCCTGTACTTTACCGTGTCATAGCTACAGCAGGAAATTTCAGCGATGGAGAAGAAATGGTGATCCCGGTACTTAAAAACAGAATGCTGGTAACAGAATCAATGCCCTTGCCAATAAATGGGAATGAAAGCAGGGAGTTTGTTTTTGAAAAACTGGCAAACTCACAAACAGAGGGAAACACCTTAAAGAATTACAGCTATACCCTGGAATTCACTTCCAATCCGGCATGGTATGCCGTTCAGGCACTTCCCTACCTGATGGAATATCCTTATGAGTGCTCAGAACAGACATTTAACAGGGTATATGCCAATGGCTTTGCATCCCACATTGTGAATCAGCATCCAAAGATCAAAACAGTATTTGAGAGTTGGATCAATGAAACACCAGATGCCTTGCTCTCGAATCTGGAAAAAAACCAGGACCTCAAATATGCCTTACTGGAAGAAACCCCATGGGTGATGCAGGCAAAGAACGAATCGGAAAGAAAGAAAAGAATTGCCCTGCTATTCGATCTCAATAAAATGGGGAATGAGTTCTCATCAGCCCTGAATAAATTAAAACAAAACCAGATGAGCAATGGCGGCTGGCCATGGTTTGCAGGAGGCCGCGACAACCGCTATATCACTCAATACATTCTCACCGGATTTGGAAAAATGCAGCATTTGGGAATCATTGCCAAAGACGACCGCCTCGTTAATGGAATGATCAGGGATGCCATCCGGTATATGGATAACCGCATGCACGAAGATTTCATGGAAATCAAGAAAAAGCATGAGGATTACCAGACAAAAAACTACCTGAACAGATACCATATACAATACCTCTATGCCAGGAGTTTCTTTACGGATGATTACTTCTTTCTTGAAAAACACAAGGAAGCCTACCTGTATTTTAAAGAGCAGGTTAAAAAATACTGGACTGATTACGATAAATACCTGCAGGGAATGATCGCACTTTCGTTGCACCGAATGGGAGATAAGCCTATGCCGGCACTGATCGTTGCCTCCCTTAAGGAATATGCACTTTTTGATGATGAGATGGGCATGTATTGGAGACAGGATGCCGGTTATTACTGGTATGAAGCACCTATTGAAACCCAGGCATTGTTGATCGAGGCATTTGATGAGGTCATGAACGATCAGGCTTCTGTTGAGCAAATGAAAACATGGCTGCTGAAACAAAAGCAGACCCAGGACTGGGAAACCACTAAAGCAACGGCAGATGCATGTTACGCCTTATTGCTTCGCGGAGCAAATCTGCTGACAGAAGAAGGTGATGTTACGATTAAGGTTGGTGAGCAGTACATCGTTCCCGATAGCATTGATGGTGTGAAAAAGGAAGCCGGAACCGGCTATTTCCGTCACCAATGGGCCGGCAGTGAGATTACAGCCGACATGGCCAACATTAGTGTTACAAAAGCCAATGTAGGTGTTGCCTGGGGTGCTGTTTACTGGCAGTATTTCGAGAATCTGGATAAGATTACAGCTCATGCTTCGCCCTTGAGCATCCAAAAAAAATTATTCGTAGAAATATATACAGATGAAGGACCTGTGCTTAAACCTGTGAATGAGGGCGATGTACTTAATCCTGGCGATAAGGTGGTTTCAAGGATTGAGATCCGGTCAGACCGGGATATGGAATTCGTACACATGAAGGATATGAGGGCCGCAGCCCTTGAGCCCCGAAATGCCCTCTCAGGATATAAATGGCAGGGAGGAATGGGATACTATGAAAGCATCAGGGATGCTTCGGTGAATTTCTTTTTCAGCTACCTGAGAAAAGGGACCTGGGTGTTTGAATATCCCCTGAATGTGACTCAAAAAGGCACATTCTCTAATGGGATCTCCAGTATTCAGTGTATGTATGCACCTGAATTTTCAGCTCATTCAGAAGGGGTACGTATCCGTGTTGAATAAATGTTTAAAAGGCTCAATTATTAGAGCCATTCATCATCCATAATCTTAATTAACAATTGTTTATAAATGCTGTTAATAGATTGTGAATATTTGAAATCGTAAATCGCTTGACAAGCGGTTCTCTCTTTTGTATATTTGTTTTTACCAGATGAGCGATAAAGGGCCGGCTGGAGTCTGCGAAGGCAAGTAACGCTAAAGCTGCAAGGTGGAGGCAGAACAATGCCGGGGACAGGTTAAGGCTGGGACGAAGTGGAACAAGGCTCGCAAGAGCGGAGGAAAGCGGAGTTCAGATGCAGAGGAGCAAGAACCGCAAGGAACCGAAACCAAAAGCATTGGTCGCAATAACGGTAATCTGGCACAAACCGAAAGCTACGGCAAACGGGGAGTGATGGGGAGCGTTTCGAGAGAGGCGTTCCCCATGTGTTTTTATATACTTCTTAATGGGTAATGATTCTGCTCAGGTCATGATTGAACTTACGACTGATGTTTTTACGGTCCTTCATCTCCTTCAATAGAAAATCCAGATCGCCATCGCTGGGAACATCCTTTATCTGCTGTTGCAATGCAGCAATCTGAGCCTCAATTTTTTTTATCTTGAATGAAAACAGGGTGCTGTCCACAAGGATATTCAGGGATGATGTTTCCTTAGAAACATATATCTTATTCTTTTCCCAATTATCGCTAAGTTCATAAGGGGTGCTCAGAAGATCAGCTGCCATGGATCTGATCTGTTCCATTTCATGGTTAATGAAATCCATTTCATCAGGCTCTTTTTCCTGTGTCAACAAATTATTATACTCATCAAAGATCATCTGAAAAACAGCATTATTAAAGCCCAAGTCATCGTATTTGATGGAGTTTACAATGTATTTACCAACAGGCATGTTTACAATTTCAGACTTGGTGAGGCCCTCCCCTAAATCAATCTCATTTTTAAGTTTGATTTCTTCCTTTCCGTATTGTAACAACAGCCTGATAATTTCTCTTTCCTGAAATTCGCTGTTGGTATGGTCAACATCCTTCTGCTGTGGAATGTTTACAGGTTCGGGATCCGGCAAATAAGAATCCTTCTTGTTTTCGTCTTTGAATTTCCTCCGAAGGATCTTGTTTAGCTCATTGATAAGTACCTGCTCAGGCGTATCAAGCAAACTGCTGCATTCTTTAATATATACGTTTCTATATATATTATCCGGGATAAGGGCTATGGTCTCTACGATCTCACGGATCAACCCCCCCTTTTTAACCGGATCTCCTTTTGTGCCTTCCAGTAGTAAGCCTGTTTTAAAGCGAATGAAATCTTTTTCCCCGGACAGGAATTCCCTGGTTTCTGCAGAGCGGTGATTGCGCACATATGAATCAGGATCTTCATCAGGGGGAAACATAATAATACGCACATTCATACCCTGCTCAAGAATAAGGTCGATGCCCCTGAAGGAAGCCATGATCCCTGCCTGATCTCCGTCATAGAGAATGGTAATGTTCTTTGTAAATCGTTTGATCAATCTGATCTGATCCGGAGTCAATGCCGTACCTGAACTGGAAACCACATTTTCAAAACCCGCCTTGTGCATAGAGATCACATCGGTATACCCTTCCACAAGGTAACATTTGTCCTGACGAATGATTTCAGACTTTGCCAGGTTGAGGCCATAGAGCACATTGCTCTTATTATAAATCGGCGACTCCGGAGAGTTTACATACTTAGGCTTGTTTTCTTCCTTGGTAAGGATACGGCCACCAAAACCGACTACCCTTCCCGAAAGATTAAAAATGGGGAAAATCACCCTTGCCCGGAAGCGGTCGTAACGCTTATTTTCATCCTTCTCTATTGTAAGTCCGGTCTTGACAAGATATTCAAGTTTATAACCATTGGAAAGGCAATGCCCTGTTAATGCATCCCACTTCCCGGGACTATATCCCAATCCAAATTTATCGATGATGTCCTGATTATACTCCCTGTCCTTGAAATAGGACAATCCAACCGACTTTCCCTCATCCGTTTCCAGTAATTGTTCATTGAAGAATTTCTGTGCAAAAGCATTCACATGGAAGAGGGCTTCCCGCTCATCCATCTTCTCCTTTTCCTCCGGACTTTGTTCTTTTTCTTCAATCTCAATGCCATACTTTTTGGCAAGGTATCGCAAAGCTTCCGGATATGTATAATGCTCATGCTCCATCAGGAAAGTAACCACACTTCCCCCCTTATTGGAACTGAAACATTTAAAGATACCCTTGGCAGGAGATACAAAAAAGGATGCGTTGCGTTCTTCAGTAAAAGGGCTGAAACCCTTATAGTTCTGTCCGCTCTTCTTCAGGTTAACAAACTCACCGATTACCTCCTCAATATGGACGGTATCCATAATTTTATCGATGGTTTCTTTACTGATGAGTGACATGAGGGATTGTTTATTGCGAAGTTAAGAAAATAGTAGATAAAGTACTTGAAATACTTGGAGGACTTCTCCTGATAAGCCTCCTGGTGAAGTCTTAGCCCCGGCCTTGGTCAGCTTTGAACGGAAAGAAGGATATCAATGATGATTTCAAGCTTCTAAAGGCTCTTTTACTCCCTTTTCTTTTCAAAAAATGATGTGAGCATGGATGCACATTCATTTTCAAGCACTCCTTTTGTGATGCTTGTTTTAGGATGCAAGAGTTCTTGTTGTATCAATGAATACCCACGCTTTTCATCTGTTGCTCCATAAACAATTCTGCTTATTCTTGTCCAGTAGGCTGCACCGGCACACATAACACAAGGCTCCAGGGTAACATATAAAGTACAATCGTCAAGGATCTTCCCCCCCAGATATTCAGCAGCGGCGGTAAAAGCCTGCATTTCCGCATGTGCTGTAAGGTCAGTTAGTTTTTCAGTAAGGTTATGTGCCCTGGCAATAAGCCTGTCGCCACTCACAATCACCGCACCCACCGGCACTTCATCCATATTAAACGCCTTTTCGGCTTCCTTCAGGGCCTCCCTCATGAAGTATTCATCATCAAAAACGATCATTTTGATATCATTTTATGTAAAATTAGTACTTATTTGGAATATGAACTACGAACTACGAACTATGAACTACGAACTATGAAATATCATCCTTCAATTTTGGTTGCCGGATATTATTTTTCCCTCACCGTAATTCCCATGCGTTCCATCAATATGGTAGCATTCATATTCCTTGCTATTCCGGGTTTCAGTTTGTAGTCATAGTCCAACCGGTCTTTTTCGATGATGATCTCAAAGCATCGGTTTTGTACATTTTTCGGAAAATGTTTTTCCAATTCACCGAGAGAAAGGTCATGGGTAGCTATGATCCCCGATGCTCTTAGGGAAATCAATTGTTTAATAAGGGCTTTCGAACCACTTTGCTTGTCGCGAGAGTTGGTGCCCTTGAGTATTTCATCAAGAATAATAAACACCTGTTTGCCTTCCTTAAGCATATCAATGATCATTTTAAGCCTTTTCAATTCAGCATAAAAATATGATTCGTTGTTTGCAAGCGAATCAATAGTGTGTATGCTGGTAACAAGGTCTACAGCTGTAAGTGTAAGTTTTTTTGCACAGATCGGTGCACCGCAGGATGCCAAAATCATGTTTGCTCCCACAGTTCGTAAAAATGTACTTTTCCCGGCCATATTAGCACCTGTAAGGATGGTGAAATCGCTCCAGCCCTTCAGGCTATAATCATTGCAAACACGCTTACTACCATGAATAAGCGGATGGCCCAAATCTTCCGCTTCAAAGCATATTTCATCCTGCTCGCTGATTAGGGGGAAGATGTAATCAGGATTATTATAACAGTAACCTGCAATAGAAATATAAGCATCCGTTTCGCCCATCACATTAAACCATCTCGGCAGCTGCTCCTTATATTTTTCCTGCCAGTTCTCGAGCCTCACCGACTGCCTGATATCCCATAAAAACAACACATTCATTAAAAAGCCGGCAAGGAGGTTTAAACGTGTGTCGAAAGCATTGGCAATACTTGCCAGCTGTTGAATAGCACTGCTGGCGTAACTTTTCTTTGTGATGAGCTCTTTCTTAAGGGATCTCATTCGTTCTGATGAGAAGTCCTCTGTTTCTATCATGCGAAAAAGACCACTGTATTTCTTCAATACCGGAAATTTCCTGCTTAACATATTGTGTTTAAGGTTCACCTTACGATGCTTAATGCCCGCCAGAATGAGGGGTATGGTGAGATATGCCAGGAATGTCCAGAATGAAATCACGCCAAAAACAGATAAAAGAAAAACCCCGAGGTTGATCAGGGGAACCATGACAATAAGCAATTTAAAAATGCTGGATTTGAAGTCTGGCGGCGTAAGGATCCACTCCCTCAATCCTGAGATATCTTCACTTTCTTCTTTAGTGAGCATGCCTTTAACACGAAATTCCTGCCGCCATTCAAACATTTCACTGAGTTCAGCAATGGCTTGCTGTCTGGCCAGAATCTCAGAAAGTTTTTTTTCATTTTCACTTAGCATGTTTGCCAGGCGATCTTTACCAGGAATGGTTGAGGTACGGTTTATATATTGAAACAGGCTCCCATTTCCGAAAATATCAAGATCATAAGAAAACAAATGCTCTTCATTAATGTATTCAGCACCCTTGTCAAGATGCCTGTAATCCCATTCCATACTCTTTGCCTCATCGGCATTTATCCTGACTAATTGTTCTAAAACAGCTTTCCTTTTATGCAAGCGGCTGTGCTTTCTCACCAGAAAGGCAAAAACAATTGAGCCAAGCCCCATAACGACACTAAATGCTATCCAGGACCATGATGTGGAAAGATATATCAGCAGTATCCAGCCCAGGAAAAAGAGGATCCTGAATAAGCCATACTTCTTAATGTCCTTTGCAATATTCTCGCTTTCAATAGCAAACTGAAGGCCTGATTCTTTATATTTCTTTTTAATTTCTGTATGAATCATCTATTTATTTTTAATCGCCATCCCGATCAACAATACAAGGGAAGCCACAATGAGTGCCGGGATGAACGATGCTTTTATTTCAATGATATCGGGAAAAAGTATTCCGGCAATTATAAACCCGATGTTAACCATAAAGCCCGACAATATGCTGGAAAGAGCAAGTCGTCTGTATTTCTGAGAATTCTTATTGCCAGGTGCCAGAATACTAATGGGCGCAAAAATAACAATGGTTGCGAAACCGATCACCATAAGATCAACAATATTGGGAAAAATAAGTGCAATTATCATTGCAATGATCCCAAAGACAAAAGTAACAATTAGGATCCTGCGGTACTCCGATTTTCAGTCTTTATGTTTATTTTTCTTGCGCCAGCCCCTGAAATCACGTACCGATGATATGGAAATAGGGTTCAGGAAAGGTTCTCCCGACGACATCAGTGCCGACAAAAGGCCGACCATAGCAAACCAAAGGGTGCCACAAATGAAAACGGCAGCAGAATCAATAAGAAAACAAATGCTTGCTTTATCTTCATTTCTATTCCTTTTGTTACACAGAAACCGATAAAGGACAGAAATGTCTGGAAATGGGCAGCACCTCTAAAGGGGATGCTGCCCTGATATATTATTTTACGATTGTAAGTTCGTCAATGATGTTTTGAGCTCCTGCATATTTATCGATAATGAAAAGTACATAGCGAATATCGACATTAATGGTTCTTTGAAGAGCAGGTTCAAAAGCAATGTCGCCACTCATGGCTTCCCAGTTTCCATCAAATGCAAGGCCTATTAGTTCACCATCGCCATTGATCACCGGGCTTCCTGAGTTACCGCCTGTAATATCATGGTTTGTAAGAAAACATACCGGCATCACACCATCAACACCATACTCGCCAAAGTCCTTGTCGTTATATAGTTGTTTAAGCTTGTCGGGAACAACAAACTCCCAATTATTTGGGTCTTCTTTTTCCATGATGCCTTCCATGGTGGTAAAGTATTCGTAACGAACAGCATCAGCTGGATAATAATCCTGAACGCTTCCATAAGTTAAGCGCATGGTGAAGTTTGCATCAGGATAAAAAGTTTTGTCAGCATCCATTTCGCGCAAGCCGGCAACAAAAAGCCTTCTGCCTCTGGCAAGGTAATCATCAGATTCTGACATTTTTTTATAAATCTCGTTGTATGTATTGCTAAATTCCTTGATGGTTTTATAAGCGGGATCCTTGGCAATTGTTTTTGCTTTTGGATTGTCAAGCAGGGCATTTACTTTTTCCGGGCTTGCAAAAATACTGTTCTCAAACAGATCTGCAGCCCAGGCACTAAAGTCGCCACCATTTTTGGCCCCCAGTTTTTTCAACATCTCCGGTTGTTGGTCAGCCGGCACATTGACATAATACATCTGCATCATTGCAGCCAATAAATTTTGGTCGATGGCAGCATTATAGTTTTTAAAATGACGTTCAACTGATGAAGTGAGTCTTGAAATGGCCTTATCAATATTTTCCTGATCGGCTTTTTCTTCAAGTTCCTTCCTGAGTGTACCAAATCTGCCTGCAAAACCAAGTATTTCGCTACCACGAGAAATGCCTTCCCGGTAATACCACCTTGAAAGGTTGTATTCCTTGAGAATATCATATCCCTTTTTAATGTCGGGGAGAGCTTCGCCATATTTTGCTTTCCTGTCGGGATCGGCATTTACCCATTCAGTAAATCTGTTTTCCAGCTCCACTTTCTTATCATAAACCTTCAGGCGTTTGAGTCCTTTTGTTTGACCGATGAAATACTTCCAATAGTTGGCAGTCCCGGCATATTTTGAAGCATATTGTATCCTCACTGCATCATCGGCATCCATACCATCACGCATGATGGCCAGTTTCTCTTCCCTGATCTTTACAATGGTCATGTTTGATTCCTCCACAGCCAGCTCCACGCCATAAGAAGTAAGGTACCTGTCGGTTCCACCCGGGTATCCCAGGATCATGGCAAAATCACCTTGCTGAACTCCTTTAGCGGAGACAGGAAGAAAATGTTTTGCTTTCATTGGAATATTTTCGGGTGCATATTTTGCAGGAGAGCCGTCCGGAGCAGAATATACTCTGAATATTGAAAAATCGCCGGTATGGCGGGGCCACATCCAGTTATCGGTATCGGCACCATATTTACCAATGGATGAAGGGGGTGCACCAACCAGCCTGACATCGGTAAATATCTCATAAACGAAGAGGTAGAATTCATTGCCATTGTAAAAACTTCTTACAGATGCATTGTATTCATTTCCATCCTTAGCCTCTGCTTCGATCGCATCAGAAATCTCATTGATCTTCTTATTGCGCTCATCTTCTGTCATATCATCATTTACATCTGATAATACACGATCACTAACATCTTCAATCCTTACAAGAAAACGTACGCTGAGTCCAGGACTTACAATCTCTTCATCTTTGTTCATGGCCCAGAAACCATTTGTAAGATAATCGTGCTCCACGGTACTGTGCGACTGAATGGTACCATAACCACAATGATGATTGGTAATCAGCAAACCTTCAGAGGAAATGATCTCTCCGGTACATCCGCCACCAAAGATCACTATGGCATCTTTCAGACTTGAATTGTTAATGCTGTAGATCTCTTCGGCAGTAAGATTCAATCCCATTTCCTGCATGTCAACATAGTTCAGACGTTCCACCAAAAGGGGAAGCCACATCCCTTCGTCAGCTTTCGAATGCGTCGAAACCAGCATGAGTAGGCCGCTTAAAAAGTAGAGTAGTTTTTTCATGATAAGATACTTATTGTTAAATTGTTAAATTGTTCTATGATAAAATGGAATAGAATCTCCAGGCACCTGAAATTTGGTATCTGGCACCCAAAATCTATACAAACTTATCTCCTTTATCGATCTTTACATCGTTTACGATCTGCCTGATCTGTTGTTCATCAGATTTACGGCAAATCAGGAGCGCTCCCTCTTCTTCAACTACAATATAATCCTTAAGGCCGTTCACCACTACCAGTTTATTCGGAGGCATATTGATAATGCAGTCACGGGTATCATAAACCATTACATTTTTCCCTATAATGGCATTTTGATTCTCATCTTTTTTTCTGATATCATGCAGGGAGCCCCATGTGCCCAGGTCCGACCATCCAAAATCCGAAATCCTGACATACACATTGGAGGCTTTCTCCATCACTCCGTAATCAATCGAGATATTTTTACAGACCGGATAGACTTTATTTATAAAACTCTCTTCTTCCGGAGTGTTATACAAATCAGCCCCGCCCGCAAAGAGCTCATCTACTTCAGGAAGGTTTTCCTTGAAAGATTTCATGATACTCTTCAGCGACCAGATAAAGATCCCCGAATTCCAGAGAAAATCTCCGCTTTCAAGAAATGTTTCTGCCAATTCCAGGTTGGGTTTTTCGGTAAAGGTTTTCACTTTCCTGACCTGATCATCAGCAGCATATTCCTGAGCTTCCATAAATTGAATATACCCATAACCGGTATCCGGCCTTGATGGTTTAATTCCAAGTGTAAGCAACCAGTCATTTTCCGAAGCAGCCTTTAAAGCTGACTGCATTGTTTTTACAAATTCCTCTTCCTTAAGAATGATATGATCAGAAGGAGCAACAACAATGCTGGCATTGGGATTTTGTTGCAAAATCTTATAATTGGCATAGGCAATACAAGGTGCAGTATTCCTTCGCATTGGTTCGCAAAGAACCTGTTCTTCAGAAATATCCGGCAGTTGTGTTAAAACAAGGTCTTTATATATACCATTGGTAACAATGAGGATGTTTTCCGGAGGACAAAGACGCGTGAGACGTTTGTATGTTTGCTGAATCAGGGTTTCCCCTGTTCCCAGTATATCAATAAATTGCTTGGGGTGCGAAGTGCGGCTCATTGGCCAGAACCGGGCACCGATTCCACCCGCCATGATCACACAGAAATAATCTTTATTCACTTTCATAATTCCGGTTTTCCATTAAGGGAATACAAATGTATTAAATTTTAGTGAATGGTCTGTTTTAAAGGCTCTCAACAAGCTCTACCTTCACCAGGGGGTTTACCAGATAAACCCTTCTGTCATCTATGCGGATGCAGCGGTATCGCTTCCTTATACGGGCTCCTTTTTTAAATACCTTTCCATTGGGAAGTTTAAAGATACTTCCTTCTTCCAATGATTCCAGGGTGAGGACCTGCTCCGGATCATACTTCTGCAACACCCTGCTCATATTCAGGTCGGATCCACTGGAGGCATAGGATTTGCTCAAATAATTTTTCAATGCCTTGCTGATATCATCAGGAAATATATTAAGATCAAAAAAGGGAAGCATCAGTTCCCTGTAAGCCTGTTTCCATTCTTTGCCATGTGCTTTGACTCTGCTTGCATATTTTTCCCAAATGATCAGATGTGCGATTTCATGTACAAGCGTAATAAGAAAAGCATATGTATTCAGGTCATGGTTTACTGTGATTTGATGTCCTTTTCCATTCTGCGGAGGTCGGTAATCGCCCAGCTTGGAAGATCTTTTTCGCGAAATTTTAAGATTTATTTTATACTTCCGTAACCACTCGTAAATCAGCTCAACAGAAGCTTCCGGGATGTACTTTTCCAGAATGGCTTTATACTGTTCCATAGACATATACAGGCCCTTTTACCTGAGGTAAAACATACGACCAGGAAGGGCAATCACCACATCTCCTTTTTTGCTTCGACGGCTTTCTTTTGCCATATTTACTGGATGCACATGAGGCAAATAATAAGCATGCCAGGATTAAAACAGAAAATATTATGCATCCTTTATTCGTTTTATTTGCACATGCTACCATTATGCAAACCTAACGATAAATTCGAAAATAACGTATATATCGGGTAACGGGTGCCGGGTACCAGGTACCGGGTGCCGGGTGCCGGATGATGAGGTTCTTGCCCTGAATCAATGAATAAAGACAAAATATATTTAACTTAGCATAAATTATCAGGCAAACATGATCCACCACTTCGGCAGTTATCTTATATTGATGTTTCAGGTTTTCCGAAGGCCCGACAAAGGAAGGGTTTTTTGGAAACAATTGATTGTTGAATTCCAGGGACTGGGAGTAGATTCTCTTGGGATTGTGGCCATTATTTCAGTCTTTATGGGGGCTGTTGTGGCATTGCAAACTGCTTACAATATTGATTCACCCCTGATTCCGGCATATACGGTTGGATTTACGACAAGGCAATCAATGATTCTTGAGTTTGCACCAACCGTGATCAGCCTTATTCTTGCCGGAAAAGTAGGTTCCAGAGTAGCCTCGGAAATTGGCACCATGCAGGTCACCGAACAAATCGATGCCCTTCAGATCATGGGTGTAAATTCGGCCAATTACCTGATCTTTCCGAAGACTGTTGCAGCAATGATCTTCAATCCTCTCCTGATTGTTATAAGTATGTTTCTGGGTATTTTTGGGGGATGGCTTGCCTGCATTGCTACCGGCGCCGTAACTTCTGAAGATTATATCATGGGCGTAAGGGCCTGGTTTGAACCCTTCACAATTGTTTATGCCCTCATCAAAACCGTTGTATTCGCATACCTGATCGTTACGATTGCCAGTTATCATGGCTACAGAGCCTCCGGCGGTGCGCTTGAGGTAGGCCGTGCAAGTACCAAAGCCGTTGTTTATAGCAGCATCATGATTATCGTCTTTAATCTCATCCTTACACAATTGATCCTGGTATGATAGAAGTAAGAAACATATCCAAGACCTTTGGCGATAAGCAGGTATTGAAAGATGTATCGCTAACCTTTGAGCCCGGCAAAACAAACCTCATTATCGGACAAAGCGGCTCAGGCAAAACCGTGCTTATGAAGTGTGTTGTTGGCCTTCTTGAAGTTGATAAGGGCGAGATTGATTATGATGGCAGGATCTATTCTTCAATGACGATAAAGGACAAGCAAAATGTAAGAAAGGAATTGGGAATGCTTTTCCAGGGGGGCGCATTATTTGACTCACAAAATGTTCAGGAAAATGTGATGTTTCCGCTAAACATGTTCACCAAAAAGTCATACAAGGAGAAGCTTGACAGGGTTAATTTTTGCCTTGACAGGGTTAAACTTTCAGATTCAAACCTTTTAATGCCTTCAGAACTTAGCGGGGGGATGATCAAGCGAGTTGCCATTGCCAGAGCCATTTCACTCAATCCCAAATATCTGTTCTGTGACGAACCCAATTCCGGACTCGACCCCAAAACAGCAGATACCATCGATAAACTGATCAGTGAAATCACGAAAGAATTTGAAATGACCACCATCATCAATACACATGATATGAACTCTGTACTGAATATAGGGGATAATATCGCCTACATTCATGAAGGAAATCTATGGTGGGAAGGGAATATGGACAGTGTTTTGAATTCCAGCAATAAGGAATTGAATGATTTCGTATTTTCAACAGAACTTACCAAAAGGATCAAATAATGAATTGGCTCGACATTGTACTGGGAATTCCCCTCCTATGGTTCATGTATAAGGGGTTTCGCAATGGATTTATCATTGAACTGGCTTCCCTGGCTGCCCTCGCGCTTGGTATTTTTGTAGCCCTGCATTTTTCCTTTTATGCAAAAGACTATCTCATTGATAATTTTGAAATAGCCGATAATTATTTAAATATCATTGCCTTTGCCATCACCTTTATTATTGTTGCCGTTCTTGTATTTATTGTTGGCAAGATCATCCATAAACTTGTGAGCATCATTGCCCTTGGTTTCTTAAACCGTCTGGCAGGAGGCATATTCGGATTGCTAAAGGCCGCACTTGTATTAAGTGTAATACTCTATTTCTTGAATGGAATTGATACCAACTCAAGCATCATTAAAGCTGAAATCAAGGAGAGCTCACACCTTTATAGCCCTATAGAATCCATCGTTCCCATGATCATTCCACGGCTTGACTTCGATAATATCGAGTTGCCTGATAAAGATGATATCCGTTTACCGGAAGTGGTCTGATCCGGTTGCAATCCTGAGATCATAAGTGCTTGGTACAAAATTTGTTGTTATTACATCAAATAAGCACCTGCAACCCTCATGTTACGATCGCTCAGAAACCCTAAAAGTAAAGAGGCCGCTTCCGACAGGCTAACGGATGCAGAGCTGATCGATGCATATGTTTCTGAAAACAATACCGATTATTTCGGAATGCTGTTTGAACGCTATACACATCTGGTATTTGGCGTTTGTATGAAATACCTGAAGAATACCTGCGATGCTGAAGATGCCCTTATGGGGATCTTTGAAAAACTTATGACCGACTTGAAAAAGCATGAAGTAAAGGATTTCAAGAACTGGCTTTACCGTGTTTCCAAGAATCACTGCCTTATGCAAATCCGGAAGCGGAACCTGTATAGTCGGGTAAATGAAGAAATTCACAAGGATTTGAAACAGGAATTTATGGAAAATGTGTTCGAAGGGCATCTTCCTTTAGAGGGTAAGGATGTTGAAGGCATTTTAATATCTTTACATGACACAATAAATGCCCTCGGAGAAGAACAAAAAAAATGCATCGAATTAATGTATCTGGAAAAAAAGACATACAGGGAGATCTCCGAAATAACAGGCTACAGCCTGAATCAGGTTAAGAGTGCTATACAAAACGGAAAACGAAATTTAAAAAAGATGTTATCCTAAATGAGCTCTGTATCACATAATAGTAAATTATTCAATGATTCAGGATGCTTAAGCCAGTATGCGCTTGAAGCCTACAAAGATCATTTGCTGTCCGAAGAAGAACTGTTAAAGGTCCAGCTTCATCTGTCGGATTGTTTGCTATGCAGCGATGCAGTGGATGGCCTGTCAGCCACAGATATTGAGTTGGAGACTGATCTCAGGACACGAACCAATAATATAAACATGCAGCTCAGGCGCAAGTTCCATTATGATCCTTATCGCAGAAGAAATACAGTAAGAGGTCCCAGGCTGAGCAATCTTCTCATTCCTGCTGCAGCCTCCCTCATCATTCTTGTGGGGATCATTGCCTATTTTCATTTTTTATTCCCTGAACGACAGGAACTGGCGATGCTGGATAAGAAAGAAGCCACGATAATAGTAGATGAAAAAGAGAGCTTAATGGAAACCCCTTCAGAATCAGAACCCATAGTCAAAGAAACGGAATTCGTTGGCGGCATTGCAAGCCGGGAAAACAAAACTCCTGAAATAGAAAATCTAAATCCTGAGCCTGTAGCAGTAGATGACATCAAGGGAGATGTGGTTTTAAGCATCACGGTGGTTGAGGATGAAAAGGCCGAGGATCCTCTTTTGACAAAGGCAGAAGAGGAAGTTGTAGTGGCAGAAATTGCCAGGCCGGATGAAACAGTCATGATGTATCAGGCAGAAGAAACAGATATGGAAGGTGTTGTACAAAAAGACCAGGCAATGGGCGTTAGCAGGGCAAAAGGCAATCAGGAAGAAGCTTCGCCTGAAGGAATCTTTAGCCTGGTTGAACATATGCCGGAGTTCCCGGGAGGAGAAGATTCTTTGTACCAATTTATAGCACAAAACATCAAATATCCTATGGAAATTGAAAATCCCGTTTCCACCAAAGTAATTGTGCGCTTTTTAGTCAGCAAAAAGGGGAATATCAAGGATATTGAGATCATTCGGAGTGGCGGGCCTGCCTTTGATGATGAAGTGCTGAGGCTTATGAAACTCATGCCTTCATGGATCCCCGGCCAGCAAAGAGGTAAACCCGTTGCTGTATCGTATGTCCTTCCGATCAATTTTGAAAAAAAATAATACCACATTCCACTATCCCACTACATAATTCTTTCCCACATTTCTCTGCAGCAATATATCCTTATCTTTGCCGCATGATTTTAGTAACAGGCGGTACGGGATTGGCAGGCTCCCATCTTCTCCTTGAACTTACCTCCCAGGGGAAAAATGTCCGGGCATTGCGCCGCAGAGACAGCAAGACTGATTTCGTCCATTATGTGTTTAATGCATATGGTGAAAATCCGGACAAATTGCTTGCAATGATCGAGTGGGTGGAAGGCGATGTTTTAGATATACATTCACTGGAAGATGCCCTGGAAGGGATTACACAGCTTTACCACAATGCTGCATTGGTATCATTTAGTCCGGCCGACCGGGAGATGATGCATAAAGTAAATGTTGTAGGCACGGCAAACCTTGTAAATGCAGCACTGCATAAAGGCGTGAAGAAAATATGCCATCTCAGCTCCATTGCAGCACTGGGAAGGGCTAAACAGGATGGCATTACAGATGAAAAAACATCCTGGGTCACCTCAGGTCAAAACTCCTATTACTCAATTAGTAAATACAACGGGGAGCGGGAAATCTGGCGTGGAAGCGTTGAAGGCCTGGATGCAGTCGTAATATTGCCCTCTATAATCATGGGGCTGGCCAGTATCAGCAACGGCAGCATGCAGTTGTTCAATACCGTTCGCAAGGGACTTCCATTCTACACTCCGGGGGTGAACGGGTACATTGATGTCAGGGATATTGCAAAGGCACAGGTATTTCTGATGGAGAGCGATATTGTAAATGAGAAATTCGTGGTTTCGGCCGAAAACCTTCCCTATAAAGAGGTATTAGGCTGGATAGCTGACGGCCTTGGCAAAAAACGGCCAGGCATCAGGGTAAATAAGGCACTTTCGATGCTGGCATGGAATTACTTTAAGATCAAGGGCCTGATCACAGGGAAGTCCCCCATTATAACAAAAGAAACGGCCGGAACTGCCATGCGGGTATATAATTACAGCAGTAAAAAGTTTAAAGATGCCAGCGGGATGGAGTTCAGGAGCATTCAGGATAGCATTGCGGAATTATGCAGGATCTATCAGCAGAACAATTTCTTTGTAGATTGATTGATGAAATTAATTCTTTAGGCACAGAAAATATCTATATTATCTTTACTTTTGTCATACATAAATGATATTTACTTTTTGTAATTAACACAAAGAAAAAACCATACGGATGAAAAAGACAGCACTGATTTATTGGCCTAAAACTGGCAATGTTGAAAAAACTGCCAAAAAAATATCATCCCTTTTTGATGAAGGGAGCATTGATCTTTTCACCATTTCTGAAGCAGATGTTTCAAGGCTGACAGAGTATGATTTCCTGATATTGGGCGGATCAACAATTGGTGCCGATAATTGGGAAGACACCCATACTACCAAGTGGTATGCTTTCTTTGATGCATTGAAAAGAGCCAGCCTGAATGGCAAGACTGCCGCTATTTATGGCCTTGGTGATCAAATTCTTTATCCCGAGCATTTTGTAGATGGCATGCGTGTTATCCGTGATGAGCTTGTTGCTTCCGGAGCCCGCATCATTGGCAAATGGCCCACAGAAGGCTATGAGCATACCGACTCAAAATCCGTTGAAGGAGATTCTTTTATCGGACTTGCCCTTGACTATGACCAGCAAGCGGATTTATCTGATGAACGCATCGAAAAGTGGGTAGGCTTGCTGAAAGCAGAACTCGGAATTTAAATTATTGGAATGCCCTTCCAGCCTTCATTTGTAAACACATATATTTCCCTGTAACCAATCTTATACAAAACCTCCGATGCATGCTCAAGCAAGAGTGAAACTTCTTTAGGCTTATGAGCATCTGAACTTATTGTAACAGGAATATTCAATTGCAACATCTCCGCCAGGATCTTCTCACCCGGGAAAAAATCATCTGAACGCTTTTTATATAAACCCCTGGTATTTACTTCCACGATGCTCCCCTCGAATTTTATACACTCCAGGGATTCGGTTACAAGATCAGTATACCATTTTTCATCTTCCCTGAAGTATTCACCCCTATTATGCATTTTGATCTTATCGAGATGCCCCACTACATCTGGCTTTTGTGTTTCAACCATTTCGTTTAGCTGATGATAATAGGCCCTTACGGCCTTCCTGATATCGCCGCCAAAGTCTTCCGTCAGACCCTTTTTCCAAATCTCACTGTCCGGGCCATCAATGAACCAAAAATGCCCGTCTACATTCTTAACCAGATGGACAGAACCTATGATATAATCCAGCTTAAATGTTTTAATAAAATCTGAAAAATCAGTTGTTACACCTTCAATATAATCTGCCTCCAGGGCCAGGAAAACATTGATCTTTTCCCTGTATTTATCTTTCAGACCCATAATATCTGTGCAATAGCGGCGAAGGCTTTCATGATCTGAAATAGCAAACTTATTCTCGAAAGGAACCGGTGCGTGTCCCGAAAAGCCGATGGCACTCATTCCGGCCTTTATTGCAGCCAAAACATACTCCTCAGGGGCTGATGAGCCATCGCAATAAAAAGTATGAGTATGGAAGTTATATTTAAGCAATTGGGTTTCTTTTTTGACAATAATAGTTAAAAATAAGGATAAATGGGCGAATTGTGATGTTCGATGGGCGAAGGAGATAGAAGAATGAATAACTTTTTTATTGTGGCTTTAGCCACAATAAAAAAGGAGAGCAATGACCAATCGCTCTCCAAACCCAAATCTTAAAAATTATCAAAATGAAAAAATTAACACAATTGTTAACCGTTTCAAGTATTTATACGGAAAACACCATAAAGGTTACCCTGTTTTTTGAAAATAATTTTCAAGGCCCCTCTTCATAATCACATATAAGCCTGTAAACCTGACTATTAGGTGTTATCAACCAATTTGTATAATTTATCCGCCCGCCGGACCAAATTCCCGACCGGAATGGAGCAGGTGCTTCCCTGCAGGGCTTGCTCACTTGGTTTCTCCTCTACCCGGAGTTCCTCGATCCGGGCTTCATAAACACCTGTGGTAGGCCCGATGATCATGATATCGTCCCCTTTATCCAGGCTGCTGGCTTCAATCAGCAATTCGGCCACGCCGATCTTTGAGAAATAGTTTGTGACCTTTCCCACATATATCTTCTTTCTGGTCGCCTGCGAACCGTATTGCTCGGACCATTCTCCCAGCTTCCTGCCAAGGTAATAGCCATCCCAAAATCCGCGATTATAAACCGAGGCGAGGCTTTCATTCCATTGGTCAACCTTCTCCTGTGAAAAGCTTCCGTCAAAATATGCTTCAACTGCTTCGCGATAACAACGGGTCACTGTTTTTACATATTCAGGAGAGCGGCCACGGCCCTCAATTTTAAGGACGCTCACACCGGCATCGAGTATCTTGTCCAGGAAATCGATTGTCTTAAGATCTTTGGGCGACATGATGTAGGCATTGTCCACTTCAAGCTCAAGACCGGTATCCTTATCCTTCACTTCGTACGACCTTCGGCAAAGCTGCATGCATGCTCCCCGGTTGGCCGAATAATTCATGTTATCGAGGCTCAGGTAGCACTTACCGGAAACAGCCATGCACAATGCTCCATGTACAAAGACCTCTACTTTGACATTTTCACCGCCCGGGCCGGTGATTTTTTCTTTTGCAATGCTTTCGGTGATCCTTTTAACGCCATCCAGGGAAAGTTCCCTAGCGGTGACCATCACATCAGCAAAAGCAGCATAAAATTTTACAGCACCGAGGTTGGTAATATTCGTTTGTGTTGACATATGTACCTCCATGCCCACAGACCGGGCATAAGCGATCACAGACTGATCGGAAGCAATAATGGCACTCACGCCATTTTCGAGGGCCGCATCTACAATTTTTTGCATTTCTTCCATTTCCTCATCATATACCACCGTATTAAGCGTAATATATGAGCGAATGCCGTGCTCCTTGCAAATCCTTGTAATCTCTTTCAGGTCATCAATTGTAAAATTTTTCGATGATCTGGAGCGCATATTCAATTTTCCTATACCAAAATATACAGAACCGGCACCCCCTTGAATAGCAGCCATTAGCGACTCCATGGAGCCGACAGGAGACATGATCTCTATGCTTTTTGAAGAAATAGTTGCTTCGGACATGGGTACAAAATTAATATAATGGTATTAATAGAAAAGAAGATACAGTGCTAACATAAACAAGAATCTGATAACTTTGTTACTGATAAACCCATCATCCCATGAAAAAATTCTTATTCTCATCATTTCTGATGCTCCTTTTATCTGCATCATTTGCAAGCGAAAAACCTTTATGGATGCGATATCCATCCATCTCCCCTGACGGGAAGACCATTGCATTTAGTTACCAGGGCGACCTGTACACGGTTAATGCAGAGGGCGGAGAGGCCAGTCTGTTAACACTTCATGAGGCATACGATTATGCCCCGATTTGGTCGCCCGACGGAAAAAACATTGCCTTTGCCTCAGACCGGTTTGGCAGCTTTGATGTTTTTCTAATCCCCTCAAATGGCGGAAAAGCAAAAAGAGTGACTACACACTCCGCCAATGAAATCCCTTCTTCCTTCACTCCTGATGGGAAATACATTTTATTTGGCGCATTGATACAGGATGATCCGCTGAATGCTCAGTTCCCCACCGGGGCATTCAGTGAGCTCTATAAAATATCAACAGAAGGCGGAAGGCCGGAAAGGATATTGTCGACTCCGGCTTTGGGAGCCTCCTTCAGCCACGATAGCAAATTTCTATTGTATTATGATATAAAGGGCTATGAAAACTCCTGGAGAAAACATCATACCTCATCCGTAACACGCGATGTGTGGTTGATGGATACAGAAAGTGGAAAACACCGCAAGCTGAGTTCTTACGATGGGGAAGACCGCAAGCCCGTATGGAGCCCCGATGAAACAATGGTGTTTTACCTAAGTGAAGGATCCGGGTCCTTCAATATATGGGTGATGCCGCTAAGCGGTGACAGCACAAAGCGTCAGATCACTTCGTTTGAGCATCATCCCATCCGCTTTTTAAGCATTTCTGATGAAGGAAGGCTGTGTTTCGCTTACAATGGGGAGATCTATACCGGCACCGAAGGGAATGGATTTCATCGCGTACCCATTATGATCAACAATGACGACAAAGAAAATGCCATCACCTATATGAAAGAGGGAAAAGGGGCTACAGAAATTGCCGTATCCCCTGACGGGAAGGAAATAGCGTTTATCATCCGTGGTGAGGTTTTTGTAACCGCCACCGATTATAACACTACCAAAAGGATCACCAACACACCACAGCAGGAGCGCTCGGTAAGTTTTAGCCCTGATGGCCGGTCACTGCTGTATGCATCCGAGCGCGACAGCAGTTGGAATGTTTATCAAACAAGCATCCTGAACAAGGATGAACCCTATTTTGCAAATGCCACACTCCTGAAGGAAAGCGTGGTGATCGCAACAGAAAAAGAAGAATTTCAGCCCCTCTATTCCCCTGACGGGAAAGAAGTGGCTTACCTTGAAGAAAGAGAGATCCTGAAAGTAGTTAACCTGGCTTCAAAAGAAACACGTACCATCTTAGCTAAAAAATATAATTATTCTTATGCCGACGGCGATCAGCATTACGACTGGTCACCTGACGGAAAATGGCTTCTTGTAGATTACTCCGAAAATTCATCCATGCACAATGATGTGGGCCTGGTTGATGCCAGTGGAAATGGAGAAATAATCAACCTGACAAATAGCGGATATTCAGACAGAGGTGCTATGTGGATGATGAAAGGCAAAATGATGATCTGGCAATCGGACAGGGCCGGATACAGAAGCCATGGAAGTTGGGGTGCGGAAGGTGATATTTATGGAATGTTTTTCACACAGGAAGCATATGACAAATTTAAGCTCAGCAAAGAAGAGCGGGCGCTGATGGAAAAAATGGAGGAGGATAAAAAGGCAGAAGATGCTGAGAAAAAAGATGAAGACAAAAAGAAAAGCAAAGAAAAGAAAGAAGAGGCTGTAGAGCCTGTAAAAATAGACCTGAACAATCTTGATGACCGTAAAGTCCGGCTCAGCATCCACTCATCGTTTATTGCGGATGCCACCATCACTCCGGACGGTAAAAAAATGTATTACTTAAGCCAGGGAGAAAATGGATACGACCTCTGGGAGCAGGATTTTGTCGAGAAAGAAACCAAGATGCTGGTTCCGCTGAAAAGCAAAAGCGGAGGCTCGCTGTTCATTGATAAAAAAGGCGAAAACCTGATTGTTTTTACCGGTGAAGCCATTATGAAGATCGCATTGAGCGACAAACAGCCAAAGCCCGTAAGCTACATGGCAGAATTTTATTTGAACAAGCCCCTTGAGCGGGAATATATGTTTGAGCATGTGTGGCGACAGGTGAAAAAGAAATTTTATGATCCAAACCTTCATGGGGTTGACTGGGATTTCTATAAAGAAGAATACAAGCGCTTTCTTCCTTACATCAATAACAATCATGACTTCACAGAGATGCTCAGTGAAATGCTGGGTGAGTTGAATGCGTCGCATACCGGTTCAGGCTATGCTTACATGGATCCGAATGCCGATGCCACTGCATGCCTGGGATTGTTTTATGATTTCAATGCCGGGGGCGACGGCCTGATGGTGCTTGAAATACTTGAAAAAGGGCCTTTCGACAATTCCGAGACCAAACTAAAGCCCGGAATGATCATTGAAAAAATAGACGGTATGCCCATCCTGGAAGGGGAAGACTATTTCCCTTTACTTAACCACAAAGATGGTAAAACCGTTTTGATCAGTATCTACGATCCTGAAAAGAAGGACCGTTGGGATGAAAGCATCAAGACCATAAACCGTCAGCAGGAATATTACCTCTTCTATAAACGTTGGGTAAAGAACAGGCGTGAGGAAACTGAAAAGCTATCCGGCGGACGCATTGGATATGTACACGTTAAAGGGATGAACAGCGCCAGTTTCAGGGAGGTATATTCAGAGGTCCTGGGCAGGAATTTTCATAAAGAAGCCATTATTGTTGATACCCGCTTCAATGGCGGGGGCTGGCTGCACGACGATCTGGCCACTTTCCTGAATGGTAAGAAATACGCCAGCTTCTGGCCCCGCGGACATGAAGATTATGGCGGAGAGCCCTTAAATAAATGGTACAAGCCGTCTATCGTCATTATTGGTGAAGGAAACTATTCAGACGCACACGGATTTCCATTTTCATACAGGGCCATGGGTGTCGGTAAAACAGTTGGTATGCCGGTACCGGGAACCATGACAGCCGTTTGGTGGGAAGGCCTGCAGGATAATACTGTATATTTCGGAATCCCGCAGATTGGCGTAAAAGACATGGAAGGCGAATACCTTGAAAACAAACAGTTTGAGCCGGATGTGAAAATTTCCCAGGATTTCGATGTGGTGGTCACAGGCAAAGACCAGCAATTGGAAAAAGCTGTTGAAGTGTTGCTGCAAGACCTTGATGAGGACAAGAATTAGATCGTTTTGTATTGTAAATAAAGAAAATTCTTAAGGTTGACTATCCCCGTGGTAAGCCAAGGGGGATTATTTACCCCTCTGTCAGTCATTCGACTGACATCTCCCCTGAAATTCAGGGGAGAAT
>CAZASJ010000009.1:387-63972 GCA_964487735.1 uncultured Bacteroidales bacterium | reverse complement strand
AAAACTGGATAATACAGGTGCATTGCAGTGGACCAGAACTGTGGGCGGCACAAGTAATGAATACGGATATTCTATAGTGGAGGCATCGGATGGTGGACTTGTCGTTGCAGGTGAAACGTGGTCTTTTGGTGCGGGGAGTAATGATACCTATATCGTAAAACTGGATAATACAGGAACACTCCTCTGGACAAGCACCGTTGGTGGTACAAATCAGGACTGGGCCAATTCCATCATTCAATCATCTGATGGTGGATTTGCTATTGCCGGTTATACAGGTTCTTTTGGGGCAGGGAATTATGACGCATATATCGTAAAACTGGATAATACAGGTGCTTTGCAGTGGACACGCACAACAGGTGGAAGCGGAACAGAAATAGGGAATGCAATCATTCAAACAACGGATGGGAGTTATGTTATGGGGGGGTATACTGCAAGTTTTGGATCCGGTGGCAATGATTTTTATCTTGTCAAACTATTAAGTGATGGAACCACCTGCCTAACCAATTGTAGCAGTGGCAGTGGGGGCACAGCAAGCACAGGCGGCACAGCAAGTACAGGCGGCACAGCCGGTACAGGTGGCACAGCCGGTACAGGTGGTGTTTTTAGCACGGGAGGTACCTATACGGTTATATGTGCTGATTAGTTTAAGAATAACTTATGGGACATCAGTATTAATAAGGATTCATAATAATTATTCCCATGGTTTCTTTTACAGTTCCCGTATTTTAATATTCCTGAACCAAACATCGTCGCCATGATCCTGAAGTACGATGTAGCCTTCGGATGCAGGGTTCACAAAATGTTCGTAATCCTTGAATTTACTATTGGCAACCATTTTTTTCCAATCGTCGGTCCAAAGATGGTATTCCACAACGGTTTCTCCATTCATGGTATGAATAACAGTTCCCTTAAAGACCATCACCATGGCATGGTTCCATTCACCGGCAGGCTTCCCGGCATAATCCACATATAACTTATCTCCGGCTTTATGATTAATATGCATGAGAGGATTGGCTTTCTTACTCCACCTGTGGTAATATTCGTTAAACTGTGTACTCCTAAAGCCACCTGGGTGCTTATCGTAGTATTCCTGCCATAACATCGTCTTGGTTACCCCTGGCTTCTTTATTTGCTTGTCGAAGTACGGAAAGAACTTAAAAAGATCCTCAAGCCTTTGAGAAATGACCTTGGGCGATGGCTCCATAAATAACTTCTCAAGCTCAATATCACTCATGCTGAGCAGCTTATCAGCTGACCATCCCATAATTTTATAGAGGTTCAGGTATTTGATTACGGTAGTGCGAGATATTTCCAGGTACTCACTAATAAATAGCTTGCTCCTACCTTGCTCGTGAAGTTGTATTAGTCTTCTTATTTTACTCATATCTATCGATTTATTTGACATAACCTCTACTGTTTTTAGATTAGAAAACAGCTAAATTATGCTTTCAATAGTATGGTAAATTTTGTGTTTTAGGGGGTGTACAGTTTACTCCGGAATGACTGTACACTTTGGTCCGGAATCAGGTGTACAGTTTGCTCCGATTTGACTGTACAGTTTACTCCGATATCAGATGTTCACTTTGACTGGAATCTCCACCTTGAGACATATTATCAATTATAATATTGCTTCCAAATAGTTTCATACGAGATGAAAAACAGGTATTATATCCAAAACCAAATTCCTATATTTTCCGAAAATTTAGCAATTCTTCAATTACCAGGAGTAAGGATTCTCAGGGTGTGATATTAATAAATAGTAAATCAGGGTAACTGCGAGGATTAGTGTTTCCTACCCCACATGGTAGGTATAAAACTACTATAATTCCCCCTTGTTAATTTGGATTCAGGCTATCAACTTTATCTAAAATATGTGTGTCATAAATTCCAGAATATAATTTAAAACTCAAAAACTTGATTATACATAAATTCTGAAGTATATTAGTGCAAGAATAAAACCAATATCCTGTAATTATTAAACCTCTAATAAGATGATTAAAAGCGATAATCTAAGAAAAGCTATTTACAGATTATTAATCGTAGTATTATTTTTGAGCTCCAGTATAAGTTCTTCAGGTCAATGGTATTGGCAGAATCCTATCCCTTCAAACTCTCCACTTGTTAAGATGTCATTTATCGATGAAAACAATGGATTGGTAGTAGGTTATGACGGTTCTATTCTAAAAACTAATGATGGAGGAGAATCTTGGGATATACTATACTATAATTCGTCATTCCTTTTGAATAGCACTCATCTTGAAGATCCATCAATAGGTTGGGCATGTGGATACTCATATTCTAAAGGATCTGGCCTGATATTAAAAACTATCGATGGAGGCCAAAACTGGACAGAGCAAGAAAGCAACACCTTTTTACCACTAAACGATATTATATTTATCAATAAAGATACTGGTTGGGCTATAGGAAAGGATATAGTTTATACGGCTGATGGTGGAGCTAATTGGTCTTTTAAACATTCAGCTCCTCATATTATGAAATCAGCATCTTTCAGTGACTATAATCATGGCTGGGTGTGTGGCCCGGCTGGGAATATACTAGCGACTACAGATGCAGGAAATACATGGATTTCACAATCTTCTGGAACAAGCAAAAACTTAATAGATATATTTTTCGTAGACTCAATGTATGGTTGGTCTGTTGGAGTATCTGGAACAATAGTACACACGAATGATGGAGGATTTAATTGGGAAACAGTGACCATTCCTTACACAAATACCTTGCAGGGTATATATTTTATTGATATAGAAAATGGATGGATTGTAGGGGATAGTGGATTAGTTCTTTACACTACAAATTGTGGACTTGATTGGAATCCACAACAAAGTGGAGTGGCTGAGATATTATACGATATCTTCTTTCATGATATTAGTAACGGTATTTGTACTGGCTTTCATGGGACTGTATGTAAAACAGATGATAGTGGGATTAATTGGGTAACAACGTCTAGTGGTCTCTTTTACTCTCTAGGGTCTATTGATTTTGTTGATAATAATAATGGTTGGGCCGTAGGTAATAATGGGGCAATATTAAAAACTATTAACGGGGGGGGAGAATGGTCATTGTTAACGAATATTTTCGAATTCACGCTAACAGATTTAACGTTTAAAGATAATCAAAATGGATGGGTAGTTGGTGAATGGGGGGCTATTTATCGTACATCTAATGGTGGTGATAATTGGACGAATATATCGCTTTTGGATGACCCACTAATAATGTCAGTATATTTTATTGATAATAATATTGGATGGGTGGCAGGTTGGGACGGCTGTCTATTTAAGACCACGAATGGTGGGTGGAATTGGACTGAACAAGGGTCATTTTTTAATGAAAACTTTTCTAGCATCTTTTTTATAAACGAAACAACTGGGTGGATTACTTCGCTAAATGGTAATATATGGAAAACTCAAGATAGTGGAAATAGCTGGATAAAACAAAATGCTGAATCTTTCTACCCTTTGAATGGAATTTTTATGAGCAACTTCCTTAATGGGTGGGCAGTTGGTAACGGAGGAGAAATACTCTATACAGATGATGGTGGGACAAATTGGAATACACAGGTTTCAAATACGGATAAAAACCTATACGATATTTCTGTAATTGATCAAAATATTGCATGGGTGTGTGGGGAAAATGGAATCCTAATTAATACCCAAAATAGTGGAGATTCGTGGACAGTGCTACCTATCCTATCAACAAATAGCCTTTATAGTATTGATTTTATTTCAGATGAGACCGGATGGACATGTGGAGACAATGGTACAATTTTGTATACAGATAATGGAGGTGCTGTTAATCTATTTGAACCTGTAATGAATAATGATTATTTAATAAATACAAAAATATTTCCTAATCCAAGCTCATCCTATGTCAATGTAGTAGTAGGATTGACTAATTCGAATCCTGTTAAAATAGGTATATTCAACAATATTGGTAGATATTTAAATTCATTTAGTTACAAAGAGACCAATTCAAGCACATTGTGGGTTAAGGTTGACGTTTCAAATTATCCACCTGGTATATATTATCTAATCATTAAGACTAGACACGTTACTGAAATTCAAAAGCTTATTATACAATAACGAATAAATTAATGCATATGAAAAAGGGATTGACTATTATGCTTCTTCTAATAGCCGTTTTGGGGAATACTCAAAATTTAGAAGATGCATACGATTATCATTTCAACGAAAACCTTTGGCCCAATGCTCCACACATAAATGCTTATACTGGAGAATATCAAATTTATATTGATAAATTGTTTTGGAGCAAGTCTGAAGAATTATATAATAATGCAATTAGTTTTAGTATAGAAATAGTTTCCTTTCCTTTCATTCCTGAGGATTTTGATGAAACTCTGACAAAAATTGGGAGCCTAACTAATAGCGATCGAGTTTTAACCACTAAAGTAGTTGATGGATATTATGGAGAAATATTAACCCAAAATGGAACAAATGGAGCCGACCATTATGAAGGTTTAGGGTGGGATTATGGACTATATAAAATATTTAGCAAATTGGATAATATCAATCTTTGTGGAGGCTCTCAAAACAGTCATTGTTATGGTGATTATGGCCTCTTAACACAAATATATGCACAGGGTAATTATATTGGTACAACAACGGATGAACAATGTCACTTACCACATACGATTCTTAAGCAAACGTTATATTGTCATTGTGGAGACAAAATAACGGATTCGGTAATTGATTCTATTTCCTGGATATATGACAATACTCGCGGTAGAATGAAGTTTTATCCTTGGATTGAAACCGAAGGTTCAAAAGAAGAGGCTACTATAAATACTTTAATTGATGTTGCATTTAGACCGACTTTTATTAGCAACCCTGACAATACAATAATCGAATACACACTTACAAGTAACAAGTTTATATATAACAGTGGTATAGGCCCCAATTATACAGGATCTGTAAATTACTTTCCATCTGCAGAGGTAGAAAAATGGGATGTATGTGCAGATGAGCCACAATCCCACCCAAATGACTTGCCTCTCTTGTATTACGAACCCGGACAGGCTGGTGATTATACTTTTGAATCAGACCATTTGCTAGGCAGATATAATTCGGCACTTGTTCACCCCCCACCATTTACTTTATTAGATGCTCCGCTTTTAAATCACCAATTAAAGTCTTACGCTGGATATTATACAGGTGGAGATACAATTAAAGGCAAAGAGCTTTCTTTTGAAATAAAAGAAGCATTTGACCTCAAGATAATAAATCCATCAGAAAAAATAATCTATAATCCATCTGAAGTTACAATTTCATGCGACCTTACTTTTCCATGCAATTATCAGTTCTTAACTCTTCGCGGAAAATATGCAGATAGCCTTCATGAAGTATTCACTGGAGACTATTCGGCTGAATATTGGGAAGCGATCACATATTTTGATTTTGATTATGAAAGAGATTATCCTGTTCCGGCTAATTGTAGTACAAATTCTATTTGTAAATCTGATTATATCATAAAAGGAGGTAAAACATTAACTTTTCAACCCCCAATAATTATTATGGATGCACATTTCAGGGGAACAAACCAGGTCAATAAAACTACCATACATTATAACCCAAATCAAACCTATGGTAATTGGACTTATGATCCAACGACAATTGAATTAGACTCTAATTTAATTACACTACCAGTTTGCAGGGAAAATGATCCCAATATTGAGTATAGTGGAAATAAATCCACGCTTGGAACTAATTCAATTCCAAGTGAAAAAAAGACTCATCTAAAAATCTTAAATGGCTCTACCAGCCATCCACAAATTGAAGTAACTATTGAACAATTTCTCAATACTAAACTTTCCATCTATAACTCATTTGGAAGTATGGTACATTCAGACAGGATAAGCAATAATCCTCAAATTATAAACTGCTCTCATTTGTCACCAGGTATTTATCATACAGTTTTAACTCAGAATGGTCAAGCCATCGATAGAATTAGTTTTGGGAGGAAATAACCCTCCAAATATATCCTTCAGAGTTAAAAAGGCTCTAAAGATGCTAAATTACGATATACGTCATCTTAGGGTTTCACAAATTCCAAAAGTTAAACCTAGCTGAGATCTACTATTCACCAGCTATTACTTGCTCAGATGGGTTCTAATTAATTGTTCAGCACCATTGCTTGGATGCACACATTTATTTTGAATAATACTCCCGTCTTTGTCAATAAGAACATAATGAGGAAATCCACTTATATCGTATTTCTCTTTTAAGATAGAATTCCAATTTTCCTTGGCAAACAAATTAATTGTTTTTAACTCATGTTGTGATATGAGCCTTTTCCAATTGTTTTCATCACTATTCAGTGGGGGCACAGCAAGCACAGGTGGCACAGCAAGTACAGGCGGCACAGCCGGTACAGGTGGCACATCCGGTACAGGTGGTGTTTTAAGCACGGGAGGTACCTATACGGTTATATGTGCTGATTAGTTTAAGAATAACTTATGGGACATCAGTATTAATAAGGATTCATAATAATTATTCCCATGGTTTCTTTTACAGTTCCCGTATTTTAATATTCCTGAACCAAACATCGTCGCCATGATCCTGAAGTACGATGTAGCCTTCGGATGCAGGGTTCACAAAATGTTCGTAATCCTTGAATTTACTATTGGCAACCATTTTTTTCCAATCGTCGGTCCAAAGATGGTATTCCACAACGGTTTCTCCATTCATGGTATGAATAACAGTTCCCTTAAAGACCATCACCATAGCATGGTTCCATTCACCGGCAGGCTTCACGGCATCAAAACTTCCGGGAATGAGGTCATAGAGTGAACCGGCAGCCCTGTTGCCATCCACACCAAGCTTCGCATCGGGATGCCTTTCATTGTCGAGGATCTGCATTTCCGGAGCACTTTTCCAAACCGGATCGCCCGGAATTTCCTGTGCCAGGTAAAAGATCCCGCTATTGCCGGCTTCTGCTACTTTCCATTCAAGGGATAATTCAAAATTGCTGAATTTCCTGTCGAAGAGAATATCGCCTCCGCCCCCGGCCTCTCCCCTGCCGGAACCGATTACGTGCAGGGTACCATCAACAACCTCCCAGCCTGTGCCGGGAAAGATTTCGCCATTATGTGAACGCCACATATCAGTGGTGAGCCCGTTAAACATCAGGATCCAACCATCGTCTAACTCTTCCTGGTTAAGGGTGTTGGGCTTTTGAACCGTTTGGCTAACAACCACCTCTTCTTGTGCTTCTTTCTTTTGCTCCACCTGCATATTGCAGGAAACCAGAAAAGCAATAAAAGTCATACTCAGTAAAATGAAATACTTCTTCATGACAAAATATTTTATAATTAATAATAATTTCTTTATTCTTTATTCTTTATTCGTTATTCAATATTCTTATAGTTCCCAGCCTTCGCGATAGGTATGCCTGATATACTCCTCAGCTGCCGGCCTGGCTTTAATGGTTGCATATTGAGTGTCGAAATGCGGATGCCCATTGATCACCGTAAATTTATCGGATGTCACTACCCTGATCTCGTCTTCATCGCCAATATTTGTGATCTTCATATTGTCTCCATCCCATTTCAGCTTGCGTTTCAGGTCCTGAAGACGAATGGCCAGGTTCCCCATAACCACCACTTCGTTCATGGGGCCGGCATAATTAAAATTGGAGCTGCATTCCACCCGTGTGGCGGGATCTTCTTTACAGGCCCTGATCCAGTCAGCCTCGTGTCCGCCTTCCATCGCACCTTCAATCCTTCTCAGGCTTGGTTCGGGGCGTTTATAGCCTTTATCCAGTTCTTCGGGAAGCAGTTTAGGATTTCTGCCATATGCGCCACAAATAAGCTTTCCTTTGCTTCCAATAAAGAGACAACCTCCGCTCCAGTCGCCCATGATCTCACCGTCAGGAAGTTCGGCCGGTCTTGGTGGCATGAGCCCGCCATCAAACCAGCTGACTTTTACGGGTACAAGCTTTAGCTTGTCATGTTTTCCCCTGTCGGGAAATTCGTAGTGTACGGCGGAGCCGATGGGCGCACTTTCAGTATTTACCTGTGTAGAGCTCCCATATAAATATTCAGGATTGCCAAGCTTGAGTGCTTTATAAACAGGGTCGAAGATATGACAACCCATATCGCCCAATGCACCGGTGCCATAGTCCCACCAGGCACGCCAGTTCCATGGATGATAGACCGGATTGTACGGGCGCCATGGGGCGGGGCCGATAAACAAGTCCCAGTCAAGGGTCGGGGGCAGTGAAGGTGTTTCCGTGGGGCGCTCTAAGCCTTGTGGCCAGATCGGCCTGTTGGTCCAGGCGTATGCTTCAGAGATCTCTCCTATGGCATCATTCCATAGCCACTCACAGATCTGCCGGATGCCCTCACCTGAATTTCCCTGGTTGCCCATCTGTGTGGCAACACCATATTCATTGGCGAGTTTTGTCATCATCCGTGATTCGTAAACGGAATGCGTAAGCGGTTTTTGAAGATATACATGCTTACCCATTTTCATGGCATGGGCTGCTGTGATGGCATGTGTGTGATCCGGTGTAGCAATCACCACTGCATCGATATCATCACCCATTTCGTCAAACATCTTGCGATAGTCCTTGTATTTTTTAGCATCGGGGTATTTGCCCATTAAATCAGATGAATAGTCCCAATCTACATCGCAAAGAGCAACAATATTCTGGCTGCTGCAATTATTGATATTGGTGCCTCCAACACCTCCGATACCAATACCGGCAATGTTAAGTTTATCGCTTGGCGCGAGATGGCCAAGGCCTCCGATTACATGGCTTGGAAGAATGGTTACGCCTGCTGTTGCAAGGGAAACATTCCCGATGAACTTCCTGCGACTGATGCCGCTTTTCTTGTCTTTTTCCATAGGTTCAGCTTTTATGTTGGTTTTATTTGATTTCAATGATTTTGCCTTGCCGATTGCTTTCAAATGCCTTTTCAATGATAAAGATAACATCTCTGCCTTCTTCAGGGGATACAGCCTGCGGTTTATTTTTGAACAAAACATCATAAACATTGTCGTAGAAGCCCATGTAGTTCCCCTTTTCTGTTGGAACAGGACTGCTGGTCTTTTCGGTTTTAATTGTACCGAAATGAGCGGCATCGTCTGAGCCCCAGTTGTCACCATGAGGTAGTTCCCCCTTCTTTAGTGCCGCTTCCTGTGGGTCGATCCCATATTTGGTAAATGTTCCTTTTTGACCCTTGATAATGAAGCGAGGGCCTTCCTTTTCAACCAGCATACCTGCTTTAAGAAGTACCGTTTTTTCCGGATAGTACATGCTGAGGGCAAAGCAATCGTCGACAATGCTTCCCGGCCTTTCGGATTGAATGACAGCCTTTATTTTTTGTGGTAAGCCAAACAATACCAGGACCTGGTCAATAAGGTGTGCCCCCAGGTCGAAAAGGATCCCCCCGCCCGGGATGTCTTTATCCCGCCAGGCATTTGGTTTTAATGCAGGACTGAAGCGATCAAAGTGCGCTTCATAATGCGAAATGGCCCCTAAACGATTTTCTGAAATAAGCTTTTGAATGGTCAGGAAGTCTCCGTCCCAGCGACGGTTTTGATAAACAAATATTTTCTTAGCGGTTTTTTCTGAAAGAATGATCAGTTCATCAGCCTCGCTGCTGCTGGGTACAAAAGGTTTTTCAACAATCACATGTTTACCGGTAAGCAGGCTTTCTTTCACCATGGAGTAGTGATGGATATTGGGAGTGGCTACTACAATAAGGTCAATGCTTTTGTCGGCAAGCAATTCATGATGGTCCTGATAAACACGAATATCGGGATAGGTCTTTTGAGAATCTTTTCTGTTTCGCTCAACGATTGCTGATAAATGAAAAGCGGGATGGGTATGAATAAAGGGTGTATGAAATACTTTTCCCGATAAGCCAAAACCAATGATTCCGGTATTGATCAGCATATTCATTTAACAATTGTCTTAAGATGATTGAAGCTCTTTTTCACACTTTCAAAGCCATCTCCCTGGATCACATCCTGCTCCACAAAAAACTCTTTCATTCCTGCTTTTGAAGCGTATTTGAATAGATTTTTATAGTCGATCACGCCGCTTCCTACTTCTGTCATTTCTTTTTCTGTTCCTGCGGTCATGTCCTTGACATGCCATAATTTAAACCTGCCTGGATATTTTTGAAAATATTCGATTGGGTCTCTACCGGCATAGGTGATCCAATAAAGATCGAGTTGCATAAATACCAATTCGGGATCCGTTGAATTAAGCAGGAGGTCATATGGAATGATATTGTCAACAGTATTGAATTCAAAATCATGATTATGATATCCAAAACGAAGCGCATTTTGATTGCACATTGCGCCGATCTCATTAAATTGTTCGGCAACGATCTTATAAGTATCTGCGCTTTCCCTTTTTTCCCGGGCCAACCATGGCCATACAAGATATTTTATGCCGGCTTCCTTATGTGCGGATAAAACCTGACCAACATCATCTTTCTTAAAGGTGGTGTGTGAGCTGATAAGTTTCATGCCCAGGTCTTCAACCATTCTTTTAAACTCAAGGGGTTTCAATCCATAAAAAGTACCTTTGCTGTAGCCGGCAGCTTCAAGGTTTTTATAGCCTATATCAGCAATTTTCTTCAGGCTTCCCGCCAGGTCTTGCTTGAGCTGATCCCTGAGACTGTATAATTGCAGCCCTATCTGGCTGGAAATGGGAGGAGAGGCAAATACATTGCCCGGCAATAATGCTCCGGCAAGCAAGCCTGCCGATGTTGTTTTGATAAAAGTACGGCGTTTCATAGGCATGGGTATTCGATGATATTATACGATTCTTTCATTCTCGGCATCCCAGAAAACCCGTCGGTTTTCTTTATAGGCAATGGTGCCCATATGTGCAGTCATGGCTTCCTCAAAGCCCTGATCAATGTTGCAACTGGTATTCCCGCCGTTACGGATGCAATTCAGCCATTCTTTTATGTGGAGGTGTGTCGGGTCAAGCCATTTTCCACCCCGGTAAGTGTATAGAAGCCCCCTGCCGGCGAAATACTGCTCGGTTGGGGATGTAACAGCATCAACGTTTTTCATTCCCGGAGAGTACACAAAAAGGGGCAGGTCGGGATCAATGATACCGTCTTTGATCTTTTGCTTGTAACGTGTTGAGCGCTTATCCGCTTTAATCACAAGATCGTTTCCCAGCTCCATGGAGGCATCATGTCCCATAATTACCCGGCCACGCTTGCGATTGCTGGCCAGTGTTGCGCTATAAACCATGCTTAAGTCCCTGTCGGGATATTCGTATACAGTGTGTAACACATCCGGTACGGTACGTCCATCCTTAAAATAGTATATTCCGCCACTGGAGACTGCCGATTTTGGGATCCCCAGGTCAAGGATCTGGTTTATGGCATCATACTCATGGGTGAGCAGGTCGCCCGACAGTCCGGTACTGTAATCCCACCAGCATCTCCAGCGGAAAAATCGTTCCAGGCTGAAGGGATGATCGGGGGCAGGCCCGATAAATTGTTGCCAATCGATGGTATTTTCATTGGCATCCTCATGAATTGGGTATACCCAGGCCCCATTCGGGTCGTTTCTGTTGGTGGTAACCTCAATTAAGGTCACTTTTCCCAACAGGCCTTGTTCGATCGCTTCTTTGGCTTTAAAATAGCTTTCGGTTTGCCGCCCCTGGTGGCCCAACTGGAAAACAATGTTGTTATCCTTTACGGCACTTCTAAGCTCGTATGTTTCTTCCACCGTCCATGTCATGGGTTTTTCCACATAAACATGTTTTCCGGCCTTTGCAGCAGCAATGGCCATGGGGCCATGCCAGTGGTCGGGAGTGGCAATGATCACAGCATCAATGTCACTGGCATTGATAAGGTCGAGATGGTTATCATACCTTTTGGGTGCACTTCCCATCTTGCCATTGCTTCCCTCTCTGTTAATATTGGCTCCGGCTTCCTGTGCCATACGGCCATAAGTGTCGAAGATGTCGCAAACACCGTTTAATTCAACGTTAAGGTCTTCCTGTTCGAGGTATTGGCGATAGCGGTTATCCGAAGGATTGTTCGAGGCGCCTTCCACCCAATTGTCAATAAGCTCCGGATGGGCAAAGCCTGCTGCACGTGCAAGGTGTTTGCCGCGGATGCCATACCCTATGATCCCCAGGCGGATGGTTTTGTCCATGGGCCCGCTGAGTGGAATCTCAGGCGGGGTGGCTTTTAATTTTATTTCTTCAAGAATATTGTTTTTCAGGTAGCGGTCGTACGAACGCTTTTTATACCAGGCAACAGCAAATGCTCCTAAAACAGGAACGGTGGCCAGTCCTTTTATCAGGTCTCTTCTGTTCATTTTCTTTTAAAAATAAAGCGGTCGATACCGATGTATCTGCTGCTCGGAAAAACAAGCAGAACCGCAAGTGCAATGAGTTCGATTAAGTTCTTGTTCACAATCAGGTAGCTTCCTTCATTGGGTGCTGCAAAGCGGAGGCCCGGAAAAGGAGGGTGTGACAGATAATAGGTCGCCAAAAGGATTATGCCGAATATGCAGGCCGGTCTTGAAAGGAGGCCAAGTATCAGTCCGAGGCCAATAAGAATAAGTCCCCAGATGTTGATAAGGTCAACAATGTTAACAACTGCAGGATTGGAAGCCAATGACCGGAAAAATGAGCCCATAAATCCGCCGGAATCCAGCAGGAAACCTACGCTGCTCCAGTTTGGGTTCATCAGCTTGACCAGCCCCTCGTACAGGAAATGCCATCCAATGGCTACCCTGAGGACGACCAACCAGCTTATTTGTGCTTTAGTGTAAATCATGTGTTTAGTTTATTTCCCGTAAATAAATGTCTTTCCACCTAACTTTAATTCCACCTCCGTCGTGTATTTGCAGGGCCACGGATCCAACGGCCTCACCGATCTTTTCGTCACTGATATCTGCCATCAATTGTCCGTTTAGCCATGTCATCACCCTGTCGCCCTCCACCCGGATGATGAGCTCATTCCAGGAAGCGGGAATAAGGATGTTTTCCTTCTCTTCAGGAATTTCCACCAACCAGCCACGTCCGTATGATTCGTAGATGCCACCAGTATTATTTCCCGGAGGAGCAACCTCTACCTGCCAACCACTGATAAGGGTGCCTTCGATGGATGATCTGAAAAAAACACCCGAATTGCCGTCAGCCTCCTGAAGAAACTTCAGTCGCAGTATAAAGTCTTTATATGTTTTGTCGGTACCGAAATAGCCGTATTTCATTTCTTCACCGCTTTCGCATACCAGTTCACCATTTTCAACATACCATTTTTCGGTACCATAAACGGTCCATCCTGTTAAGTCTTTACCATTGAAAAGAGATTCTCCTTTATCGGTCAGGTCAAGCACTTTTATGTTTTTAAATGCAATGGCGTTGCCATGATCCTGTAGGCCTATATGGCCTTTAATGGCCAGTCCGTAGTTAGGGTAGTCCTTCCATTTGGATGCTGCAAGCCTTTGTTTCCAGTCATCGTCCCAAAGCCTGTATTGCACAAGGATGTCGCCATTCAGCCAATGTGTGACATGGCCATCCTTAACTTCAATTTGAGAATTATTCCACTCTCCGGCAGGCTTGATTTTTTTGGTTGAAGTATCGGCATTGTGCATGGCATAATTAGCGCCCGTTTTTTGCCATTCTTCCAGGGGGTATTCAAAGCCAATATCATCAATGAGTTGGTATTCCGGTCCGCTGGCATAAACCGTAGGGTTGTTACCTTCGATTACAGCAAAGAAAATTCCGCTGTTTCCTCCTTGGGATATTTTCCAATCAAGGGAAAGCCTGAAATCTTCAAATTGCATCCGGCTGATGATATCCCCACCAAGGTCGCCACCTTCACCGGAAGTGATAAGCAAACCGTCCTCCACATACCAGGCTGCAGGCAATGCATCACTCTTGAAACCTTTCCAGGCATCGGCATTGTTTCCATTGAAAAGATAGATCCAATCCCCCGTGGGATTTGCGGTATTGGATTGTTGTTTTTGTTGCGGATTGGTGCAGAAAGTAAAAAATACAGGCACTATAAGCAGAAGCCCGATCAAACGGAAGGGAAAATACCCTTTGCAATGTTTCATAAAAATAGGTTTAACAGTTGGTAAATTTATAAAAGATGGTGGCTAAAACAAAGTAAAAGCAGGCCTTCAGGTATTTTGAAGTACAATAAAGATTGCATTTTTGAATAAAATTTAATATTTTTAGGGCAAAAGAATCTAAACTAACCCAATTAATTATGAAAACATTTTTACGCATTTATTCAGTTTTGGCTGTATTGCTTTTATTTATGATCAGCCAACTTAATGCACAAACTATTTTGTGCGTTGACCGCGATTTCGGAGATACAAGCGGTACATACTCAGATACCTGGCCAATGATATCCTCTGCCTTGAATATTGCAGGATATACCTACGATTATTACGAAGTGATGGATCCTGCTGATAATGGCCCTGACGCTACGGTCATGGGTGAATATGATGTGGTAATCTGGTTTACCGGCGAAGCATGGACCGGAGGTGAAACCATGGGTCCTGATGATGAATTCAACCTGTTGCTTTTTATGAGCGTTGGAGGAGGAAAACTGTTCCTGAATGCACAGGATTATCTTTATGACTGGTATACAAGTTATGGAACATTCAGTGAAGGAGAATTTCCCTACGACCAACTTGGCGTTGTGGAGGTTATTCAGGATGTATATCACATAGAGCCCGAAGACCCTAGCGCGATTGCTGATTCTGCACAGTTTATTGGAGCCCCGGGCTCTCTTGCTGAGGGGATGGAATTTTCTGTTTATGACATCTTTACTTCCCCAACAGATGATGGTTTATATGGTGACAGCATTGCTCAGTACTTAGGCGACCCCCTATTGTCTATTCAAATGCCTTATGTATCCGCAGGTCCGGCCGCTGTTCAATATGAAACACCTTATTTCAGGTCAGTATTTTCAACAATAGACATCGCTTCTGTAAAAGATACCATGGTTCGTGGTATTTTTATGAACAAGATCGTGGACTGGCTGATGTATGGTGCCACAGGTTTAAGCGAAATGACTCCCAGTGATGTAAACATGCTGATTAAACCAAACCCTGTTTCTGATTTTGTTGAAATAGGCATGATCCAGATCATGGATGAAATTATGATTTATAACAACCAGGGGCAAATGGTCCGCCATGAAAACACAAATAGTTCAAATATTAAACTGAATTTGGGAGACCTTCCTGCCGGATTGTATATTCTAAAAGCCAGGACGGGCAACAATGTTGTAACCAACAAAATATTAAAACTATAATTTATAGCCAATGTGTACAAAACTTGCTAAGTATTTCGGAATGATCTTTGGCGCCATTGCCATGATATTGGTATTTCTGGGTGTTATAGGATACTTTGTGTGGATGTTCAATGGTTCAAGCTTTCTGAATGTTGCCAATTTCTGGAATTACTTTTATGCCTCCGTACCTTTTAATTTGCTTGCCATTTTTTGCACTCTTTTTGTGATTGCAGGAAAGGAATAACAGAAAACGGAATCGTTTATAATTAAATCAAAGGTCCGCTAACCCGATATGCATCTATTAGGGTATATGGCGGATAACTCATTTGAAGAATTATTCATAAACTGTTGGATTGGTATAGCCGGTTGTTTACCCAGCCGGCTATTTTGTTGATGGTTGTGTGCATAAATAATATTTACTGCTTAACTTGGCTGGCAAGTCAGACATCAATACATTTGTTTTTTCAAAAACCAAAACCATGAAAAAAATAGACTACTTATTATCCGCTCTTTCCCTGGTATTTGCATTTACCCTGATTGTCATTCTTGGGGAAAATTATAATTCAGATCCCCGTGCTGAATATGGGGAATATCTTTTGGATGCATTTTCGGAAATACCTGAAAGCAATGTTGGCGAGCAAGAAGGCGATAATCGGCCCGACAGGCCAGACCTGGCAGCCATCCAGAATTATTTTAATATCATGGATCCGGCCCTTAAAGCCGTACCCTCGGAGCGATTGAAAACTGCCTGGGATCAAAGCAGGCAAATACAGTATAATGGCTTGCGCGAAAGCAATGCATTGTTCTGGTCAACAGCAGGTTCGAACATGGGTGGAAGGACCAGGGCCATTATGTATGATCCGAATGTTGCATCAGGAAACAAGGTATGGGCAGGATCTGTTACAGGAGGTTTGTGGTATAACGATAATATTGTGGATGATGCCAGCAGCTGGGTTGCAGTAGATGATTTTATGCCAAACCTGTCCATCAGCTGTCTTGTTCACGACCCAAACAACACCATGATCTTTTATGCCGGAACAGGAGAGGCTGAAACGGCCCGGGTTATTTACCGGGAGTCGTCAGGTATAGGTATGGGAATTTTGAAATCAACTGACGGAGGTGCCAGCTGGGACTTTTTGCCGGCAACCGAAACATTTAAGTATGTTACTGATATACAGGTGAGGAATGAAGGAGGCAACAGTGTTATATATGCCGGAGTTGCATCTGGTTTTTATCATGGGGCAAGCCAACAGAGTGGCCCTTCGAACGGGCTTTTCAGATCGACCGATGGAGGTGTGAACTGGGAACAGGTGCTTCCTGATATCCCCGGACTGTCAGAACCATATGCCGTATCTGATATTAAGATACAATCCGATGGCCGTATTTATGTTGGAAGTATGGAAACCCCTGATTTGGAAGGTGGAGCAAGCATTTTATATTCTGATCTTGGGACAAGCGGATCATGGACGCTCTACGAGAATGTAAAAACGTTGATTGAAAATCAGACTACTTTTAATATCCCGGGACGTGTGATACTGGCCATAGCTCCTTCCGACGAAAACATCGTATATGCACACTTTGCTGTGGGTTATGAGGATGGCTTTGTTTATTACAAGAGCCGCTATATTTATAAAACGACTGACAGGGGCCAAAATTGGCAGCCAATCAATATTCCTGACAATGATTATGCAACACTTGCATGGCATGCGCTTACCTGTGCCGTGGATCCTTCCGATCCGGATCATATTTATGCCGGTGGACTGGATGTTTGGTCAACAATGAATGGCGGAAATTCATGGTTACATCAATCAGATTGGGGCTTAATGTATTGGGGTGGTGGCGATGATTATGTTCATGCTGACCAACATGTGCAGTTATATAAACCAGGCTCCGTTGATGAGATGCTTTTTGGGAGTGACGGAGGTATTTTTTATACAGCCAATGCAAGTTCCAGCAATCCTGTTTTTGAAGAAAAAAACAATAATTTCAGCACGCTGCAATTTTATACATGTGCCATTAACCCTCTTGCCGGGTCAGATGAATATATTGGTGGACTTCAAGACAATGGAACCCTTTATTTCCAGGGAGATCCGCTTGATATAAATGACATGGTTGACGGTGGTGACGGAGCCGGATGCTTCTGGGATGCCGATGAGCCTGAAATATTTATTACTTCGTACTATTATAACCGCTATACTGTATTTGTAAATGGCAATCCATACCAGGGTGCCGGAGAAAACAGTGGAACATTTATTTGTCCGGCTGATTATGATTACAAATTAAATAAATTATACGCCAATGCATGTAACTTTTGGGGTTACAGGGCCGATCAGTTGCTGAGGATATCCACCATACCAAATAATCCCTGGGAGATGTTTGTTAACCTGGGAACTGGTGAAACAAATGCATTCACACATCTAAAGTATTCGTCCTATTCAGCGGAGGGTACCACTACCCTCTTTGTGGGGGGCCAGACCGGAAATGTTTATAAGGTTGAAAATGCTGAGACTTTCCCTGTTGTTACAGATATAACCGGTCCTGATTTCCCGGTTGCCTCTGTTTCCTGTGTTGCTATTGGTGGCTCGGAAGACACCCTTATGGTCACATTTTATAATTATGGAGTTAACTCGGTTTGGCAGACCTATGATGGTGGCGACAACTGGACAAGCATTGAAGGAAATCTTCCTGACATGCCTGTTCGCTGGGCCATTTATCATCCGGAGGATGCCAAACAAGCCATGCTGGCAACTGAACTGGGAGTATGGACCTGTAATCACCTGCACCTGGCAGATCCGCAGTGGTTCCCGGATGTAAGTGGTATGGCCAATGTGAGAGTTGATATGTTGCAGCTGAGAACTTCTGATAACACCGTTCTGGCAGCCACACACGGACGTGGGTTATATACCACAAGTTGGATATCCGATCCATGGGTTTCCATTGGAGAATTGGATGAACTGGCTGTTCAGAATATATGGCCAAACCCTGTAAGCGACAGGCTCAATATCATGTTAGGTGAGCAAGATCTACAAAATATTGATCTTACGATATCAGATATTAACGGCAAGGTATTGATCCGGGAATCACTCAAAGGAAGTGATCAAAATCATGTAATTGGTACCGCTCATCTTTCCGCAGGAACCTATCTGCTAACATTAACAGATGGAAAGAAATCCTACACACAGAAGATAATACACCAATAAAAAAAGGGCTTTTGCAATATTGCAAAAGCCCCTTCTTGTAACATTTTCAGCTTAGTTAATCGCTTTTTCTGTGACCGTTTTGGTTTCAACATTTATTGTTTTCACCATTTTAGGATTGGGCTTGTCAACGATTGTAAGCTCATCGATCAGGTTTTGAGCACCTGCCATTTTATCAATGATAAAAAGGACATACCTGATATCTACATTGATGGTACGTTGCAATTCCGGTTCAAAAGCGATATCACCGCTCATGGCTTCCCAGTTGCCATCAAATGCAATACCAATAAGTTCACCATTGCCATTGATTACGGGGCTTCCTGAGTTTCCGCCTGTGATGTCGTTGGTAGTAAGGAAACAAACTACCATTTTCTTTTGACCGTCGATGATCTGTCCATAACGACCAAAGTCTTTATTTTCAAAAAGCTTTTTCAGGTCTTCCTCAACAATAAACTCATCATTGGATGGATCTTCTTTTTCCATTACCCCCGCAAGGGTTGTATAATAATCATAGTAAATAGCATCGGCTGCCATATAATCCTGAACCGACCCATAACTCATACGCATTGTTGAGTTTGCATCAGGGTAATAAACCTTATCCGGGTGCATCTCTCGCAGGCCGGCAATAAACAGTCGATCGTATTTTGCAATCGTTGCATTCGCTTCGCGATATTGACCCATTACCTGACCCATCATACCCATAAATCCGGTAGCAAGTTTGTAGGCAGGATCCTTTGCAATAGTCTTGGCTTTTGGTTTTTCAAGAAAATCATTGATCTGATCCTGGCTTTCGAATATGGAGGTATTGAAAACATATTCTGCCAAAGCAGTAAAATTACCATCAAAATCTTCCACCAGTTCGCGGAAGTATTCCGGTTGATTTTCGGCAGCTACGTTTTTGTTGTAAACTTCCATCAGTCCCGCAAGGGCATCCATATCGGCAGGAGCGTAATAGTCTTTGAAATGACTTTCCATACCTGCCTGTAATCCGGTAATGGTTTCATCGATCACAACTTGATCTGACTTTGATTCCAGCATTTCAAGCAATTGCCCGTACTGGCTGGCATAACCAAAAATTTCCGGTCCGTTTCCGGCCAGAGCAGTATAGATCAAAAGCGGGAAGTCGGCCGTGAGGGTTTTATATCCGGCTTCAATATTTGTCAATACCTCCCCATACTTTTCTTTTCTTTCAGGATTTTGGTTCACCCAGGCTTGAAAATCTGTTTCAATCTTTTGTTTTTTCTCAGCTACTTTTAATCTTTTCAAACCGCGGATCTGGCCCTGGAAAAGTTTCCAGCCATTTGCTGTTTGTGCATATTTTGAGGCATATTGAATTCGTACAGCTTGATTTGCATCCATATGGGCTCTCCAAGCATCCAGTTGGGCTCCCAGGATCTCTACCAGGTCAGGAAGATATGCATCAAGTTTAAACTGAATTCCGTAGGATGTAAGGAAGCGTTCTGTACCACCGGGATATCCCCAGACCATAGCAAAATCGCCTTCTTCATAGCCATCCACGGATACAGGAAGATGGTGTGCAGGCTTCAGAGGAATATTTTCTTTTGAATATTCAGCAGATTCCCCTTCGGGGCCTGTATAAACACGAAAAATTGAGAAGTCTCCTGTATGGCGTGGCCACATCCAGTTATCGGTGTCGCCACCATATTTTCCAATGGATGAAGGAGGAGCTCCAACAAGGCGTACATCTTTGTATACGGTATAAACGAAAAGGTAATATTCATTACCACCAAAGAATGAAGAAACCCGGGCAGCATATTTGCCATCTTCTTCAGCATTCTTTGCCAGCCTGTTTCTGATTTTTCTTATTTCACCAGAACGACTTGCCTCATTCATGGTATCTGAAAGAAATGGAATGATGCTGTCGGTAACATCTTCCATCCTTACAAGAAATGATGCTGCCAGGCCTTCGTTGGGAAGTTCCTCCTCAAGGCTCATTGCCCAGAAGCCATCCTTTAGATAATCATGTTCAATGGTACTGTGCGACTGTATTTTGTCAAAACCACAGTGATGATTTGTGAATAAGAGGCCTTTATCGGAAACGATCTCTCCGGTACAAAAGAAACCCCCTACTCCACCTCCTGAAAGCCCAACAATGGCATCTTTCAGACTTGAATTGTTTATACTGTAGATCTCCTCGGCAGTAAGCTGAAGGCCCATTTTCTGCATATCAACAAAATTCAGCCTCTCAACGAACATTGGAAGCCACATTCCTTCATCAGGCGGTTCATATGCTGTAGCAGCGCCTCCAAATAAAAGGGCTGCAAACAGGGATAGCAATAGTTTTTTCATGTTTAATTCTAGTTAAATTTATACTTGGTTATTTTAATCCTACCATAGCGGGACCCTGCTTGAAAATGATGTCAACAGGGATGTTTGAGCTGTTTAGACGATCAAGGTCTTCCTGTAGCTGGGTGGGAATGATGGCTGCTTCTTCCACCCATGCGCTGGCCGCATCATAGTCGCCATTGCCCTGTATTATAAGGATCTTTTCCATAATGCTGTTCATGGCTGCCTGCATCTTATCAAAATGAACAGTATAGGTTCCATCATCATTGCGTGTAAAAGCTTCTTGTTCTTCAAAATAATTGAATCGCATCATGTTGGCTTTGCCATGTGAGCTGGCAGCACCGAAACGGCTGGAACGGAAAATACCGGCGAAGAAAGTAACATAGTTATCCATCACTTCTCCTTCGGTAAGTTCTCCCATTTCATAAAGCCTGGTTACAAGATAGAGTCCCATAATATCGGCTTTACCTTCTTCAATTGCTGAATATTGCTCTTTCAGGGCTTCCCTTACCGTTCCTTTTCCATTTATAGTTTCCTTAATGCCCATGGCATGTCCTACTTCATGGAACATGGTGTTCTCGAAAAAGGCAGTGAAGGTTATATACTTGCGTTGTTCGGGATCGATAAGCAGATCTGATATAGGGACAAGGATCTTGTCAAATTTGGCTTTCATGGAATTTTTAAGTTGTAGCTTCCTTGAGCCATATTTCATATGTACTTCTTCATCATTTGGAAGATTGATGGCAATGGTTTTGCTTCCTGCATTACAGTCGCCGGCATAAAAGATAACATCATATGCATTCATATCTGCTTTGCTTCCGGGGACATCTTGTTTGTATTCATCAGCTACGGGAAGGCCTTTTTGAAGGCCGGGAAGCATGGATGCGAACTTTTCAAGTTTCTGACTCCATGCAATGTCCTTCAGGAGGATAAATGATTCGTAAGCTGCCTTGTATCCATAAAGGGCATCTTCATAGTTTTCTATGGCACCTACAACGAAGTCGATATTTGTATTTTGCATTTCCATCCAAGCAAAATCACTCGCCTGGTAGTCGTCGGTGATCAGGGCTTCGGCACGCAGTTCAAGATATTTTTTAAGGCCGGGATCTTCTGCAAGAGTGGCTGCTTCTTTGAGAAGTTCAGATGCTTGCTGGAGCTCTTTGGCATAAGCCTGGTGGTACCATACTGAGATCAGAGATCCGTTTTCATCTCTACGGATGAGGGTATACAGGCTGGTTTTGTTGGGATCGTCAAAGGCATCAAATTCATCCTTTGTCATATCAACAGGATAAAAGTTCGCTCCTTTTGGCTTCTCTCCAACACCTTCGATAAATGGCTTGTTATTGTTAAGTCGGTCCCAGGGGCCATAATTGATCTTTGCAAACTTCCTGGTGTTATCGTTGGTAATACCGGAAATAAATTCTGCTTTACCTCCGATGGTTTGTCTCCAGAAGAGGCCATCCATAATTCTGGCTACTTCATAACAAATACCAATGATCTTAACTTCGTTTTCAGATAATTGGGATAGATCAGCAGATAGTTCGAAGGGGGCATAAATTGCCAGCCGTTCGTTAACATAATCCTGTGAAGAGGCATTGATAGCTATCTCGGCAGGGATAATGCTTTGTGTGTCGTTGTATTTCTTTTTCTCTGTTTTTTGCTGACAGGAAAAAGCAATTGCACCCAGTGCAATAATGAGTGATAAGAAGAAAATTTTGGTTTTCATGCTAGAGGTTTAGAAGGATTCTTAATATTGCGAAATTAAGAATATTTATTAACAACATTTAATGAATCCACCAATAAAAGACGAGAGCCGTTTTCGTTATGCATTCAGAATACCTACCTGAGCGGAACCTTGATCTTATCATCTTCAGTGATTCCGGAAATGACCTCTATATGAATACCATCGGATAATCCGAGTTCAATATTTTTTCTGATAAAGACCTGAGGATCGGTTTCTACCTCCACAAATGAAGTATCATCTTCAAATTGAATCACACTTTCGGGAAGTGCCAGAACACTGTCGACCCGTGCCAGGACAATATCTGCATTGGCGCTGTATCCGGCCCTGATGAACTGATCATTCTTCAACTTTACATCTGCCTTTATCTCAAACTGTATGGCTCCATTTTCTTCCACTCCTTTTGGGGAAATGTGCTCAAGAATGGCTTCAAACCTCATGTCTTCAATGGCCCCGATCTGGAGTATGAGCGGCATGCCTTCATTGATTTTTCCAACCTCGGTTTCATCAATTTTCCCCTCAAAGATCATTTCCTTCATATCAGCGATGGTAGCGATGGTGGTGCCTGCATTAAAGGTATTGCTCTCAATAACAGAATTGCCCTGTTCTACCGGAACATCAAGCACCATTCCGGCTATTGTAGAACGGACCAGCGTATTTGTGCTCGTACCTGTTTGCTTGGTCTGGCCTTCCTGGATCAGTTCAAGGTTATTCCGGGCTGATGAGAGCTCCTCAAGGGCGTTATCGTATTCAAGTTCATACTGTTCGAATTCAGCAGCCGGAATCACGTTATCGGTAAAAAGCTCTTTTCTTCTATCGAACTTTCTTTTGGCATTTTCAAGGGATATTTCTGCCCGATTTAATCTAGATTCAGCATTGTTCAGGCTTAGCATGTTTGGGATGATTTTGATCTTGGCAATCACATCTCCCTGGCTGACCATTTGCCCAGGCTCAACGTAGAGATCTTCAATAATACCAGACACTTTGGGTGTGATGTCAATCTCTTTTCGGGGATTCACCGAACCTGTTGCAACCGTTTTCTTAATGATATTTGGCGTTACAAAGGCCGTTGTGGTCTCATAAATAACCGGGGTATTCTGTGATTTTCCATACAGGTAATAAATCGTGAAACCAAAGATTCCTACTACGATCACGATAACAAAGATTCTGAAAAAGCTTTTCATGTTATATAAAGTTTACAATTATTCACTTCTGAGTGCATCAATGGGCTTCATGCTGACAGCCCTGTATGCAGGAATCAGCCCTGCAAAAATTCCTGATATTACCAATACCTCAAGTGCCTGAATGGCTACATTGAAGTTTACCTCCGGATTACTGAACATTTCACTTTCAGCTCCCGTTGTAATCAGCAGGTAATTTACCCCCTCAACAATTCCAACGCCAAGCACCAATCCTACGTAACCTGCAATTGTAGTCAGGAATACTGACTCCAGGATTACTTGTGTGATGATATTCAAAGGGGTGGCCCCGATGGCTCGCTGAATCCCAATCTCCTTCGTCCGCTCCTTAATGATAATTAGCATGATGTTGCTTACTCCGATTACACCGGCAAGTAAAGTCCCAATGCCAACAATCCAGATTAAACCCCGGATGCCTGCAAAAAGGGTTGTCATTTTATTAAACTCATTTTCAAGGTTAAAGGAACCAACAGCTCTTTTGTCATCAGGATGAATGCTATGCCTCTGGCGCAAAAGGGCCTTGGCTTTTTCTTCAACAACAGATACAGGAACATTGTCGATGGATGTGATGGAATACCAGCCAACCATGTCGCCAAAATTATATGTCTTTTGAAGTGTGGTGAAAGGGAGGTAAATGATTTGGTTTTCGTGTTCCGCCCTTCCGGGTTTTATGGATTCAAAAACACCCACAACCTTAAAGTATACGCCTTGTATTCGCAGGTATTCGCCGATAGGGTTTTCTCCCGGGGCAAACATTTCGTTTACAATACGCTGTCCGATTACACATACTTTTCTATTGTTTTTAATATCGATATCATTGACAAAGCGTCCCCTTTTCATGCCCACAGGGTCGATCAGGTTGTAATCAGGATAATCACCCTGCATAATAAAAGCACCGGTTCTTTCTCCTCTTACAACATTGTTTCCATCTCCACCCCATCCACGGATCCTGGGCCCGATATATTTTATTTCCGGAATATTCTCCAGAAGGGCTTCCGTATCGCTATTTCTGAAATTATAATACCGTCCCCTGTCGAATCCTTTATATGGCATGCTTGTACGCATGGACCACATAAATACGCTGTTTGTGGCCATGTTTCCCATGTCTCTGCCCACTGCATTTTCAAGTCCTGATCCTGAACCCATCATAATTACGAGCATGAAAATGCCCCAAAACACCCCAAAGGCTGTAAAGAAAGTTCTTAACTTGTTCTTTTTCAGCGTACTGAAGATCTCTTGCCATCTGTCTGAATCAAATACTCTCAATTTATAACAATTTAACAGTTTAATAATTTATTCATCCCTCAGGGCCACAACAGGTTTTACTGCAGCGGCTTTTCTTGCAGGCACAAAACCGGCCAGCGCACCGCAAAAGACAAGTAAAAGGGTTGCATATAAAGCTATATGGATGTTTACTTCAGGATTTGCAAAATAATCTGTTGCCGGCAATACATTCGATATAATCTCAAGCAATCCAACACCCAGCACAAGGCCTATGTAACCGGCAAAAGAAGTTATAAGGATTGATTCCTGTAATATCAGGCTTACGATCGACCAGGGTGTTGCCCCCATTGATTTGCGTATTCCGATCTCCTTGGTACGCTCTTTTACAACGATCATCATGATGTTGCTTACACCTACAATGCCGGCGATGATCGTGCCGATACCAATGATCCAGATAAACAGTCGAATGTTAGCAAAAAGATTCATGAAGGTGCGGTAGTTTTCGATGCTATTGTATACAAAGATGGCCCTGGGGTCGGTAGGGTCGAACTTCATTTTTTCTGACAGGTCCTGTTTCAGAGCCTCTACCATTAACAGGCTTTCATCTACATCGGCATCGCCCAGATTAAGCAATATGCTGCCAACATAGTTTCCCATATTAAATACTCTCTGGGCGGTTGATAGCGGAATATAGATCCTGCTGAGATCACGGTCGCCACCGGGATCATCAAATGTGCCGATTACCTTAAAGGGAATCCCGCTTACCTTTATGTATTCTCCTAGGGACTCCTTTCCTTTGAACAGCGCATCGTTTACAAGGCGGCCAAGCACCACCACCTTGCGATAATCATCCTCATCAATTTCGTTCAAATACCTGCCTTCAAGAATAATAAGGGATTCAACATATTTGTAATCCGGACTTACGGCATATATATCGAAATTACCATATTCATTTTGATACGAGAGGGTGTTGTTTGCCCATACTGCTGAACGACCGGAACTTTTATCAACGCCCTGCATATTGCCAAGCTGATTTTTCTCTTCATTGGTAAAGCGAAGCCTGCGCCCGGGTTTCATTCCTTTGTATGGCATACTGGTTATGCCGGCATTAATGGAAAGATAATTTACCGCATCTCCTGTAAATTCCCGTTTCACCCCATTTTCGAGGCCGTAACCGGAACCCAGTAATATAATAAGCATAAATATTCCCCAGGCTACACTGAAGCCTGTCAACAACGTTCTAAGCTTGTTTTTTCTGATCGTACTAAAGATCTCCTGCCATTTGTCGATATCAAACATAGGTTTAGGGATTATGCTGTTTGCAGGATCTTGGGTTTTTTATCCGACCTTTTATGAAAGCCGTTTTTTATGTTTTTTTCTATAAGTCCGTCTTTAAGCCGGATAATACGTTCGGTTTTGGCCGCAATATCATTCTCATGTGTTACGATAATAACAGTTATACCTGCAGAATTAATTTCCTGAAAAAGCTCCATCACTTCCATTGATGTGGATGAGTCAAGTGCTCCGGTTGGTTCATCTGCCAGAATCATTTTAGGCTGTGAGATCAGTGCTCTAGCGATAGCAATGCGCTGTTTCTGACCGCCGGATAACTCATTTGGAAGGTGTTCTGCCCATTCTTCCAGGCCCATTTTTTCCAGGAATTCCATGGCCATGCGGTTTCTTTTTTTACGCCCAATGCCTTTATAGTATAGTGGAAGGGCTACGTTTTCCTTCGCATTTTTGAATGAGATTAGGTTGAACGACTGGAAAACGAATCCAATGGTTTCGTTACGCAGGTGGGCAGCGCGCCTTTCATTAAGCTCCCTGAGTTTTGTAATGCTGGAATTCATGATCAGGTCTCCGTTCAGGTAAAGCTCGCCTTCATCATAGGTATCCAACAGCCCTAATATGTTTAATAAGGTTGATTTTCCGGAACCGGAGGAGCCCATAACCGAAACCAGTTCACCGCTTTCAATGGTAAGATCGATGCCTTTAAGCACATGTAGCTTGTTTTGCCCGATCTCGTATGACTTATGTAGGTTTTTAAGTATTATCATGCTCAGGAATAATGGTTTAATAGTTAATCAACTAAAAGTGTGCCACCTTCACAAATAGCACGAAATCAGTAATTAAGAACTAGGATAGAATGTTCTAAACGGAAAAATTGTGTCCGATATAGGCATAAGCTGTTCATTTACGAACATCCATTTATTTGTAAGTTGTTATTTGGAGTGGGAGGGGATGGTGGCTATTCAAAGTAAACAGGATCTTCCGGACCCATGATTACTTTTACTTCCTGACCGTTTTCATATAAAGCGATGCGGTATAATTTTCTTTTTTTGTCATAATATTTCCAGGGTCCGGTCCAGTAAAAGTGAATTCTTTCCGCATCAAGGACAAGGATAGCATATCCCTTTGTTTCAAGACGGCCGTTTTGGAAATAGTTTTTAATTTTCAGTCGCTCACCATATTTTACTTTTTTTCTTCTGGTTCCATCTTTATAGTAATACCTCCAGGTTTTGCAAGGTGCTCCCTGGCAAAATTTTCCTTTTGCACTCAGAGAGGTGCTGTCTTTATCCCAGAATTCATAGTATTTTTTTGTTTTAGAGGTCTGAAGGGTATCTGATTGATGCTTTCGAAAAAGCTGGGCTTTAGCTGTAAGGACAGAAAAAAGAATGATGAGGCTTAGCAGAATAATTTTTTTCATAGAGTATTTGAAAATAAAAAATGGCTGCCCGAAACAAAGGCAGCCATGTGCTTAAGTATTATTTTTTATCTTCTTTTTCTGCATTATCTAAGGTAAACTTGATAGGCAGGCTGTATTGCACTCTTACAGTTTCACCCCGTTGTTTTCCGGGTGTCCATTTTGGCATGGCCTTCACTACCCTGATAGCCTCAGCATCAAGGGTTTCTTCAACACCCCTCAGGAGCTTTACATTTGTTACCAGGCCATCTTTTTCCACAACATAGGTGACGAAAACCGTTCCGACAACACCTGCTTTTTTGGCTTTTTCGGGATATGTAATGTTTTCAACGAGGTATTTAAACATAGCCTCTTTCCCTCCGGGAAAAGCGGGCATTTCTTCAACTACAGTGAAGATGGGTGCTTTTGGTTCATCCTGATCCTGAGGAACTTCAGTAATTTTAATGACTTTTGGGGCTTTTTCAGGTGGAGGCGGCACATCAGGTGAACTTTCGGTTACTAATTTTTCTCCTTGAGGAGGTGGTACTTTTTCGTTTTGCTGCCCAATGGCATCCGGACTAAGGGATATCAGCAGCATCATTGTAAATGCAAGGGGTAGCACCAGCAGTAGTTTGATCCTTGCAAGACGGGTTGATCTTTTTCTTGTCATCATAATGAAACGTTTTTTTAAAAGTGATTTACTAAAATTATTTGTCAGATCATTGATCTGGATTCCCGTACTCTGCCTAAAAAGCAGTGCACTGTAGACATTTGCGTCTACCCCGCTGTGTAAAACCCCCTCATCGGCAAGGTACTCATGCAATGTTTTTATCGCATGGCGGTATAACCATATAAAGGGATTAAACCATAATACTATAGTAATGATCTCCAATAGCATCAGATCCAAACTGTGCCATTGTTTGATGTGAATTTTTTCGTGGGCGAGTATCTTTTGAGAGTCAATGGACTCTATGTCTGTTGAGTTTAGGAAAACCAGCTTGAAAAATGAAAAAGGAGCATAGTTCTTATCTGTGAACACAAGGCGCATTCCGGCTTTATGGGATATTCCATATTTACGGACCAGCATAAATAGCTGAATTAGCTGATAGAGAAACCGGAGCGTAAAAATGCAGACACCTGTGAGGTATATAGACATGAAAATTTGAAAAATGGTTAGATTTTCTTCCACAGAAGCCTGGAGACCTTCCGGGCTAATAATCACAGGTTCCAGCAAGACCATATAGATCTGTTCTCGGGCAGGCAGAAGAATGCTGAAATCTATAAAAGGAATGAGGATTGAAATGATCAGGGAGGATACCAGGTACCATCGGTTTGTCATGAAAAAGGTATCCCTCTTCATAAAAAAGTAATATATCGCAAATAAGATTGCAATACTGACAGATGATTGCAGCAGAACAGGAATGAGGTTATTCATTTTTCTCAATTTTTTTTCGGATGATCTCTTCGGCCATTGCTTTTTTTAATTCTTCAAGCTCCTGAAGGTCCAGGTTATTATCACTTGTAAAAAAGGAAACCATTTCTTTATAAGAGTTACCGAAATAATTTTTCATAAAGTGCCCGAAATACTTTTTGGTGTATTCTCTTTTTGTTAAAAGGGGAAAATATTCATATGATTTCCCAAATGCCTTGTGATCAGCAAAACCTTTTCTTTCCAGTATTCTTATTATGGTAGAAACGGTATTGTATGCAGGTTTAGGATCCGGTAATTCATCAAGGACATCGTTTACAAATCCCTTACCCAGTTTCCAGAGCACCTGCATGATCTCTTCTTCTGCCTTGGTTAATTCTTTCATGTCGTATTGTTGTTGTTAGTTTGTAAACTAAAATGTTAGTTAATATGGGCAAAAAAAATTGCTGAACTATTTATAAATTATCCATATATCATGCCAAATATACAACTAAAAAACTAGTTATACAACTAAAAGTGCAGTTTAATGCATAATTTAGATCTTTTATTTCTTGTTTTAAATCGTTGGTTTCGTTTTGCACACTGGCTAAAAATGCCTGTTTTCGGTACTTAGAGCAAAAAAGGGCTCTTATGAAATATGGAAGAAATTTGTAAAGAGGATAATTTTAGTACATTTACACTGACCGATCATAAAATAGGAAAGCACTTAATTGCGTTAGTAGTATTTTATAGCAGAACATTTTAAAAATGAACACATACTCCCGGAAAAAAAGATGGAAATGGATACTCTTTGCCGTAGCTGTAATCATTGTAACAGCCTCACTATGGTATACCAATATTATCGTAAATAAAATTGCAAGTTCAGAAAGAGACAATGTTAGAATTTGGGCAGATGCTCTTCAACGCAAAGCAAATCTTGTTGCTTATACCGACAGATTTTTTGCCCAAATAAAAGAAGAAGAAAAGAAACGGGCGGAGATTCTGGCGGATGCCTCAAAGAACATGATGAGTGAGGTAAACTCTGAGGTCCTTGATATATATTACAAGATCATAACAGGAAATACTACCATTCCCGTTATCATGACAAAAGAAAGTGATAGTATCATTCATGCAAGAAATGTAGCCGACAGTGTGAGCCAATATGATGTGCTGGAAGGAGATTTGAAAAAGGAGTTTACGGTATACAATCCCATTCGAATTGAATATTTGCCGGGGGAGTTTCAAATTCTGTATTTCAAGGAATCAACCATTTATACTGAATTAAGAACGGTGCTCAACGACCTGAACGAATCCTTTCTGGAGGAGGTGGTTGAAAATGCCTTATCGGTTCCGGTCATCATTACGGATAGCAGTAAGCTGAACATTATTGTAAGTGGAAATCTGGCAGGAAAAGATGTTAATGACTCATTGTTCCTTGCCAGGACCATCGATGAGATGGCTTCCGAAAATGACCCGATTGAAATCACTCTTGCCGGTCCGGAAAAGAGGTATATATTTTATAAAAGCTCGGTTATACAAACACAATTGAGAATATATCCATATGTACAATTTGGTGTGATTGGACTTTTTTTGCTGATCACTTACTTCCTCTTTAATACTTCGCGGAGGTCTGAGCAGGACAGGGTTTGGGTAGGTATGTCGAAGGAGACAGCACATCAGCTAGGCACACCGCTCTCGTCAATGATCGCATGGCTGGAATTGCTGAAACTGAAAGGAATTGAAGATGAAGGCCTGGTAGAGATCAAAAAAGACATTGACAGACTGGAGAACATTACAGATCGATTTTCTAAGATCGGCTCCCCTCCCAGCCTTGACCCGATTAATATTGTGGATGTTGTTTACAACTCTACAGAATATATTAAGTCGCGCACATCCAAGAAGGTTGAGTATAAAATCCATATTCCCGGTGACAAGCCCATCATTGTTCCAGCGAATGCGCACCTGTTTAGCTGGGTAATAGAAAACCTTATAAAGAATGCAATAGATGCTATGTCGGGCAAAGGAGCGATTAACATATCGCTGAGCGAAGAAAAAGGCAATGTAATTATTGATATCAGCGATACAGGAAAAGGAATTCCCAAATCGCATTTCAAAGCTATTTTTAACCCCGGATATACAAGTAAAAAGCGTGGTTGGGGTTTGGGTCTGTCACTTTCAAGAAGAATTATCAGGGACTACCATAAGGGAAAGATATTTGTGAAGCATTCTTATCCCAATCGTGAAACAACCTTTCGGATCGTATTAAAAAAGCATGCTTAAAAAGGAAAATCTTCAGTGGGATCGGGTTGATCCAGTTCAACCGCTACTGGCTTATCTGCTATAAGATGAACGGGATTGCCTTCTACGAAGATTGATTTTGGGTCGGTTGGGCAGGCGTACTCACAGGCTCCGCAACCAACACAAATGTCTGGATTTACGATGGGCAGGAAGAGGTTATTCCTGTATGGACGCATATCCACGGCTTTGGTGGGGCAATGCTCCGAACAGGCCCCGCAATCTGTTCCTTCCGTAAAAACGATGCAATTGTGCTTGATGAACTTAACCTTTCCAAGCTGAAGAAGATGCTTTTCTTCAATATCCAGGGGCTGCAGGGCTCCGGTTGGGCAAACCTCACTACAGACTACACAATCAAAGTTGCAATAGTTCGCATGATAATCCAGTCTGGGTTGCATAATGCCACCTAAACCGTATTCTAAAAAAGAAGGTTTGATGACATGCGTAGGGCAGGCGCTCACACATAAATGGCATGCAGTACATGCATTGTTGAAATGTTCCAGGCTTGTTGATCCGGGTGGGGATATGGGGTAATTTTTAATCACTTCCTGGGGAGAGTTGCATCGTTTTCCCCCACGGTTCCGGCCTTGCGCCAACATACTCAGAGGAGATAGTGCCGTAGCAGCTACCACTGTGCCGGCAATAAAATTACGTCTCGAAGGATCAAAGGGTTTTATAATGATTTCAGTATCCCTTCTTTTAGTGGTGTATTTTACTCCTCCGGAAGGACAGGATGTCAGACAGTTAAAGCATCCCACACAGCGGCTGAAATCAACTTTTTTCGCATTAATGTCTATGCAGCCTGCCTTGCAAACTGCTGAACATTTTCCACAGGAAGTACAAAGTGATTTTTCAAGACGGATTTGAAATAAAGCATATCGCGACAGCAATCCTAGAGCGGTGCCTAGCGGACAAAGCGTATTGCAAAAAAGCCGGGCATACTTAACAGAAAGCCAGAATATCAAGGCAAAAACACCGAAAGAGAATGCCAGGGAGAACCAGTGTGTTAGCCCGGGTTCAACCCTGTAAAGAGTATAAATATCCGCTGATTCCAATATAAGTGCACCGAGATTATTAAGCAATAAATAGACCGGCCTGAGCAGATTTGCAACAATTCGGCCATAATTACTGTAAGGGTCGAGCAAGAGCAAGGGGCTTATCATTCCCAGCGACAAAAAGGCGGTGGCAATTACCAGTATACCGTATCGCAGATATGCATGTTTTTTTTGCTTTCGATACTTCTTCTTATGGGTAAATCGTCGATTAAACCAGATGATTATATCCTGCAATGTACCCAGCGGACAGATTGTGGAACAATATACCCTGCCAAACAACATACTTAGCAAAAGGACAATGGCCAGGCTAAATAGTGCTAAACCACCAAGCTTAAGAAAAGCGATCAGACTTGGTATAAATTGCAGGTATAGCAGACCCTGAATGACTTTTCCGGAAAGCGTATTTGTAAAGTCAATGAAAATAAATGTGATCAGAAGAAAAAAGAAAAGGGAAACGAATACCCTGATTTTTTTAAGTACTCCGAGCCCCATCGCTTACATTTTGATCCTGTTTATATTGAGGGTGGCCAGGTCCATATTTCCGATGCCCATTTCGCTGGCAATGGCTATATATGGGATGTCTTCAGGCTCAAAACCAAAGATTTTAGCAGCAGCAGCATCTGCAGCGACAATGTCTTTAGATATGATCAATGAATCCAGGGTAACCACATCCTCTACCGATACACCCCTTGGCCCGTTTCGTTTCATCACCCTGTAAGCATCGATAACGTTCAGGTCAGGCTTTCTGAATGTGGTGTAGTCGGCAATACATTGGTGAAGGTCATTCTGATGCCACCAACGCCTGTCCCAGACGACTCCCATGAGGTTTTTCATGGCAATGGTAAGCTTTGCAGAGCTATGACTTTTCAATACCGGAACATTGATAAAAACGTCGGAATTCAGAATGAGCTCATGAACCTTGGCTTCAGTCAGGGTTTTCCCTTCAGGCACTGTTACATCTTTGTAATAGCTTTCACTATTTCCCGGAACAATTGCACCACCGGCCTTTTTAACTTCTTCTTCTATCCCACTGTTTGTATAACATTTCTTCCACTCGTCGCAGGTATTATCGAAAACGCTTACTGATTTGGCTCCCGCCTCATAACAGCGTTTTATAATTCTTCCGATCAGTTCGGGATTTGTGTTTGCAGCACGCTCCGGAACAGCATCCCAGCCAATATTTGGCTTAATAACAACCGTTTGCCCGGGTTTAACAAATTCTGCCATTCCCCCAATGGAATCGATGCCTTTATCAAACATTGCTGCAGGATCGGTTCCCTTTACTGCCACGAGGTCAAAAGCAGCATCAGGAGCTGCTGCCGGATTGCCCATCAGACGTGAAAACCCGTTCAGGGAAACCCCTGAGCCTGCAAGAATGCCTGCTCCGAGCCCTTTAAAAATAAAGTCTCTCCTTTTCATTGTTTTCGTATTTAGAAATCCGGATAAAAGTACAGCAAAATTCATTAATTGACAAGCTGTGGAAGTGCATTGACGAAATAGGATTAATTTTACGGTTCTAAAATATTATGGCAGGTATTTATATTCATATTCCCTTTTGTAAAACGAAATGTCATTATTGCAATTTTTTTTCAATGACATCAGTAAAGCATAAACCGGCTTTTATTTCAAATCTGGTAAGGGAAATAAATATGCAAAAAAATTACCTTGGAAAAGATCTTGTAAATACGATATATCTTGGAGGAGGAACCCCCTCCTTGTTGGATACATCAGAAATAGGATTAATCCTGAATGCCGTGCAAAGCCGTTTTACTGTTTCTAATGAAGTGGAGATTACGCTGGAGGCAAATCCGGATGATGTAAACAAGCAATGGGTAAAAGAGATAAAAAATACAGATATCAACAGGCTAAGCCTGGGTGTTCAATCGTTTTTTGATGATGACCTGGCCTATCTTAACAGGGTCCATTCTGCTGAAGATGCAAAGTCGGCGATCGACATCTTACAGGATGCCGGACTGAGCAATATTACCATTGATCTTATTTATGGCATTCCAGGCTTGAGTCAGGCGAAATGGGAACAAAATCTGGATACATTTTTTGCATTTGATATTCCTCATTTGTCTGCATATGCATTGACTGTTGAAGAGAAAACAGCCCTTTATGTCAAGATCAAGAACAAAAAGGCCGTTTCTCCTGACGAATCCGCTATGGTTGATCAATTTAAAACCCTCCTTTCGCTTACCGAAGACAAGGAATATATACATTATGAGATATCCAATTTTGCAAAAGAGGGGCATTACTCACGACACAACAGTATTTACTGGACTGGGGGGCACTACCTGGGGCTTGGACCATCCGCACACTCATATAATGGTTTCTCCAGAAGGTGGAACAAGCCCTCAATGAAAGCCTGGCTCGACCTGGAGGCATATTACAATGAATCATTTGAAGAGGAAGTGCTGACCGGCGATCAGCGGTACAACGAATATGTGATGACATCCCTTCGCACCATCTGGGGCTGCGATCTCGACATCGTTAAGCAGGAATTTGGTGATGAATATGCATCCATGCTTTTAATGGGAGCACAAAAATTTATCAATGATAATAGCATGATCCTTAATGGAAACAGCTTGTTTCTTACACCAAAGGGGAAATTATTTGCAGATGGTATTTCTGCTGAACTTTTCGCCTGATCACTTTTTCTTTACAGGGCAGGTGTTTATCCCAACAAGGGTATACAATCCGCAGGTGCCGACCAGGCCGGTAATCAAAAAGACGCCTGCAATAATTCCAAGGACAATGGCTGCAGTTCCGCTAAGGGTACCCATATAAATCAATACTGCCACCACAATAGCCAGTATAACTCTTAGTATCCTGTCAAAAGTTCCCATATTTGTTTTCATAGTGTTTTTCTTTTTATACAATAAACAAAAGTTAAAGCAAAGGGTTCAACGAGAAAGAAATGAAAGCTGTTTATTTTAGCTCAAAGCGAAGAATAACCGGGTGATGGTCGCTGTATTTGAAACCGTCATAAAGGCATTTGACTTCGTGTACCTGAATGTTTGGGGAACAAACAAAATAGTCAATGATTGTGGCTATGCTTGTTCCGGGGATGTATTTTGTGGACACATCCCGATTTGTAGGATAGAGCGTATTAAAAGCCAGTTGCCAGTTTTTCTCCGGACCTTCAACGGCCGCGATATCAGATAAGCCAAAGGCCGGATCTCCACTTATGAATGTTGTATTTGAATATCCTGCAGGGTTCATATTCCAATCGCCTCCGGCAATTACATAATCACCATTTTCATAGGCGCCTAGCATTATGTCATAAAGAATTTCAAGCTGGCTGTTTCTGAGTGAACCATCATCGAAAGCAGAGTTGTGGGTGTTGATGATGTGTAACGATTTGCCGGAGCTGAGAGCAAAAATTGCATGGATAAAACAACGATCTGGCATGAAAAGCCCATTGGGCCATGCAAAGCTTTCAGGAAATACGATCTGTGATGATTCTTGAATACGGTATGCTGAGAATAATGATAAACCCGAGACCACTCTTCCCATAGGATTGAGGAAAGGCAAGGGAACATATAGTACGTCGTAATTCTTTACAAATATTCCTGAATGTGAAGTTAAGGTGTTTTGAAATTCTTTGAATTGATTTATGCCATACGATCGGCGGGAGAAGGTATCTACTTCCTGAAGGATGATAAAATCAATGCTGTCAAGTTCGCTAATTTGCTTCAGAATTCCCTGATGATAGCGGTCATAATCTTCTCTCGGGGGGCGTACCATTTTACCGCCATCATAGAAAAAGTCAGCATTTTCTCCCAGGCCGGCATATCCGATGTTCCAGCTCAGGATGCTCAGGATGCCTTTTTCTTCAACAGGCTGAAGGCTGTTACTCATTGAAACTGGGATTATTGTGTCTTCCGGACTGTAATTTTGTACGGAATTAATAATCAGTATCCCAGCTATATAGACGAAGATTCCGATTGCCAGTAACAGGAGGAGGCGTATGAGGTTGAATAGATGCTTTTTCATATTTAAATTTAGATTTTATAAAAATAGCCAATTATTTCTTAATTTTATCCCGTTTAAACAAACCTGCCCCTACATGGCCATTCTTGGTACGATTATAAAGAGAGCATACGAGCTCAGAAGCATTCCTTTTGAGATTCGCCGGAGTAAAGATTTTAACAAGGCACAGATTAAGGTACTTCGCAAATTACTAACCAAAGCTCAGAATACTGCTTTTGGGGAGCACTATAATTTTACAAAAATTCTTAATGAAAAGGATATTGTAAAGGCCTTTCAGGCATCTGTTCCCACATTCGATTACAACACAATGTTTAGGAAGTGGTGGTACAGGACCATTAATGGAGAAGGCTTTGTTAGCTGGCCCGGAAGGGTTAAGTATTTTGCCCTTACCTCAGGAACTTCGGAGTCGTCAAGTAAGCAAATACCTGTTACAGGCGATATGATCAGGGCAATCAGACGAATCAGTATCCGCCAACTGGTTTCAACAGCCAGGTATAAGTTTCCGATCGAATTTTACGAGAAGGGCATCCTTATGATCGGAGGAAGCACACATCTGAATTACAATGGGACATACTATGAGGGCGACCTGTCAGGTATTTCCGCTGGAAATATTCCTTTCTGGTTTCAACATTTTTACAAACCCGGCAAACGTATATCCAGGGAGAGAAACTGGGAAACTAAGCTGGATGAAATTGTAAAATCGGCACCCAACTGGGACATCGGCGTCATTGTGGGGGTTCCTGCCTGGATACAGATCATTCTTGAGCGCATCATTGAACATCATAAGCTTAATAATATTCACGATATATGGCCTGACCTGGCTGTTTATGTACATAGTGGTGTATCTTTTGAGCCCTATGTAAAGAGTTTTGACAAACTGTTTGGTAAACCGGTTATCTTTAACGAGTCCTATCTGGCCTCAGAGGGGTATATTGCTTATCAGAGCAGGCTTGATAAAAAGGTTATGCAATTGGTTGTGGATAATGGCCTTTTTTATGAATTTATCCCCTTCACCGATGAAAACTTCGATAGTGAGGGAAATATGAAGAAAAATCCTTCCGCCATCACCTTAAAAGAGGTGCAAGAGGGGGTTGAATATGCTCTTTTGCTTTCGAATTGTGCCGGAGCCTGGCGCTACCTGATCGGAGATACCATCAAATTTATCTCAAAAGAGAGTTGTGAAATCGTGATTACAGGGCGGACAAAGCATTTTCTTAGCTTATGTGGGGAACACCTTTCGCAAGAGAACATGAACATGGCAGTTAAAATGCTGCAAGATGAATTTAATATCGAGATTAGGGAATTTACAGTAGCAGGCTTCAGGCACGGAAGCATGTTTGCACATAAATGGTATCTGGGCACCGATGATGATATTGATCCGGAACTGGCAAAGGAAAAGATTGACGGGTATATCAAAGTATTGAATGATGATTACCGTGTTGAGCGAATTGCTGCAGTAACAGATGTTTTCCTTGAAATATTGCCCCCGTCTGCATTTTCATATTGGATGAAGGTTCATGGAAAAGAAGGAGGCGCCAATAAATTTCCAAGGGTGTTGAAGGGAGAAAAATACACTCAATGGGAAACGTATCTCAACGAGTATAAAACGAACAATAAATGATAACCCCAATTTGGGAAGGAATAATACTTGGATTAACCCTGGCTTTTTTGTTTGGCTTTGGTCCCGCATTATTTGCCCTTATCCAAACCAGCATCCACAGGGGGTTATTTGCAGGATTTCAGCTTGCATTCGGAATTTTTCTCAGCGACGTAACCCTTGTTACCCTTTGCCTCCTGGGGGCACTTCAAATTATTAATGAAACACCGGAAAATCAATTAGCTTTCGGACTTATTACAGGCATTATTCTGATTGTTTTTGGTGTATTTACCTTTACCCGAAAGGTAAAGATATCGGAAGATGAAGATGGTGAAGACAGCAAATCACCCAACCCCATTACCTTTATCTTAAAAGGCTTTTTCCTGAACTTTACCAACCCCTTTGTATGGCTGTTTTGGATATTATGGGTCACAACCGTAACAACAAATTATAAGGGAGAAACGGACTCTGTAATTGTACTGTTTGCTACCACTTTGCTGGTTATTCTTTCCACCGACATGCTGAAATGTTTTGGTGCATATAAGATCAAGGGCTTAATAACGCCCCGTTTTATTCAGTGGATAAACTGGGTGGCGGGAGCAGGACTCAGTGTTTTTGGGATTTTCCTTCTGATCAGGGCATTTATTGAATTTTATTAGGATTATAAATAAAAAACATTTGATATGAAAACGAATCTTCAAAAGAACAAATGGGTATTGATTGTTAATGGTTTGCTGGCGATATTGTTTGGGGGTTTTGCACTCTTTGCTACCGGGGAACTATTGTTAAGCATCTCGGTATATTTTGGTTTACTTGTATTAATAGGGGGTGTATTGCTTTTAGTAGGTGCATATGACCGTCGTCGCAAGCAGGCGGATTATGCACTGATGCTTGCCGAAGGATTGATTACAGTTATTTTAGGGGCACTGATCATGTTGTATCCGGGGGCCAGCTTGAAAATATTCTTTGTTTTTATAGGAATATGGGCTCTGATGCTTGGATTGTTTAAGATATATATTGCCATCGCCCTCGTCAAGGCGAAAGAATACCGCAGCATGTTTCTGATTGGCGGAATACTAATGTTTGGTATAGGCCTGCTGTTTTTACTTGATCCTGCTTTTGTGGCCGGAGCGATCTTAAAGATAGTCGGTGCAATTTTCATTATCATGGGAATGATACTTGTCTATTTTTCATTTTCCATGAAAAGCGATTAGCATACAACAGTATAGTCATTCCAAATTTACCCAAAAACAAACATTTCCTATGGAAACAAAATTATTTAAGAATTGGTGGACCTATACTGTTAAGGGTGTGTTCGCCATAGCATTTGGCCTTGTAGCATTACTGGTTCCACATGCAACCCTTGATTGGCTTGTTCAGCTTTTTGGAGGTTTTATTATTATGAGTGGGGTGTTTCTTATGGGCGGAGCCCTGAATAACATAAAACAAAATAAAAAAAGAGTTTTATGGCTTTTTGAAGGCCTTCTGGACCTTGTACTTGGCGTACTTATTATTGTTTATCACCACTCCAGGGCGGATGTAGAGCTATTTATCATCTTTGTGGCCATTTGGGCGGTTTCTGTGGGCTTTACACAGCTCTTTGCTGCCATGAGTGCCAACAAGGGTGTGCGTACAAGGTGGCTGCTCTTATTGAATGCGATTATTGTGATTGCTGCCGGATTTGTTTTGTTTTTCAATCCTATTGAAACAGCTATAGAGACCCTGAAAATGATAGGGGTCTTTGCCATCATTTTCGGAGCCTTTATTACGCTATATTCTTTTGGTTTAAAGGAGGGCTGAGATAAGAGTGCTTGTTTTAAGGCTATAGAAAACTATTCTTCAAATTTAAGGTCTTTGATATTGAGTTGAATGGATTTAACGCCATTCCATTCATTTTCTTCAATATGGTAGCAGGCACTGAAAAGCTTACCTTCCTTGATATCATTGTATTGATGCCCTTGCTGGAAGGCTATGGCTGCGAATGGAAATCCCGAAATATCAGGGTGCACAACTTCAAGCTTAAGGTGGTTTTTTCCTACAATCCTGGCCTTACCTGTATCCACAAGCCCCGGGGTTTTAAACAAGGGCGAAAGGTTGCCCGGCCCGAATGGTGCGAATTGCTTCAGTATCCTGTAAAAGCGTGAACCGATGTCTCGTAATATGATCTCAGCGTCAATTTCAACCTCAGGTACCAGCTGCTCTTTGGTTATGTGCTTATTAACATATTCTCCGAAACAGCGTTTAAAATTTTCGAGATTTTCCTTTTTCAGGGAGAGCCCTGCAGCATATTTATGTCCTCCGAAATGTTCCAGGTATTCATTACAAGCATCTACGGCATCATATATATCAAAGTCCTTAACCGACCTGGCAGAGCCGGTTATCAGGCCGTTGGAATATGTAAGTACAATTGTAGGGCGGTAATAGGTTTCTGTGAGCCTGGAGGCAACAATCCCGACAACGCCTTTGTGCCACTCCTCGTCGTAAACTACGGTGTAATTGGCATTGCGCATTTCATCGTTTTCTCTGATAATGCGAAGTGCATCCGTGGTGGCATTAAGGTCAAGGCTTTTACGCTCATCGTTCAACAGGTTTATTTTTCTTGCTATTTCCATGGCCTGCTTGAACTGTGGTTCTATCAATAAGCGAACGGAGTTTTTTGCGCTTTCAATACGCCCGGCCGCATTGATGCGAGGGCCAACCATGAAAACAAGATCGCTGATGGTTAATTCTTTGTTAAAAATGTACTCTTCAAGCGGATTGTTTGTGCGTTTCACATTTCCAACCAGAAGAATGGCTTCAATACCTGTGCGGGGATTCTTATTGAGGAGGTCGAGCCCATAGTGGGCAAGAATCCTGTTTTCTCCATTTATAGGAACAATATCCGATGCGATACTTACCACTACAAGGTCTAAAAGTGGCATCAATTCAGTTATAGGGATGTTGTTTTTTTGTGCATAGGCCTGGGCAAGTTTAAAGCCAACCCCACAGCCTGAAAGTTCCTTAAAAGGATAAGGGCAATCATTTCTTTTGGGATCCAGTACAGCATATGCGGGCGGAATTTCATCACCGGGCCGGTGATGATCGCAGATAATAAAATCCAGGCCCTTCTCTTTGGCATAAATGGTCTTTTCAATGGCTTTGATTCCGCAATCCAAAATAATCATCAAGGTAAAACCATTTTCACATGCATAGTCAATTCCCTGATAGGAAATCCCATAACCTTCGGTATCCCTGTCGGGGATATAGAAATCAATGTTTTGATAAAAGCGGTGAAGAAATGAATAAATCAGCGCAACAGCAGTGGTTCCGTCCACATCATAATCTCCGTAAACCATGATCTTTTCACCAGTATTCACAGCAGAATAAATACGCTCAATGGCTTTATCCATGTCCTTCATCAGAAAGGGGTCGTGGAGGTCGTCAAGTTGGGGGCGGAAATAAGACCTGGCCTGGTCAAAAGAATGAATTCCACGCTGAACAAGAAGGTTAGAAAGGTTAAGGTCAATACTTAACTCTTCGGCAAGATTCCGGACAATTTCCTCTTCACCCTGATTTTTAAACACCCAGCGTTTTTCCATTGAATTCCTTTCGTTTGTAAATATACGGATTTAATTTCCTATTGTTTTTGATTTCTTAGATCTTCCAATTCCCGAGAAATCTGTTGAATTGCTTTATCTATGGATTCAGTTGGTTGCCTGCAACTTCCATCCCGGCAAATATATACCATGGTCTTGCCTTCTATGTATTTATACCCAAAATGCGATAATGTCCCCCTTTTTTCTCCGCCGGAGATCAATAATCCCGGAAAATAATTTCTTTCAATTTGTTTTTTGAATGCCATGGCTTCAGGGCCTAAAATAATGAGCTCGTGTGATGGATTCATGTAGCGGTCGAGCTGAATTGCCCAGGCTGCATGAAAAGAAGGATTTTTGATGATGGCCGGGATCATGCTCTTCAATAATTTTTCATAGAGAGCCCGGTATTGATTATTGTCAAAATATCGGCCAAGAAGTCCCAAAACCTCTACCATCCTGGATGATGAGGAAGGAATCACGTTATCGCTCATTTCAGACGGCCTCATGATAAGTTCCGGGTCCTTTGAAGAGGTATAGTAAAACCGATTGGCAGATGCATCATAAAAGTGTTCCACAGCATAGGCCGATAGCTTGTCTGCAAGGATCAGCCAGCTTTCATCAAAGCTTATCTGATAAAGATGAATGAAAGCATCTGCCAGGTATGCATAGTCATCCAGGAACCCTTGAATGCTGGCTACTCCATCCTTGAAACTTCTTGTCAGGCTATAATCTTCCCTAATGACGTATGTTTTTAAGAAATGGGCATTTTGCAATGCCAGCTCAAGGTGTTGTTCGTCACCAAGCGCACGATAAGCATCCACAAGCCCTATCAGCATCATGGCATTCCAGGAGGTTAAAATCTTATCATCCAGGCCCGGACGTTCTCGCCTGTCGCGGACAGTAAGCAGTTTATTTTTAATATCAAGGAAAGAAGCTAAATCGCCGTTCTGTAAATCGGGCAATATGTTTTCTTTTGTCCTGTAGAGAATGTTTTTTCCATCCTCCCAATTGCCATCTTTTTCTATTCTGTAGAAATTACAAAAGGCTTCTGCATGATCTCCGCCATACGCTAAAATTTCATTTTTTGTCCATACATAATACCGTCCCTCTTCTCCTTCACTGTCAGCATCCAGGGCTGAAAAAAAACCACCCTCCGGGGATCGCAATTCCCTTTTTACAAAATCAATGGTTTCCCTGATTACGATCTTGTAATCTTCATTGTTTGTGACTTTATAAGTGTTTGAATAAAGACTGAGCAACTGGGCATTGTCATAAAGCATTTTTTCAAAGTGAGGCACTTTCCAGTCGGCGTCTGTTGAGTATCTGGAAAAACCTCCACCAAGTTGGTCGTAGATCCCTCCGGCAGCCATGGCATCAAGACTGGAAATGACCCCCTGAAGGCTCTCCTCTCGTCCATATATTGAATAATTATTCAAAAGGTATTCAAAAACGATGGGCATTGGAAACTTGGGAGCTCCATACATCCCTCCTTTTTCAAAATCGATCTTATGCGTAATGCCGGAATGAATTAATTTAATATCTGATTGTGCAGGCATACCCGGATCCTCTATGTCAGGAATGTTCAGGGGCTTTTTCATTTCTTTGAGCAGGTTTTCGGCCTGATTTTCCAGAAGCTCCGGCTGGGAATTTTGCAGATCTGATAAATAGCCCAGCACTTGCATCCATTTACCCTTTGGGAAGTATGTTCCTGCGTATACCGGCCTTCCGTCGGGAAGGCAAATAACATTTAATGGCCAGCCACCACTGCCATTTATAAGATAAGCTGATTCCATGTACACATGATCAAGGTCAGGGCGTTCTTCCCGGTCGATTTTAACCGATACATAATGATCATTCATCAGTGATGCTACCTCAGGATCTTCAAAACACTCATGTTCCATTACATGACACCAATGACATGCTGAATATCCTATACTGACAATCAGCATGCGATTTATTTTTTTCGCGAGGGATAGGGCTTCCTCATTCCAGGGATGCCAGTCTACAGGATTGTTTGCATGTTGCAACAAATACGGGCTCGTTTCATGGATAAGCTTATTTGGCATAATGGCATCATTTTATTTATTCAATGACTTTTAAACAATGCATGGGACAAATGGTTTTAAGAAAGCTTACAATAATTCAAGCCTGCTGGCATCCTGTCTGATGAAAATGTACAGCAGTATGGTAAATGCCCAGAGGGAAGACCCTCCATAGCTGATAAAAGGCAGTGGAATGCCAATTACCGGTAAGAGGCCGATGGTCATGCCGATATTTACAGTAAAATGGAAGAAAATTATGGAGGCTACCCCATATCCATATATCCTGCTGAAATCGGATCGCTGTCGTTCGGCCAACCTTATAAGCCTTATGAGCAATGCCATGAAGAGCACTACAACAACCAGAGACCCAATAAATCCCCACTCTTCACCGATGGTGCAAAAAATAAAATCGGTATCCTGCTCTGGAACAAAATCATACTTTGTTTGTGTTCCTTGCAGGAAGCCTTTACCACTGAGGCCTCCCGAGCCGATTGCGATCTTCGACTGATGAACATTGTAACCCGCCCCCCTGAGGTCGAGTTCTTTTCCCAGCAATACATTGATCCGTTTCTTTTGATGAGGCTCGAGGATGTTTTCAAAGGCATAATCAACTGAATATACAAAGGCTGTTGATATGAGCAAAAGGCCAACAAGAATCATTATATTTCTCTTATTGCGCCTCATAAAGTAAAACATCACAAGGGCCATCGAGATCAGGATTGCCATTACATACAGCTTATCCATCAGGAGGGTGATCACAAACAAAAAGGCAACCATCAGGCCAATAAGCAGAATGTTGCCTGTCAATCCTTCGCGGAAAAGAACCAGGATAAAAATGAAATATACGAGTGCTGATCCTGTATCATTTTGCAGTAAAACCAAGGCAGCCGGAAGCAAAATAATAGCAGATGCCACTATTTTTGTTTTTAACCGCTTCAGGGATACATTAAAAGTGCTGAGGTATTTGGCAAGGGCAAGGCAGGTGGCAAATTTGGCAAATTCAGCGGGCTGAAGGGCAATGCCCCCGAACTGAAACCATGATTTTGAGCCTGCAATTTCGGTTCCAACTACCAAGACCGCCAGCAGGGACAATATGCTTATGCCATATATGACATATGAAAAAGTTATGAAGAAAGAGGCATCGATAATGATAATGACAAGGCCAATAAACAGTGCGGCAAAAATCCACATGAGCTGCTTACCATAACGCTGCGAAAAATCGAAAATACTGGCATGCTCATCATTGTAAACAGCAGCATAAATATTTATCCAGCCGATCATCGCAAGCAGCAGGAATAACAATACGGTTACCCAGTCAATATTTTGCAATATGCCCTGCCGTTCTCTCATTCTCTGTTGATTAGATTTTCATTGATCATTCGTTCTTCCAGGGCTTTTCGCTTCACTTTTCCCAGAAGATATTTTTCGATTAGCAAAGTGGCCATAGGTACAGCCCATGATGACCCGAAACCGGAATTTTCAACAATAACGGTTAGGGCTATTTGGGGGTCGTCATAAGGTGCAAAGGCTATGAACATGGAGTGATCCTTCCCATGCGGATTTTCCACGGTTCCGGTTTTACCGCAAATCAAAACGCTGTCAATCTTATACCATCTTGCTGTCCCATGTTCACCCTCAAACACATCAAGCATCGATTGGCGGATAAAATCATAGTGTCTGGGGTCTATGCTCGTGAGTTGTTTTTCTGTGAATTCTGCTATGGGATTCTCTATTTCGTCAATTCCCTTCAGTATATGGGGACGGTAATAATAGCCTTTATTTGCCACGATCACAGCCATGTTGGCAAGTTGGAGGGGGGTTACCAGGATCTCACCCTGCCCGATGGCTAATGAACGAACTGTGAGGGCCTTCCAATGGCCTTTACCATAAATTCTGTCATAATAATCAGCCGTAGGAATATTTCCTTTAAGTTCAAAAGGGATGTCTGTATTGAATTTAAGCCCAAATCCAAAACTCATTACATGCTTCCTCCAATGATTGAAGCCAACGCTATCATTCCCATAAACAGGATTGGTTAAAATGGACCTGAATACGTTCCAGAAATAGGGATTGCAACTGTTTTGAATCGCTGAATTCAGAGCCAGCGGAGTTTCATGATAGTGTGTGCACCTTATAGGCCTGCTTTCAGGGCCATCGCATTGATACCTTGTGTTTTGATTAAGGACCTCTTCATCCATGCCTATCAGGGCGTTCACCATTTTAAATGTTGAACCGGGGGGGTAGGTGCCCCCTATGGCCCTGTTCATAAGAGGTTTAAGCGAATCGTCCTGAAGCCGGATGTAGTTTTTACTACGCACCCTTCCCACCAGAAGGTTGGGATCATATGAAGGTGCTGTAACAAGAGCCAGCACTTCACCGGATGATGGCTCCAGTGCTACAATGCTTCCGATCTTATTTTGCATCAGCAGCTCACCATAAGCCTGCAATTCAGAATCAATAGAGATTTGCAGATTCTTCCCGGCTATCGCGGCAGTATCGTATTTCCCTGCAGCAAAAGAACCCTTTTCACGATTGTGTACATCCACCATCACAACCTGAAGGCCTTTTTCGCCACGCAATACATTCTCATACGACCTTTCCAGGCCACTTTTGCCAATGTAATCACCCTGGGTATAAAAAGCATCTGATTCAAGTTCCCTGTTGTTTACCTCGCCTATATAGCCGAGGAGGTGAGCTGCCATGGGCTCAGGATATTTCCTGAGGGTGCGCGATTGAACATAAAAACCGGGATATTTATATAGTTTTTCTGCCAGATAGCCATAATCTTCCCTGGAAATCTGCTCCAGAAAGATGGATGGTTTGCGGTAGGAGTATTTTTTTGCTTTGATCAATTCCTCCATAAATGCAGCCCTTTCCATGTTCAGCAAATTGCAAAGCTCTGTAGTGTCAAAAGCTTTCAGTTGCTGTGGAATGACCATGAGGTCGTAGGCCGCTTCATTATACACCAGAAGAATGCCGTTCCTGTCGTAGATGAGGCCCCTGGCGGGATATTCCGTAATATACCTTAGTACATTGTTCTCAGCAGAAAGCTTATATTCATTGCTTAAAACCTGTAGCATGAAAAGGCGTATGGTATAGAGGATAGCTACCAGCAAAAAAATTGCTATGATCACATATTTTCGATTCTGGTAATCAGTAGATATCATGAGGAATGTAACAAGTCTGTTACAAAATTAGGCGAAATTCGCGAGACCTCGCCATCAAAAATACAGGGAGTTATTTTGTACCGCTATGGCCGAAACCACCGGCTCCACGATCCGTTTCATTCAGTTCCTCTACGAGGACAAATTCAGCCTTTTCATGACGCGAGATCACCATTTGTGCGATTCGTTCACCATCATTTACAAGAAAGTCTTCTTTAGAAAGGTTAATAAGGATGATCTTGATCTCTCCACGATAATCAGCATCAATGGTTCCGGGGGTATTCACAAGGCTGATCCCTTTTTTGATAGCCAGTCCGCTGCGCGGCCTTATCTGTGCTTCATATCCGGCAGGCAGCTCAATAAACAGGCCTGTGGGAATCAGGGCGCGCTCGAGGCTTTGGAGAAGTACAGGCTCTTCCAGGTTTGCGCGAAGATCCATACCGGCCGATAGCTCCGTTTCATATTCAGGGAGGGGGTGTTTTGATTGGTTTACGATCTTAATTTTCATACAATGCTATAGGTTGGTTTTGACTTTAACGAAATTCACGACTGTATTTTTTTCGTTCAAGCAGGTAGGCAAATAATATAAAGACGCAAATATATAAAATGTGCAATACAATTTTTGCCGCTCCATCGAATAAGGGAAAGTAGACAGCCAGAAAATAGATGCCCATTGCCATGACAAAATACAGAAATATATTGGGCAGATCATAATTTACTTTATAGTATTTCCTGCCAAGAATAAAGGAAAATATGACCATAGATAAATAGCAGGCAAAATGGGCCCAGGCAGCGCCAGAATAACCATATTTGGGTACCAGCACAATATTAAGAACAACTGTAATAAGGGCCCCGGTGAAAGCAATAATGGCCCCAAAACGGGTCTTGTCTGTAAGTTTATACCAGACCGACAAATTATAAAAAATGCCCAGCAGGAGATTTGCCATAAGTATGATGGGTACGATATGCAGGCCGGCCCGGAAATCAGGTCCGATGAAATATTTGAAGATGTCCAGAAAGAGCGTTACCGAAAGAAAGATCAATAAGCAAAAAATGATGAAATATTTCATTACAGATGCATACAATTGCTTCGCATTCTCTTCTAGTGAATGTGAAAAGAAAAAGGGCTCAGCAGCGTAGCGGAACATTTGTATGAAGAGGGTCATGAGCACCGCCAGGCGGTAATTGGCTCCATATACACCCAATTGTCCCAGAACATACATTTCCCTGTCAGAAACATTTTCAGGAACGTTGATAAGGAACTTAAACAGCAGCTTATCCGAAACTTCATTGATCATCCCGAAAAGGCCTACAAGAAGCAAAGGCAGGCCATAAGAAAGCATTTTTCTTAAAAGAGAAGGACTGAATGTAAAGCGAACTTTGAAGATATCAGGGATAAGTAGAATCAGTGTAACAAGGCTGGCAATCAGGTTTGATATAAATGCATAGCCTACCCCAATATCGGCGTCATACACCATGGCGATCCAGGAGTCGGGATTTGTTTTAAGAAACCATGGGCAGAATAACAGGAAAAAGAAATTAAGCAAGATGTTTACCGCAACGTTTACGATCTTTATCCAGGCAAAGCGAAAGGCCCTGTTTTCCTGACGGAGGCGGGCAAAGGGAATGGAAGTGAAAGCATCTACACCAACAATGATCGAAAAATATATAATATATTCAGGGTTGGCCTGGTACCTGATCAGATTTGCGATATCCTGCGCAAAAAGGATGGCAAAGAAAATAAATACTGTAGATGTTAAAAAAAGCGAGCCCATTGCCGTTGTAAAAACACTCTTTTTATCCTTTTCCGATTCAGCAAATCGGAAATAGGATGTTTCCATCCCATAGGTTAAAAGCACAAGCAGGAATGCAACATAAGCGTAGAGCTCTGTGACAACACCGTATTGGCCTTCAAGAAAAATGCGTGTGTAAAACGGAGTAAGCAAAAGATAATTGAGCAGGCGCGGAACGATGGTTCCCATGCCATATACGGCAGTTTGTCCGGCGAGTTTTTGTATTGCTTTCAATTCCCGTGCTTAGCTTAGACTACAAATGTAAAAATGAAATGCATTTATTGCTGTCATAATTGCGATAAGTTAATAACAGGGTAGATATCATTAAGGTACTAACGCAACAAACAACTAGGTGTGATATATGGGTAAGCGGATCATAAAAATTGTCCCTTTTTTTGAGGCCGACTCAAAGCTGATTTCTCCCCCGGCTTCGTGTATGATGCTTTTTACAAGGGCCAGCCCGAGTCCCATGCCACTGGTTTTAGTGGTAAAGCTGGGCGAAAAGATCTTATCCACCATATCAGGTGCTATTCCCGGCCCATTGTCAGTTACAATTATATGATAATAATTATCTTTTTGGTCAAGGCTTATTTCGATCCTGCCATTGGGGGTTTTTCCGATGGCCTGTATGGAGTTTTTAATAAGATTGTTAAAAACCCTGATCAATTGGTTTTTGTCGGCCAGCACATAAAAAGGCCCATCGTTTAAGGGGGTATAGATGAACTGGATGTTTTCGATATCTGAAAACAGGTCGAGTGACTTTTTAATGCTTTCAGAAAGGTCAAGCTGTTCCTCTTTCTTTGTTGGCATTTTAGCAAAGTCGGAAAACTCGGATGCTATGTCCGAAAGGGTATCAATATGTTCTACGATCGTTTGGGTAAACCTTCTTAATCGTGCATCCCAGTCGGGCTGTTTTTCATCCCATGCCTTTTGCAGATACTGCACACTCAGCTTCATGGGCGTTAAGGGGTTTTTGATCTCATGAGCTACCTGTTTGGCCATTTCCCGCCAGGCACTTTCTCTTTCTGATTGAGCCAGGAGTTCGGCACTACGCATGAGCTCATCGATCATTCGGTTGTATTCTGCCACAAGGGTGCCGATTTCATCATTTCTCGACCACTTGATCTTTTCATTGGTTCCACTGAGGGATAAGGAGGCCATCTTGCCGCGAATGAGTTGAAGAGGCTGGGTGGTATAACGGGAGATCAGCAAAGCTATAAAAATAGCAACTGCGATCATCAGTACATACACATTCAGAAAAGCATTCAGGAAGAGGGAAATTTCATTTTGAAGCTCAGTCTGGCGTGCAAAATAAGGGAGGTTTAAATAGGCGACAACGTCGTTATCCTCATTCATGAAGGGAACATAAGCTGAAAAATAATCCTGGTCTCCTATTGTTTCGGTATGTATAAATAATAGTTTTTTGTCTATGGTAAGTATCCGGAATGCCTCGGCATTCATTTTGGTTGAAATAAGTTGCTTCTGGAAGATCTGAGGCCTGGATGAGGCAAGAAGGTCTCCCTGCAAATCGTATAGGTTGATATCGGAGAAGAAAACCTTTGAAAACTTGATAAGCAAGTTTGTAAGATATTCCTGCATGTCAATTGTGAGTTGACCTTCGCCGGATAATTTGTGTTCGAGTTCAATAAGTACCGAATGGGTTTTCTCCTGCAGGATCTCTTTATTTTTATCTGTGTTAAGGTTTATGACATACCTCACCGTAATGATCCCTACGATTACAAAAGAAACAATGATAAGGGAAATGATATATAGCTGCAGGCGGTTTCTGAAATTAAGCTCAAAACGTGCCCTGGTAAAAGGAATATTCACACCGCTTAAAAACAACAAAATGAATATTGTGAAAAAGATTAACAGGTAGGAAAACGGTGCCAGAACCTCAAGGAACCCCACCTCTTCTTTACTGATAATCAAAAATTCATCATCTTCTATTTTAGAAATAAAATGATCGGCATAATTGTGATTGATAAATGATTCCGAAACATCCTGCTCATATTTTTTAAAGGAGGTCCGGTACGGATAGGTTCCATATTTGAATACCAGTCTGTTCTCTTTATATCTGGCATAAGAATAACTTTCAAGACCGGAAAATGTTTTGATCTTTTCGTCGATCAACAACTCGGGATATCCCAATCCCTCCTCGGGTATAAATAAGGAAAACAGTTCTATGTATACCGTTACCGTGTCCGTGCCCTCATTGAAAACAAAGTCCTGAGCAGAAATGTAATTGCACATGCCTGCTTCATTGTCATATCTGAACAGATTCTGGCCCATCGTAGGTGTTGAAAGGGTCGTAATTATTTTGCCAAAATAATCATAGCAGTTTACGATATAATCTTCGGGCTGGATAATAAGCGATCTGCCAGGTGTGCATATGGTTAGCATCCACTCGTATTTTCTGAGGCGGTCGGTAAGGTAATGTTCTTCTATATAATCAATGGCAAGGTCTTCCTTTTCGATATCGTAGGGCGCCTGAGAAAGAAGCTCCCGAAGGAGGGAGTCTGTACTCATTTCTTCGGTGGCGGAAACAAAAATGTATTCAGTCAGGGGGTCTTCTCCACTGGCCAGTTCAATGGCAAGAAGCTTGCGTTGTTCAACCTCCTTTTTACTGTTAAAAGAGAATAACACAGCGGTGCTGATGATTGCAAAAAGAAAAAGATAAAGCACAGCCGCAGAGAATCCGACTCCGCTAAGGTCTGACCTGTTTGCTGATAGTAAATAAAATGCTGTAGCATAAGCAATCAGGGGTAGAAAGAGTGTGAATTCACAGTTATGCCTGTAAAAGCAAATCACAAAATATACCATACTTGTAAGCAGGAGTAAGCCGAAATAATGGAGTATGGATCTTCCTGAATAATGAAATGCCAGTCCCAGGATTCTGTATGATACCAGAAAGAAACTAAATAACAATATCGTAAAAACGATCAGGGCCAGATACGAATCGCTGGTTAGAAAAAAGATCTGGTTCAGATTCATGGAATAACTTGCATCCATGATCAGACTATCGGCTGCCCAAAGGAAAAGCCTGTAGAAAATATAGATGTGCAAAAACAGTGAAAGGATAAGCGTCACTCTTCGAAAAGCAGATTTTCGCTTTCTAAAGTTTAAATTCTTATAGGTAATAAAAAGGGTATAGCTTATAATCAAAAGGGCCAGGGCGTTAAATAGAAAATCGCCCATGGAAGGGATCATGTCAGAAGCGGCAAATGCACCCGGCTTAAATATGTACGTATTGTGAAGTGAGGCCGGAAAACTGAATATGAACATCAATGTGCGTAAAATGATAACATCGATAAAAAATGCAACAACAAGCAATAACCTCGACTTAAAGTGTTGGCTGAACCGCATGTATAACTGGAAAATGGCTGCACAGAGGGAGATAAAGAAAATGGCATAAAGAGCCAGAAGAATAAGTGTAGGGATTTTAGCCGGGAAAGGCTTATCGTGGGGTTGAATAGAAAATACAAATCCGTTGTCGTTATTTATGTTGTATTTTCCTTTTTCTAGTGAAATGATCGTTTCCGGAGGAACACTAAATCCCGATTGGAATCTGTTTTCCAGGTAGATATTTTGATACGCATAATTTCTTTTAATCAGAAAAAGTCCTGAAAGACGGTCATTTCCGGAAAGGCTGTCTTTATAGTAATAAAATCCGTTGGCCAGAGAAATGATCATGCCTTCATGAGCGTTTGTATGCTCATTTGGAATGAAGGGAACAGAATTGTCCGACCAGTACGTAAGAGAGTCTTTGTGATATTTGAAAAAATAGAAAGAAAAGGGTGTATTTATGTTTTCACGGACGAACGTATCTGTCTTGAGGGTGGATTCCAAATATTTTTCCTGAAACAGAGAGTCAATAAAATTATTAAGTAATTTTTCTGCCTCCGAAAATTCCAGTTGAAAATTCTGATGAATTTTATATGGAGTATTTCTATTTATGACCCTTGCTTCATATATAACAGAAGTAACTATAAAAATAAATGCCAGAATTAGATAGAAAACAAATTTTCTGGTATAGATGGAAATATTTGAGAGATTATGCATTTAAATAGTTAATAATCAAGCAATTAGGTGGCTATTAAAAATAAGGCCGTCTGACGAATTATTTTCCATTTATAGGGTATCTGCACCAGAAAGGCATAATTCGGCGCCAGAGGCGCTCAAAATGCCTTATTCTGACTTTTTAAAGATATATATTAAACTTGAATAATTCCCATCCTTAAAAAATGCAGATATATTCGAGCGAAGGCCATTTATGATCGCATTAAATATTTTTGTTGAGCCGTGTTTGTATTTTTCACTAAGCATGGATATATAAAAAGAATCCAGGGGCATTGATTTTGTAGCTTGCAATTTAAAGCCGTAAATTTTCATAAGTGCCGAAATGCTATCCGGTGAAAAGTGATAAATGTGTCTTGGCAGATCATAGGCTGCCCAATACTCCTTGTATTTTTTTGCGTCGAATGAATTCATGTTAGGTACAGCTACAATTAATGTACCATCTTTTTTCAGTATTTTATGAAAACTGCGGATCCTTTCTTCAAGCGGGTATATATGTTCCAGAACATGCCAGAGGCTGATAGTGTCCAATGACTCCGCGTCAATACCTTCTAGAGCGTCCTCACCTACAATATTTAGTCCATAGGCTTTAATGGCATGATTGCGGGCGTTTTCATTTGGCTCAATTCCTACACATGCCCAGCCGGATTTATTCATTTTATTCAGAAACTCACCAGTTCCACAGCCATAGTCCAATATGCTGTGGCCGCTTGCATGTTTGTTAAGCGTATTTTTTTTTGAGCGCAAGGTATAGCTTCGCGCAAGATGAAAAAGCCGGTTTGTTAAACCTTGCGATGTTTTTGAGTGTGAGACATAATCTGTAGACTCATAATATTTACCAATATCATTAATCCCAGGCCTGGGATTGGTAAAACAAAAGCCACATACATTGCAGACAGAGATGGTAAAAGATTCTCCTGATACAAAATAATCTTTACAGCGGAGATGCTCTGAATGAGAGTTTGATTTGCAGATAATACAATGTTCGAGTGTTTCTGTGCTCATGGTTTCACGTGGAACTTAATGTGCAAAGATAATTTATAATTAGAAAGATGATGACTCTTTAAGGCGATTTCTGAGGTTTCGTTTCACGTGGAACCATAAGGGCTCAACTCCCCAGATAAATTGCAAGAACAGATATGTCTGCCGGAGAAACACCGCTTATCCTGGCAGCCTGCCCAATGGTTCTGGGCTGAATTTTGGATAGCTTTTCACGTGCTTCAAAAGAAAGGGATGTAAGCTGGGAGTAGTCAATGTCATTTTTGATAATGAGGTTTTCAAGCCGTCCCAACTTATTTGCAAGGTCACGCTCTTTGTCAATATACCCCTGGTATTTAATCCTTATTTCAGCTTGTTCAATGATCTCCTCATTGATATTCTCTATTCCCTGGAGGAAAGCAGAAAGGTGGGGGACTACCGAAATCAGGTCCTTGAAATGAACTTGTGGCCGGAGTAAGAGGGTGTCAATCTTAACTTTTTGCCTGAGGGGGTCCGTATCCATTTCAGTCAGCAAATGATTTACTTCATCAGGCGATACGCTTTGTTTTTTACAGTATTTAATGATATCCTTCAGGTGATGCTCTTTCTTCAGCACCCTGTCCATCCGGGCCTGATCGGCAAGGCCGATCTCATGTCCTATGGGAGTGAGGCGGAGGTCTGCATTGTCTTGTCTGAGCAGAATGCGGTATTCTGCCCGTGAAGTGAACATACGGTAGGGCTCGTCCACGCCCTTTGTGATCAGGTCATCAATTAATACGCCAATATAGGCATCAGATCGGGCCAGGACAAACATATCAAGTTCATTAATTTTCCTGTGGGCATTGATTCCTGCCATCAAGCCCTGTGAAGCGGCCTCTTCATATCCTGTAGTTCCATTAATCTGGCCGGCAAAATATAAATTCTCAACTAATTTTGTTTCCAGCGAATATTTTAACTGCACAGGGGGGAAATAATCATATTCTATGGCATAGCCCGGCCGGAAGATTTTGGCATTTTCAAATCCCGGGATCAATTGGAGTGCTTTGAATTGCACTTCCTCCGGCAGGGAAGAAGAAAATCCGTTCAGGTAATATTCTATGGTAGTCCAACCCTCAGGCTCTACAAAAAGCTGGTGCTGATCTTTTCCTGAAAAACGGTCGATCTTGTCTTCTATGGATGGGCAGTACCTGGGGCCGATACCTTCAATACGTCCGGCGAACATAGGCGAGAACTCAAAACCTGTACGCAGTTTGTCGTGCACCCTGATATTGGTGTAAGCAAGATAGCAGCTGCGTTGTTTCTTTAAGGGAGGTGTATCGGTAAAAGAGAATTTCATGGGTACTTCATCTCCGGGCTGTTCTTCAAGCTTTGAAAAATCAATGGTTCTGCCGTCAATACGCACTGGCGTTCCTGTTTTCATTCTGGATGCTTCAAAGCCAAGCTCAACCAGGCTTTCGGTGATGCCCCTGGAAGCAATCTCACCCATCCGGCCCCCCGAGATCTTTTTCTCACCTATATGAATAATCCCATTAAGAAATGTTCCATTGGTGAGTATAACTGCCTTAGCGTCTATCTCATGCCCCATAGCTGTTTTAACTCCGGAAACCCGCTTATCCTTGATACGAAGTGATATGACCATGTCCTGCAGAAAATCCAGCTTACGGATTTGCTCCAGTTGATTTCTCCATTCTCTGGAAAACAACATACGGTCGCTCTGAGCCCTGGGACTCCACATGGCCGGACCCTTGGATTTATTGAGCATCCTGAACTGTATCATGGTTTTATCGGTAACGATGGCAGACAATCCGCCCAAAGCATCTATCTCCCTGATAATCTGCCCTTTAGCAATACCCCCCATGGCAGGATTGCATGACATTTGGGCCATGTTTTCCATGTTCATCGTGATCAGCAGCACTGAAGACCCCAGTCGGGCAGCAGCAGCAGCAGCTTCGCAGCCGGAATGGCCGGCGCCTACAACGATCACATCATATTGGCCGAAAATGTTCATAGAAAGGAATCAAAAAGCTGTTTTAGTGAGGCAGTAAAGATAGATAATAATCTTCTTTAAGGGTCATTGCTGATTTTTCCTCTGCCGCCTTGTCTGAGTAACCGCATAAGTGGAGAACACCATGGATCACAACCCTGTGTACTTCTTCCAGAAATGACTGATTAAATTGATCTGCATTATCTTCAATGCGTTCAATGCTAATGAAAATATCTCCAGAAACATCTGATTCGTCTTCGTGATAATCAAAAGCAATCACATCCGTAAGTGTGTCCCGCTCAAGAAAGCGTTGATTCAGGTCAAGAAGGTATTCATCATTGCAAAAAATAAGATTGATTACACCGGCATTTTTACCTTCAGCTTTAATGGTATCAATGATCCATTGGCGAATAACAGAATCATTCCCAAAATTGAAATCAACTTCTTCGGGGAAGAATTGTATCAGGGCATTCATGTTAAAAGAGGATGGATGAAACGGATCAAACTTTTTGCTTTTTGGTCTGGTAGTATTCGTTAAAATGAGTCATCCGTTTTTTCATGGCTTCGTGGCCGATGCCAGAAATGCGGAAGAACATTTCAATACTTCTACCCTCATCGCTGATAATCATTTTATCGCTTAAGGTGCGCATCAAAAACAGCCCGCGTCCACTTTCTGTGTCGGCACTGATCTCAAGGTCAAGCGGATCGGGGACCCGATCAGGATCAAATCCCTTGCCTTCATCACAAATCGTAAAAGACAAGCCTTTTGGTTTAGATTCAAATACAAGCCGGATCTTTTTTTCAGGATCATTTTGGTTGCCATGATCAAGGGCATTCCTGTAAGCTTCAGTAAGAGCAATCAGAATATTTCCGAAATAGGTATCGTTAATATTATAGTAATCGCAGATTTCTTCTACGAAACGTTCGATGGAACTGATGTTTTCAGGCCTGGAGTCTAGAGTTAGTGTTTCCTTCCTACCCATGGTCTATTAATTTAATTACCAAAGTTATAAAAATATTCATTCACTTTGCGTTTATAATATGGTTTTAAATCGGGTGGAACTGTTTTTAGTAGTTCAACTTCTTTAGATAATATTCTCTTATACTCTAAAAAATCATTAGGGTTACTGTAATCTTGATTTATTGCCTCATTCGATTCACGCCGCTCTTCTTTTTCTCTTTCGCGAAAGGCTTTTTCATGTTTGAGAAGACGGGTAACAATCTCCTCCTGCCTCTGCATCGTTTCTTCTGTAAGTCGCTTATTTACAAGGTCAAGCTCGGTTTTTTCCATATCTTCCATAAGCTTATTGAGTCCTCCTTCGCCTGTTTTTCCCATGGATTTTAATTCATCCAAATATTTTTGCATTTGCCGGCGAATTGCTTCCTGCTCAGCAGCCATTCGTGCGAATTGTTCTCCCTCCGATGGCTGTCCGCCCTTTCCCTTTTCTCCGCCTTTTTGCTGCCCGTCCTTCATTTTCTGCATCTGCTGGTTGAGCTGCTTTTGCATTTCACTCATATTCTGGGGCATTTTGCCTGGCTTGCTTCCACCCGGATTGTCGCAACTTGAATTGCCGGGCATGTCCATATTTTGTTGCTGCTGCATTTTATTCAGTGCTTCCGAAAGCAGCAGGGCAAGGTTGTTTACGGAAGTCATGGCATATTGTTGCGATGCTGCTGCATTTCCTGTTTTCCGCTCTTCAAGCCTCTCATTGGCATCCTCCATATTCTTACGGATCTTGTCGACCTCCTTAATCACAAATGGCTCGATCATCATCTGACGCTTGCTAAGGGCAAAAAGAGAGTCTTCAATGATCTTCATATTATCCTGCAGCTCATGCTGGCGCTCAATGATATCCGGATAACGGGGATCGCTTGTGCTGGTGTTTTCAAGTTCAGCGATGAGGTCCTCCTGATCAAAAGAAATGACCAACAGGTTTTCAAGAATCTCTCTTAAAACACGTATGTCTTCTGAGGCTGACTCCTGTGCCATTTGCGACTGCATCTCAAAAAGGGATTCTGACATTTCCTGCATTTTTTTAGCTGCACTTTTTTGGGATGGAGCGGCTTTCTTTTTGCTTCCCTCCTTTAATTCATCCAGGCTTTTTTCCATGTCCTCCTGAATGCTTTTTTCCTGCTCTTCGGTATCGTCCATATTATTGGGATCTTCGAGTTCCTCATTCAGCTTATTCAGCTCCTCAATGTTTTCACGCAGCTCCTCAAACTCCTTGTTTAATTCCTCCTGCTTTGCAGCCAGCTCTTCCTCGTCCGCTTTCCGGTCTTCGGTTTCTTCGGAAAGCTCTTCCTGCTTTTCGGCCAGTTTACTCAGTTCTTCAATGGTTTCAGTAAGTTTTTTGTCAAATTCAAGCTGCTTGAACAATTCGAGGTTCTTATCAAGATTTTCTTCTATTTCCTCGGCGCTCATTTCCATCTTTTCAAGCATTTCACTAAGCTCGTCCTTACTGATCTCTTCAAGCATCTTTTGCAATTCCTCGAACAGTTTCTTCATTTCATCTGACATCACCTCATTAAAAAGTTCCTGGAGTTGTTCCTGTTTCTGAAGGATGTCTTCATCTATGTTCTTATATTCCTGTTCGCGATTGTTCTTTTCCAGGTTTTTCTGGTCCAGAAGATCAATCCTTTCCTGAAGTTGTTGCTGCTGATTCAGCAATTGGCGCAATTGTTCCTTTTCCTGCCACTCAAGATTTTCTTTTTCGATCAGTTGTTTGTTCAGCTTTTCAATCTGTTGTTGCAGCATTTTGGCCTCGCGGATGATGTCTTCCATTTCATCCTTTATTTCACTGTTATCGGAATCTGTCAGCTCATTGATCTCTTCCAGGCTGGGCGCCCTGAAGATCATTTTGTGTGAACGGCTGCTTTTGTAACCGTTGACCTCATCATTGTCCCAAACTTCAAAATAGTAGGCCACCTCATCGCCCGGGCCCACATTTAATTGTGTCAGGTCAAAGTGATGGTAAACCATTTGTTTTGACATGCCCGGTGAATACAATACAGGATTGGAATAGGTCCTTCCTTCAATACGGGTGGAATCAAAATTATTCAGGAACTCATAATTGAATACCAGATTAGAGAAACCATAATCATCGCTGATCTGGCCCCTGAAATACAATCGTTTGTCGTAAACAGAATCGCGAAATTCTTCAAAAATGGCCGTGGGATATATATCGGGAATAACAGTGATGGCATAGATAAGGGTATCCGGATTTGTCAGGTAATCATTTGCCGCAGCAATGGAATAAGGGATGCTTTCGAACAAACGCATTTTGTGAACAAAAGCATTGGAGTTTCCCGATTCAATCGGAACCGTTTTATCAGGAAAGCGAAAAGTAATAAGCCGTGTATCCCTTGTAAGGATTTTCCAGCTGACATAGGTCCCTTCCGGTACTACAAAATCACCTGTATTTTCGAATAGCTTGTCTTTTTTTCCTGTGTAGGCAGGAAAGTCGAGCGAGACTTCATAATTGATAATAATGGGCTTTGGGAATACACGAATAGTATATGGTCCGAATGTAAAACCTTCAGCGATAATACTGAACTGAAGGTCTTGCTGCAGGTTGTTCAGGGTATATTGAAAGCCTCCCTGATTGTTTCGTTGAAATGGAAGGAGGCTTTTTCCTGCAGAAAGGTAAATGTTCGCCGGCATTTCTTCACCATCAACCCTGATGTTAAGGATAAAATCCTCTTGTTGTATGGCCTCCAGTTTTTCATTTGTCACGATAATACTGAAAGGCAAGGGACGATCGAAATGTTCCCTGTGGTGGACCAATCGTTTAGAAGGCTCTGTGATGGTAGAGGGGGCTGTAAAAAGCAATATAAGGATCAAAAGAATAGGAGGTACGGCATACCTGAGGTATTTGCGGTTCTTCTTCAGGTCTACAGCCTTTGCAAAGGGTACAGGGTGAAGGCTTTTTGTTTTTTGCTCAATGCTTGCCTCAAGCAACACAAGGGTTCCGTTTTCTTTACTGAGGCGCTTAAGCTGCAAGGTGTTGATCAGCTTATCCTGAACCTCGGGAAAGTGTCTGCCAATAATTTTTGCAGCCTCATCATCACTGATCACACCTCCGATCCTAAAAAGCTTAAGGAGGGGGATGATAACAAGTTTCACCAGAATGATGGCATTTAAGGAAAGGTAGAGGTAAAAAAGGCTCGTTCGGATTGCAACGCTGCTCCATGAATAGTATTCAAATGCATTGATGAGCAGGAAGAAAAATGCGAATACCGCAACAAACCAAATGGCCCCACGTAGCATGCGGCTCATGTAGTATCTGCGGATAAATTGCCGCAGTTTATGGATCAATATGTTGTAGTTATCCTGCATTTATTTTCTAATATCCTGAACGGATATTTCAAAGCAATTATTTCAAATCGGAATACAAAGGTAATCAATCAGCCTTGTACTCCATTTTTAACTGAGTTTTTGCCGTGATACTGTATCCTTTGGAAACAAATCACTGAGAAATAAACAAAAATCATCCCAATATGTTAACTTATTAGCTAATATTGAGCACTTAATACTAAAATGCAATATAAAAATGAAAAAATTAATTCTTTTATCTGCCATCTTTTTTGTTGCCGTAACAGCTTTCGGGCAATGGAACGAACCCACCGATAATCATATTGGATGTAAACACGCAAAGGGTCATCAACATAAGGGAGCAGAAGCAATCTTTTACTTTCAGAGCGATTTTCTCTGGGATTATGACGTAAAATTTTACCACCTCGACATCGAAGTAAGTCCCGAAAACGTATTTGTAAGCGGAAATGTAAGCATACATGCTGAGGTTGTTTCCGCAACACTCGACACTCTGGCATTGGAATTTCTCGACGAAATGACCGTTGATTCTGCCTATATTAATGGAGTTATGGTGAGCGTAACGCATACCAATGACCATATATTTATGTTGACACCTGCTACACTCAACCAGGGTGACAACTTCATCGTTCAGGTATATTATCAGGGAACACCTCCAACAGGTGGGTTTTTCTCAGGCATCAGCAACAGCTATTCAGGCACATGGAATAAAGATGTTACCTGGACACTTTCAGAACCGTATGCTGCACGCGACTGGTTTCCGGTAAAACAGGTATTGCCTGATAAAGCAGATTCAGTCTGGGTATTTCTTACGACTGCAGAAATGTACATGGCAGGATCGCAAGGATTGCTGACAGCAGTAACCCCCATGCCCGACAATAAGCTCAGATATGAGTGGAAATCCAACTATCCTATTGCCTATTACCTGATTTCATTTGCCGTTTCTGACTATCTGGAATATAATATTTATGCTAAACCTGATGAGATGGGTGGCGACTCCATCCTGGTACAGAATTTCCTTTACAATGACCCTAATATTGTGAATGCATATAAAGATGACATCGACCAAACGGTTGATTTCATTGAATTGTTTTCAGACCTGTATATCCTTTATCCTTTCCATGAAGAAAAATATGGGCATTGTTTAACCCAACTTGGCGGAGGGATGGAACATCAGACCATGACCACCATCGGAGGCTTTAACTACGATCTTGTATCCCATGAATTAGGCCATATGTGGTTTGGTGATAATGTTACCTGTGCTACCTGGTCGGATATCTGGATCAATGAAGGATTTGCCTCATATGGCGAATATCTTGCCAGGCAATACCTGGAGGGCCAGTCTTCAGCCAACAGCTGGATGAACTCCACACATAACAGTGTGCTTAGCCAGGCCGGCGGAAGCGTTTATGTACCCCCCAGCCAGATAGATGATATCTTCAGGATCTTCAGCGGAAGGTTGTCGTATGATAAAGGAGCTTCCATCATTCATATGATTCGTTTCGAACTCCAGGACGATGATCTGTTCTTTGCAATTATGGATGAATTCCAGACCAGGTTTACCGACAGCACAGCTACCGGGATGGATTTTAAAGCTGTTACCGAAGAACTAAGCGGTGAAGACTTTACTGACTTTTTCAACCAATGGTATTTTGGTGAGGGTTATCCAATCTATAGTGTTGTTTGGAACCAGACTCCGGAAGGGCTGAACATGAATGTTACCCAAACCACCTCAATGCCTTCTGTTACTCCTCTTTTTAAAATGAAAATGGAATACAGGGTTGTGACCACAGAAGTGGATACTGTGATTACGCTTGAACATGATGCGAACTTTACCCAGTTTACGATTCCTTTGCCGGGTGATGTTGGAGGTATTATGATAGATCCGAACAATTGGGTTCTGAATAAAACCGGTTCGATATCCGTAGGAATTGAAGAAACAGAAAGCCCTGCTTATTTTACTTTCGGACCCAACCCTGTGACTGATTACATGAACATTTATATGGCGAATACAAGCGGCAGTAATGTTAAGATCAGTGTACACGATATGACTGGACGCACTATGCTGGAAACAGAAAAGTCGGGTGAAAGCATCAGGCTTGATGCTTCCGCATTACCAAAAGGCTCTTATCTCATCAAAGTACAGGATGGCGATCAAAGCATTACAAAGCGTTTTGTGAAGATGTAAAATTTCAAAAAGTATAATTCTAAGGATGGTATCCCGCCAGGGATGTCATCCTTTTTTCTTGCTATCTTTGGCGCAAAATAGAACTTAAATGACAAGTAAACCAATTCGCGTGCGTTTCGCACCAAGTCCTACCGGCCCATTGCATATTGGCGGAGTGCGAACAGCTCTGTATAACTATCTTTTTGCAAAGCACAATGGCGGTAAGATGATTTTACGGATAGAAGATACCGACCAGAACAGGTTTGTGGAAGGTGCTGAGGCCTATATTGTGGAATCCTTTAAGTGGTGTGGAGTTGAATTTGATGAAGGGGTTGGCATTGGCGGAGATTACGGCCCGTATAAGCAATCAGAGCGTAAAGGAATTTACCTGGATTATGCCCGGAATCTTGTGAAGAGCGGGCATGCATATTATGCTTTTGATACACCGGAAGAACTTGAAAAAATGCGTAAAGAGCTGGAGGCGGCCGGGGCAATTTATACCAGCTATAATCCGGCATCAAGAATGAAAATGACGAATTCCCTGACTTTGTCTAATGAAGAGGTCATGAGAAGGTTATCGGTAGGTGATCCGTATGTGATCAGGATAAAGATCCCCGAAGGGGAAACCATCAGGGTTCACGATGAGATCAGGAAAGATGTTTCCGTCGAATCGTCTACCCTGGATGATAAAGTATTATACAAATCGGATGGAATGCCAACATACCACCTTGCCAATGTGGTTGATGATTATTTAATGAAAATCAGCCATGTTATTCGTGGTGAAGAATGGCTACCCTCATTGCCGCTCCATACCTTGCTTTATCGCTACCTGGGCTGGGAAGAGGATATGCCCAGATTTGCACATTTGCCATTATTATTAAAGCCTGACGGAAAGGGGAAGCTTAGCAAACGCGATGGTGACAAGATGGGTTTTCCGGTGTTTCCACTGGAATGGACAGACCCTAAAAATGGTGATGTTTCAAGAGGATACAGGGAAGATGGTTATTTTCCCGATGCCTTTATAAATATGCTGGCCTTATTGGGATGGAATCCGGGCACAGAACAGGAAATCTTTGATATGGCAGAATTGGCCGTAAACTTCAGCATAGATCGTGTAGGCAAGTCCGGGGCACGCTTTGATCCGGAAAAAGCAAAGTGGTTCAATCATCAGTATCTCATCATGAGAAGCGATGCTGAACTGGCAGCTGAATTTGCTGCTATTGTGGAGGGAAAAGGCTACCAGGTGCAGGGTGCAGGGTTCATGGAAAGGATAGTCGGGCTTGTAAAAGAAAGGGTGAATTTTGTAAGTGAGATTTGGGAACAGTCTTCTTTCTTTTTTGAAGCACCGATAGAATACGACGAAAAAACCGTCAAGAAAAGATGGAAGGAAAATACCGGACAATTGCTTATGGATGTGGCCGGTGTTATAAAAAATATCGATCCTTTCGAACGTGAAAATTTGCATGATAAGATTGTCGCCTACCTGGAAGAGAAGCAGA
>CAZASJ010000009.1:0-377 GCA_964487735.1 uncultured Bacteroidales bacterium | reverse complement strand
GGGCCAGGTGATGATCGGGACGCGTCTATGCCTTGTTGGCAGTGGCACCGGCCCCGACCTTTTTACCATTATGGAAATGATCGGAAGAGAGGAGACCATTGCGAGGATCGTAAGAGGGGTAGAGCAAATTTCTGGATGATGTCGGGTTTCAGGCTTTAGGTCCCGATTCCCGGTTCCCGGGATCGAGGATCCTCGAAAAACAATAAAATCAACCATTTCCGGTTTTTCGGGACTTCAGGTGTCAGGCATCAGGCAACCGGCATAGCATCCAGCATCCAGTGCTTGGGGTACGGGGGACGAGGGACGGGGGACGGGGAATAAAGAACTCTCCTACATTTCATTTCGGAGAGCAAGGCAGGGAACTCTCCTACATTTCA
>CAZASJ010000008.1:0-67214 GCA_964487735.1 uncultured Bacteroidales bacterium | reverse complement strand
TCCGAAGGAGCGCAGCGACTGAGGAAACCCCTTGCGGTTAGCACTTTTTAAACTTTTTATCGGAGCAGCGCGCCCCTTCTTGTGTTTAAATGCACGACATTGCCATTCCAATGACTTTTTTTATTGATTTCTCCTGAGCCCTTTTTATTATCTTTGACCCTTATGCAATTTTCTGAGATAATAGGGCAGGAGGAAGTTAAACGGAAACTGATCAGCACGGTAACTGAAAACCGGGTCAGTCATGCGCAATTGTTCCTCGGGCCGGGTGGCTCAGGGAAAATTGCCCTTGCCATTGCCTATGCTCAGTATATTAACTGTAGAAACAGGTCAGAAAGCGATTCCTGTGGTGTATGCCCCTCATGTCAGCAATTTGCTAAACTGGCCCATCCCGACCTGCATTTTTCCTACCCTATCATCATAAATAAACAAAAGGATAAAAAACTGAGCAAGGATTATATCAGGGAGTGGCGCGAATACCTCTTTGAAAAGTTTTATTTCCCGGAACTTACCGAGTGGTATGCAAAGATGGATAGCGAGAAAAAGCAAGGCGTGATAGGGGCAGATGAATGCAATGAGATCATCAAAAGGCTTAGCTATAAAAGCTATGAAGGGAAATATAAGGTGATGATCATCTGGATGGCAGAACGCTTGTACCATTCAGCAGCTCCAAAAATCCTGAAAATTTTGGAAGAGCCTCCGGAAAAGACCCTTTTCATACTTATTGCTGAAAGGCAGGAACAGATCATAAGTACCATATTATCAAGGACTCAGATCGTGAAAGTGCCAGCCCTGGACGATCAATCGCTCGCAGCTACACTCAATATACGCTTTGGCTATTCCGAGGATCAGATCCGGCCTGTTTTAAACAATGCTTCCGGAAATGTAAATCAGGCGATCCAGACCCTTGAGGAAAGCATTAGTGGCGATTTTTCTTCCGGAGAATTCAGGGAATGGATGCTTATGTGTTTTAAAGGGCAGCATAAGAAACTGAACGATTTTGTAAGCAAAACTTCCCGTATTTCCAGGGTAAAGCAAAAACAACTTTTGTCGTATGGACTGAACCTTTCACGAAATTGCCTTCTGAGAATTTATGGCCGGATAGACCTGCTTGCCATTGCGGATGATGAAGAAAAAGAATTTGTAAACAAAATATCACACTACCTGAACGAAAAAAATGCACTTGCTTATGTTGGCCTTTTTGAAGAAGCCATCAATCACATTGAGCGCAACGGCAATGCCTCAATTATCTTAATGGATGTATCTATAAAAGCGGGCAAACTCCTTCAAGAGGGAGTGTAGGATGATTCCCCTTATTTTCTTACTTTTGTTGGTTCATATTGAATGTAATGGACGATAAGAATCAAGATATACTTCAGAATACCTTTCTTAGCCGAGGCTGTGCCTCTGCCCCCCGTGTATACGATAAGAACGATCATATCTATAAGCATGGCTGTTGTAAACTGGATAGTTATGATTGGTTGTCGGATATACCAATGGTTGACAGCAGGAACCGCTTTTCAAAGGTTGAGATCAGATTTAAGAACAGTCGCCTGGAATTTTTTGATGTGCCACTCGAACTAGAATTGATGACAGGTGATATCGTGGCAGTGGAAGGATCTCCTGGGCACGATATTGGCATCGTTTCCCTCACCAACGAAGCTGCCAGGTTGCAGATGAAGAAAAAGAAGATCAGCCCGGATTCAGAAGAGTTTAAAAAAGTTTATCGCAGGGCCAGGGTTTCTGATCTGGAAAAATGGATCGTTGCTGTGGAAAAAGAGGAATATGCAAAATCAAAAACAAGAGAATTTGCAGGAAACCTCAAATTGCAGATGAAAATCAATGATGTTGAATACCAGGGCGACAGCACCAAGGCGACCTTTTATTATACAGCTGAGGAACGTGTTGATTTCAGGGAGTTGATCAAATTACTGGCTGATGAATTTAAAGTGAGGATAGAAATGCGCCAGATCGGGGTCAGGCAGGAAGCTAGCCGCCTGGGAGGCATTGGTTCATGTGGCAGGGAGCTCTGCTGCTCCACATGGATGAGCAAATTTAAATCGGTGAGTACCTCTACTGCCCGCGTTCAGCAATTGTCGCTAAATCCACAAAAACTGGCCGGACAGTGTGGAAAACTGAAATGCTGCCTTAATTTTGAGAACGATATGTATGAGGATGCTTTGAAAGAGTTTCCGAGCCCCAAGATCGTACTTAAAACAAAAAAAGGGGATGGCATCCATATTAAGAATGATGTACTGAAGCGAATGATATGGTACTCATATGCCGGCGAACGATCAGATATCCTGGCGATTCCATTGGATACGGTTTTAAAGATCATTCGTGATAATGAAAAAGGGATCATTCCTGATAAACTGGAATCACTGGCATTTGTGAAAGACAAGAATATTGAGTACGAAAATGCTGCTGATCAGGATGACCTTAAAAGGTTTGATTAGACGGATACAATATTTCAATGAAATTTCCTTTATCTTAATATATGGTTGAGGCTGTATGAAAAAACAATGGAGTTTCCTGGTTTCCTTAACACTCATTACACTGTTGATTTCGGCATGTGATCCGGCACGTGTGTATGATAAATCCTTTGCTGTTGAAGGTGCATCCTGGGATCGTGACACAGTCTTTCATTTTGAAGTATTGGTGGATGACAGCCTGGCAATAAATGATTTTTTTATCAGCATACGCAATAATACGGATTACCAATACAGCAATATTTACCTGTTCATGACCACTGACTTCCCCAATGGGCATTCAAGCAGGGACACCATCGAGTGCATTCTTGCCGATATAGATGGGAAGTGGCTTGGAAATGGCTCCGGAAAGATAAAGGATAATCTGATCATGCTTCAGCAGGCCTTGCGGTTTCCCCTGAAGGGAATCTATTCGTTTCACCTTGAACAGGCCATGAGGGATGAACAGCTTGAAGGAATAGAGGATATAGGATTAAGAATAGAAAAAAGCAGTTATTAGTTCAGCATTGAATTAAATTTGGCAATACAATAATTATTTGGGAATGTCAGAAGAAAAGAAACGCATAAGAATCAACTACTTAGTCCGCATGTGGATTGTTTATTTCTCCAGTTTGTTGCTGATCTTTTTGATCTTTTTTGGCATTGCAAGAGGGTGGTTTGGTTATATGCCATCCTTTGAGGAACTGGAAAATCCGGAAAGAAATTTAGCCTCTGAAGTTTATTCTGAAGATGGCTATTTATTAGGGACTTATTACATTGAGAATCGTTCCGATATTGACTTCAATACGCTTCCTAAAGATCTTATCAATGCATTGCTTGCTACCGAAGATGTGCGTTTCAGAAAGCATTCAGGAGTGGATGTGAAAGCACTCGGCCGTGTTGCCTTCGGCCTTATTTCAGGGAATCATGCTGGAGGGGGCAGTACGCTTACACAACAACTTGCCAAGAATCTTTTTCCCCGTGGGAATCTGAATAAATGGCAGTTGATCATGCGAAAGCTGAAAGAGTGGGTCACCGCTACCAAACTCGAAAAGAATTATAGCAAAGAAGAGATCATTGCCATGTATCTCAATACCGTTTCGTACGGACACCATGCATTTGGGATTAAATCAGCTGCCCGCACATTTTTCAATAAGTCGGTTGATTCACTGAACCTGCAGGAAGCAGCATTGTTGGTTGGCGTTGTGAATGCACCAACCTGGTACAGCCCGATACGTAATCCCGAAAGGGCTTTTGAAAGAAGAAACCTGGTGTTGGGACAGATGCTGAAGTATGCCTACATTAATGATTCGATCTACGACACAGTTTCTCGCACACCCATTGATATGTCGCATTTCAATATTCAGGATCATACAGCCGGGATGGCAAGGTATTTCAGAGAATATTTAAGGTCGGAGATGAAGGTTTGGTGTGAGCATCATTTTCGCCCCGATGGAACACCCTATAACCTGTACATGGATGGGTTGCGCATCTACACAACCATCGATTCACGCATGCAAATGTATGCCGAAGAAGCCGTAAAAGAACACCTTGGAAAGGATCTGCAACCCAGCTTTTACAGGCATTGGGCAGGATATACTTGGGCACCATTCGTATTTGATAAAGATGTAGTAAAAGATGAAGTGGAAAAGCTGCTTCAGCAATCCATGCGAAGGTCTGAAAGGTATCGCAAGATGAAAACGGCCGGTATTGATGCTGACTCCATAGAGATTGTATTTAACACACCTCAGCAAATGAGTTTATTTACCTGGGATGGCTCGATTGATACCATCATGACTCCCATGGATTCAATCCGTTATTATAAGCATATCCTTCAGGCAGGGATGCTATCAATAGAGCCCAATACGGGTGCGGTTAAAGCCTATGTGGGCGGTATCGATTATCTGTATTTTAAGTATGATCATGCCACTCAGAGCAAGCGTCAGGTGGGTTCCACTTTTAAGCCATTCCTATATTCATTGGCCATGCAGGAGGGAGAATTTTCACCCTGTTATGAGGTGGCAAATATTCAATATACCGTCGATCTCCCGACAGGGGACATCTGGGCTCCCCGAAATTCCTCTTCCGACAGGGTAGGCGAAATGGTAACCTTGAAGTGGGCCCTGGCAAACTCCAATAACTGGATCTCTGCTTTCCTGATGAGAAGGTATTCACCGCTCTCCGTGGTACGGATGGCCAGAAACCTGGGCGTGAAAAGCAGTATTGATCCTGTGCCTTCAATTGCGCTTGGATCCTGCGACCTCACATTGTATGAAATGGTAGGGGCCATGAACTCCTTTGCCAGCAAAGGAATGTATGTTAAGCCACTGTTTATTACACGTATAGAAGATAAGAATGGCAATGTGATTGAGTCTTTTGTCCCGGAAAGAAAAGAAGCCATGAGCGAAGAAACAGCCTTTATGATGCTGGAGCTTATGAAGGGGGTGGTAGAATCCGGTACCGGAATTCGTCTCAGGTTTAAATATGGCTTTAATAATCCCGTGGCCGGGAAAACAGGAACCACGCAAAATCAATCCGACGGATGGTTCATGGGAATCGTACCTCAGCTAACGACCGGTGTTTGGGTTGGATGTGAGGACAGAAGTGCCCACTTCAGGACTATTACGCTGGGGCAGGGTGCCAATATGGCCCTTCCGATCTGGGCATTGTATATGCAAAAGGTATATGATGACCCCAGCCTGGGCTACACAAAGGGAGATTTTGAGCGTCCTTTGAAAGAACTTTCTGTTGAACTGGACTGTGAAAAATACCACAAGGGAGCAACACCGGTGGAAGATGAAATTGACATCATTGAGTTTTGATTTAAGTGATGCTTGTCTATGATGCATGGATGACTAAAAAATCAATCGGATTTGGGATTCAATAGCCAATGATTCGAGAATTATTGAGAGGATTAATACTGGCAAATATCAAGGAATAGTACTGGATTCACTCATAATAACGGAAGCAAAGTCTGTTTTCGATAGTAAAGTTGAATATTATTATAAAAAAATACCATCTTTGGATCATGATAAAAGATAAAACAGTTGCAGTAGTTGTACCATGTTACAATGAGGAATCCCAGATAGGCATGGTCATTGATACAATGCCTGAATTCGTCGATAAGATCGTCGTGGTTAATGACCTTTCGAAAGATAAGACTTCGGCTGTAGTTAGAACTTATTTGAAAAAGTTTCCTGATGTGCACATTCCCCACCGAGACTATGATTCTAAAGGTAGGGTCAACAATATATACATGACTGCAGAACAGGTCCTCGATCAGAAGAATAAAGAGGAAGTCGAGTTTTTTACACCACACAAAGTAATAAATGAAAAGCCCGAATACGACCGGGTAATCCTGATTGATCACATCGAGAATGGAGGAGTAGGGGCCGCTATCGCTACTGGCTATAAATGGTGCAAGGACCACGATATCGACTGTACTGCTGTGATGGCTGGCGACGGGCAAATGGATCCCGATGAACTTGAATCAATTTGCATGCCTGTTGTGGAAGATGGCATCGATTACGTGAAAGGAAACCGGCTTATCCACCGTAGTTCCTGGTTCGTGATTCCAAAAACCCGTTATTTTGGCAATTCAATACTCTCAATACTCACGAAGATCGCATCAGGCTACTGGCATGTATCCGACACGCAGACAGGATATACTGCCATTTCTAAGGATGCCATCAATGCTATCAAGCTATATGATATTTTTAAAAGGTATGGCATGCCCAATGATATGTTGGTGAAGCTGAATATCGCATTTTGCACCTTGAAAGAAATTGAGATTAAACCTGTCTATAATGTGGGTGAGCAATCGAAAATGAAGGTGACTAAGGTTATTCTCCCAATTATGTGGTTGCTATGCAAATCATTCTTTAAACGAATGTGGATCAAATATTTATTCCGTGATTTTCATCCCTTGTTTCTTTTATACCACCTTGGAATCTTCCTCTTTTTGGCTGCCATTCCTTTCTTCATTGATATTTTGGCCAATGCCTTCCAGATCGGAGAGGCAACACCCTTTCAAACCATGATCATATTCATATTCCTGATCATTTCAGGATCGCAAAGCTTGTTTTTTGCGATGTGGATGGATATACAGGACAATGAGCGCTTGTATAAATAGATCAGCGACGAAAACGAAATTTATTCAGGCCCAACGACAGAAAGAAGATAAATATCTCCCCACTGATAAACCATAAACGTGACAATACTGCTACTGTAGTGGCCGTTTCGATTGCTATGCCTGTCAGTACCATAAATCCAGTCATGATGCCTTCCCTCACTCCTATTCCCCCGGGTGTAATCAGGGCCAATACTCCAAGTGATATCCCGAGAGGCCAGGCAAAGATGATGCTGATCGAAAAATCAATCTTAAAGGCGTACACAAAAAAGTAGAAAGCAAGCATCCAGAGCAGCCAATAGGAGAGCACATAAAGGATGAGTGGGCTAACTTCTCGTAAGCTTACCAAGGGCACATCAAGTTCTTTTCTGATAATCATAGAGATAAGGCGAATCACCAAGCGATGAAAAGCTTTCGAATACAAAAAGAAGGTGAAGAATAAGGTGAGGCCCAATACCAGAAGCACAAAACCATTGAGGGGATAATAGTATAGCAATGGGCCTATCCCGATAAGCAAGCCCAACCAAACATATATTAACTGTTCCTTCAATGAAATGTAACTGGCATTGCGCATGATAGCTTTGTTCGTCGACACAAATGATGCCCTGCCAAGGATTGCCCATACCTTTCCAGGGATATATTTGGCAAATACCGATAAGCCATGTGATATAAGTGCAACTGTATGGGTAACCTCTATTTCATGTACTTTCAATGCTTTCCACCAGCTCTGGGTGCTCATGAGAAATCCGGTCCAGAGGAACAATGTGGATACGATAAGAAATCCAGGGTCCATGTCTAATCCATGCACATCCAGGTAATTAAAACGGTATAAATATACCACCAGGAATAGTAATGAAAGATAGATCAATACCTTGAAAAAGATCTTCATATGTTATTTGGCTATAAAATGGCAAAGATAATCTGTTTTTGGATTATACTACTGAGAACGTATATGTTTTCCAGAAGGTAAAGAAACCATTGGCTTGATTGAATATTCCTATATTTGCATGAATAAAATCCTCAAAAATAAGGAGCCCTTACATGGCCAATACGAAAAGTACATTGTCTTTAATCATCCCTGCTTACAATGAAGAGACTGGCATCAGGGGTACTCTCGAAAAGTTGGTTGCCGGAAATTATCATGAAAAGTATGAAATAATAGTGGTGAACGACGGATCAACCGATAAGACCAGGGAAATTTCAGAAAGCTTTCCGGTAAAGGTTCTTAGCCATGCGGTCAATAAAGGCTATGGTGCATCACTTAAAACAGGGATCAGGAAATCAAATGGGGATAAAGTAATTTTCATGGATAGTGATGGTCAGCATGACCCTAAATACCTGGATAAACTTGCCGAAATGCTTGAGGACCATGAAATGGTAATTGGATGCAGGACGGAGGATTCTTTCCAGGTAAGAAACCGTAAGGCAGGAAAGAAAGTAATTCGTTGGGTAGGTGAATTCCTGGTAGAACAAAAATTACCTGATTATAATTCAGGGTTCAGGGGCTTTGAAAAAAGCCTGATCAGAGAAATGCTGCACTTCATGCCGAATGGCTTTTCTTTTTCGACTACCTCAACGCTGGCCTTTATGAAAGAAGGATATAATATTGGCACTTTTCCAATTGTTGTGGAGGAAAGGGTTGGCCGTAAGAGCAATGTCAAATTCATCAAAGACGGAACCAAGACCCTCATGCTCCTGTTGAGGATCATTATGTTGTTCAATCCATTGAAAATATTCCTCCCTGCCAGTATGATTGCCGGCTCAGTTGGATTAATTTATGGAGTTTGGGGTTTTGCCATTGCCGGCAGGTTTTCAAATGGTGCCATTATTCTTATCACCCTGGGAATGATACTGTTTTTTATCGGATTGATCGCTGACCAGATATCCCTGCTCAATCGCAAACACTAAGTGATGAAAGAATACCCATTGGATTTCAGAAATAAATGGAACGATAGGGAAGTGGAAGCCCATTGGGATGCTGTTGCTTCTATCTATGTAGCTGAAAATGACAAGTTGAAGGAAACCCACGACCAAAGATTTAATGAGAGTGTTGATTATTTGCTACTGGAGCCCGGACAGCAGATCATCAATATAAGCAGCCGCGACTGTGAAGCCAATGATTATATCCTTAAAAAAGATAAAACGATAAAGGTTTTTAATACTGAAATTTCAGCGGGGCTGATGGCTGAAGCAAAAAAATACAGGCCATATGTTGAACAGATTAAAATTGACACCTATTCAAAGCTTCCCTATGCTGATGAATCTTTTGACAGGGTGTTGTGCCTTGAAACGCTGGAACATGTGGAGCAACCCCTTCAATTTTTGATTGAGCTGCATCGCATCGCAAAACCCGGGGCACGCATGGTCTTAAGTTGTCCGCCGGCTACCAGTGAGATCCCATACCAGGTATTTACATTCCTGTTTGGTGGACATGGAGAAGGACCGCATAAATTTCCTCCTTCCAAAACCGTTAAACAATGGTTTGTCCAAACGAATTGGAAGTTAATTGAACATAAAGGGACACTGCTGGTTCCGGTCGGGCCAGCCTTTATTAGGAATTTTGGGGAAAGGATCATTTCCAAAACACAGGGAACCTTTATTGCTGAACTTGGAATAAGACAATTTTTTGTGTGTGAGAAAGCTTGAAAACATACAGGATGTAGTTCGCAATGGGCTTTGTAACCGTTGTGGAACTTGCGTGGGATTATCAGAAGGCCGCATTGTTTTCTCCGACCGAACCGGGAAATACCTTCCGATAGTTAATGATGATCCGGATGGATCTGTCAGCCGTGAACTTTTTAAGTATTGCAGCGGAAAGGGATTTGACTTTCCTGAACAATCAAAAAGAATCTATGCGGATGAGGCACATAAAAATATCTTTACAGGCTCATACCGGAATATCTATATCGGAAATTCAAATGATGAGTCGATAAGACAACTGGGTGCAAGTGGAGGGATTATTTCCGCAGTATTGATATGGTTACTGGAAAAGGGAAGAATAGATGGTGCCGTAGTGCTGGGGATGTCAGGGGAGGAACCCTGGCTAACAAAAGCATTTATAGCTACTACGAAGGAGGAAATTTTATCAGCTGCCCAGAGCAAATACATCATTTCATCCGTAAATGAGATCCTTCCCGAGATGGCAGCATTCAAAGGTAAGCTGGCGTATGTCGGGCTTCCCGGACAAATTCAATCTGTCAGGTTATTGCAGGAAGAAGGCCATCCTGCTGTTGCGAATATTGAATACATTTTGGGGCCGTTTTATGGTAATACTCTTCATTTTTCTTCAATAAGAAGTTTCCTGCGGTCATATGGAGAGAAAGATTACCGCAAGATCAAAAAGCTGTATTTCCGATATGGTGAATGGCCCGGAAATATGCGTGTCGAGATGGAAAGTGGCAGAGCCATTGAATTGCCTAAGTTCCATGCGAATTACCTGATTCCGTTTCATATCATGAAAAACAGCCTGCTCTGTACTGATCTCAGCAATGAGTTTACTGATATTTCAGGGGGAGATGCATGGGCCCCGGTATACGAAGAAAGGGGAAAAGGCTTTTCAATGGTGTTATCCCGTTCTGTAAAAGGGCAGGCCGTTATAGATGAAATGCTTGAAGATGGATCACTGAGCTTGAATCCTATTGAAGAATCAGAGGCCATTCAAATGCATTCACATGGCTACGACTTAAAGAAAAGAGGGACTTTTATTCGCATGAAATACCGAAGGTGGCTTGGGAAAACCAATCCGGATTATGGCTATGCTATGAAGGGCTTTAGCTTTAAGCGTTATTTCATGGAACTTATTATCGATAGCCTGTTTATCATTCTGGGTATGCGCTTTTCAAGGTTTATGATAGAACGAATTCCTCCCAAAACTGTGGGTAAGGTATTTGAAAAATCAAGGAATATCTGGAAAAAGTCTACCAAAAAAATTAAAAAGTCTCAGCTTTAAGCAATGAAAAGCAAGTATCAAGGTACACAGCAAGGAGTTAAGCCTAAAAGAAAGATCAGTTTGTTCTTGTTTCTCAGGTTGCTTGGCCTTGCTTTATTCGTCTATATCCTAACAACCGTTGATCTCAATGCTTTATGGCAATATCTCAGGGATGTGGATGCCGCTTTCCTGATCTATGGTATAATTTTTCAATTGATATTGTTATTTCTGAAGGCAAGTCGGTGGCATATATTGAATAACGGAAGTGTTGGACGGATAGCCATTCTTCAAAGTTTCGGGGAATTTTTTGAAAGTTATGCAATAGGTGTGATAACTCCCGGTAGGGCGGGGGAACTGGTAAAAGCCGGCCATGCCGGGGAAAAGAACAAAATTCTGGAAACAGGGATCAGGGTCGTGATCGAAAGGGGTTTTGACCTTGGAATCTTTGTTAGTATTGCCGGTCTCGCTTTTCTGTTCACCTTCCCGAATCACTCGTTTTCGGTAATAGGCCTTCTGGCTTTAATCGGGGGAGCCATGATACTATTGCTTGCTATCATATTTATGAATTCAGCCTCCGCTACAGCTCTTGTTCAAAGAATTATGAACAAGCTTCCATTTCTTTCATTGAATCTGAATTTAAGTTTCCGAAAGACTGGCAATCGTTTACAGGCTGCTGTTATCTTTCTGTCACTGGCAAGCAATCTGAGCTATTTTATTTCCTGCTACTTCCTGGCACTGGGCTTATCATTTTCTGCTTCCTTTCTTTTTATTTCAGGAGCAGTGGCAGTTGCAGGATTGCTGAATATGCTTCCGGTTACGGTGATGGGATTAGGTACGCGCGAAGCAACTTTTTTACTCCTCTTTAAGCCAATGGCTGAGCCTTTGATCCTTGCCTTCTCAGGCTTGGTGTTTCTTGTAGCGCAAATTGGTGGAGGACTTCTTTCCCTTATTCTTGGACAAATATTTCTGATATCAGCTACGAAAGCACGGCACAGGAAATAAGTACGAAACACCAACTGGCATTTCATCGAAATCACCTATTTTTGCTATCTCATAAGCAAACGGCATGGATCAAAATATCATTGTTACTGGGGCAAACGGATACCTCGGAACATATATCTGCAAACAGTTATTATCCGCAGGGTATAAGGTTGTGGCTCTAAAGTATGATCATTATGCATCAGTGATCATTGATCATCCCAACATTAGTTATCATTTCTGTGATATTACAAAAGAGGTGGATCCTCAAATTGAGGCTGTCCTTGAAAATATTGAGATTCATGCTGTAATAAATGCTGCTGCTTTGCTGGGGAGTTCAGATTATGATAGAAATTTTGAGGTGAATGCCAGGGGAGTCGAAAATATGATCAGTTTTTGTAAGACCAGGCAGATAGGGAGATTCATTCAGATTAGCAGTGTTGTTATTTTAAAAGAGTTTAAGGGTCCATACGGAGAAACGAAATTAAAGGGACAGGAATTTCTTGAGAAATCAGGACTTGACTATACTGTTTTTATTCCGGCCATGATCCTGGGCCCCGAAGGCCTGGGAATTAATCGCATCCTTAAAAATGTTTTTAGATTGCCTTTATTTGTGCCTTTGGTGGGATTTGGCGAACAAACACAGCATCCTATTTTTGTCAGGGATTTTGCCAAATATATTGTAGCCTCCATCAATCAAGAAGTTGCTTTTGGCAAGAAATACCAGATTGCCGGAGATGAGGTGGTCTCATTCAGGAATTTCATTGCCCTGATTCTTAATATTCGTGGGGAAAAGAAAATATTCATACCCGTGCCTTCGGGGATTGTAAAATTGATGGGTAAGGGATTTCAGAAGTTCCAGAAGGTGCCTCTTTTTACTGCCGAACATGTTAAGGGCGTAATGCAGGACTCAAACCTTGATACAGAAATGATAAAAGCAGATCTGGCCTTTAAACCAACTCCTTTAAGGGAAGCTTTGGAATACAGCCTTACGGAGATTGGTGAGAATTGGGATTATTATTTGAAAGCCAGAGATGAGAAAAAGCTGAGCCTTTAATAAAATTCAACCTTTAGGTCATCGATGAAAACTTCCCGCTCACCGGTATACCAGATATATATCTTAAGGACGTCATCCGTCGACTTTAGGTTTCGAGCTTCGGAAGCGATCTCTATCTTGTTCCACTCTCCAATTTTCAGGTCCTCAGGCTTGCAATCCACGCCGTGGTAGTGATATGTTCCCTTTTCATTTTCCAACGAGCAGATCAATGCGAAAGTATTCATTTTCGGGATTTCCGGAACATAAACCCAGGCAGATGCTTTTATCAGCATCTTGTTGGTATCAGGGAGGTTGGCAATAGTAGTGTTTAGCCCGGGGCTATAGGGATTTCGCTTGCTCAATCTTATGGAGTTATTGCCTGAACGCGTTACATTATGTTCAATATAATATTCATTTACATCTGGTAGATCACGCTCGAAATCATCCCAGTAAGTATTGTCAGAAACGAGATTCTTGAATTTGGCCTCTATCAGGCGCTGTTGTGTTTCCTGCTCCTTCAGCTTGGCTTCTTTCCATAGCAAACCTTTGTAGGAATCATCCGTTTTTAGGAATACCCTCCAATACATTTCTTCATTCATGTCCCAATATAGAATCCAGTTTTTGAACTGATAAACCTGAATCATATTCAGCCAGATGAACAATGGAATGGCAAGGTAGATAAGATATCTGGCTATCTTAAATTTATTATCGCTTAGCGCCATGCCAAATAGTATCCCGAAGACTACGTAATGGTCCAGAAATGCACGATGCCCATAACTCATCCCATACCACCAACTCCACCATGATGATATAATATAGGTAACCAGGAACATGTAAAAAAAGAGGCTGATGGCCGCATAAATATTCTTTCTTCCAAGATGGATAAATCCAAGCAGAGCGAAAGTAAGAATTGGAGTATATATAAATAAACCCTTCTTGTAGCTGATTAGCACTCCGGAAAAGTGCGGATCTGCAAAATTAAAGCCCACACCTGTGTATGTCCAGATGAAGAATTCTCCTACCTGTGCGTAATACAGCATGGGTTGGATCGAGACTACCAATCCAAATATGACCAGGCTTAAAAGCAGTTTTTTATATTCTTGAAATAATCCAAGGATGCCATCTCGTAAGACCGGCCAACTTCCTGCGATGAAAGGAAGGGCTGCCAGGACCATCATATTTGTAGGTCGAATGAGCACAATAGTGCCCAGAAGAAATGAGGCCAGGTAAAGGTGCTTTGTTTTTGTATCCATGAAATACCTTTTCGTAAAATAAAAGAAGAGGCTTATCATGGCAAAGGAATACACATGGGTAAAACTTGCATCTACCGTCGTGTAGAAATAAATTGGCGTAGCAAAAGTCAAAATGATTTGGACAAGTATTATGTTGTATTTACCAACACCATAGATCTCAAGCAATTTTTTTAATCCCCACAGGGCCAGAAACAAATAGAATACAGCTGCAAAACCAACCCCGTATTGATAAATAGGGGCATACCCATCCGTGGGGTACCCCAAAACAATGCTGCCAATATGTGCCGCCAGGAAGAAAGGCAGCAGCAATAATGCAATACCAGCAAAAGTTATGTTCGCTACATCCCCATTGATTTCACTCTTGAAATGAAAATAGCTTTCCGGAGCATAGTAACTCATCTCATAATCGTCAACAAAGTTGTATTCTAAATCCTGGTATATGAAGATGGCCGTCAGGTAAGCATAATATCCCTTCCCGTCGCTATTGATATAGTTTCCGTTATAACGGCCATTCTGCCATGAATAAAACAACATCAGCAAAGCAATGATCAGGGTGGCATATTTAATGATGATGCTATCGAAAATGTAGCGGATGATCTTTTTAAAATCTTGCATAATCACAAATGGGTCAGGATGTTATATATTTTAATATCAAAAGCTTAAGATTCCTTGTTAATGAATTTCTTTCGGCTCCAGATATTGTATTTCAATATACACCAGATGGCCCTGAAACCATCTTTAGCGCCAATCTTTTTACCTTCGTCGTAGGTGCGGCCATAATATGAAATGCCAACTTCATATACCCTGATCCCCGGAATGCGGGATATTTTCGCAGTCACCTCCGGTTCGAAGCCAAACCTGTTTTCCCTGAAGTAGATCTTCTTAATATGTTCTGCCTTAAATAGTTTATAGCAGGTTTCCATATCAGAAAGATTCAGGTTGGTGAACATGTTTGAGAGAAAAGTCAAAAATTTGTTTCCGATAGAATGCCAGAAAAACAAAATACGGTGTGGTGTGCCCCCTTTAAAGCGTGAACCATATACAACATCAGCATAACCTTCAATAACCGGCTTCAGCAGAATGTTGTATTCTTCGGGATCGTATTCAAGGTCGGCATCCTGAATAATGATCAAATCGCCCACGGCCTCTTTGATTCCTCTGTGCAGTGCAGCTCCTTTGCCCATATTGACAGACTGCTCATAAAAATGCATCTCCACTTCAGGATGTGCTTTCATATACTCTTTTACGGCACCTGCCGTATTGTCGGAAGAACAGTCATTCACAATGATGATCTCTTTCTCCAGGCCTCCGATTAATTTTACAGCCAGCACCTTGTCAAGTATGAGGTGAATTATTTTCTCTTCGTTATAGGCCGGAATGATTACAGAAAGTTTCATGCTTTATTCGTGATTTGTTTCAAAAGTAGAAATTTATTCTTGAAAATAGACCCGTTTCACCCTGCCACCTACGGAGGTCAGTACTTCATATGGAATGGTTTCCAGGTCTGCGGCTAATTCTGAAACCGGCCGCTCATCACCGAAAATAATGACAGGATCACCTTCACTTACTTTCAGTCCGCTGATGTCAAGCATGCACATATCCATGCAGATGCTTCCGATGATCATGGCCTTTTGTCCGGCCACCAGAAGATGCCCTTTCCCGTGCCCAAGCTTTCTGTTTAAGCCGTCGGCGTAGCCAACAGGTACGATGGCAATGTTCTTGTCTTCGGAAATGATCATGTCACCATAGCCGACACGTTCTCCTGCCTTTACTGTTTTAATTTGCGAAACTGTTGATTTGAGTGTGCTCACATTGCTGAGCCTGCTGGCATCATCAGGATTTGTAGCAATCCCATATAAGCCGATTCCCAATCGTACCATATCAAACTGTGCTTCAGGAAAGCGTGTGATGCCTGCTGAGTTTATCATATGTTTGATGACATTGTGCTCAATACTATTGCAGAATTCATTGCACATATTGCTGAAACGTTGAATCTGCTCCCTGGTAAATGCATCGCTGCCGGGGTCTTCACTGGCCGACAGATGTGAAAATACCGATTGAACATAGAGCCGCCGGTTGGATTTGATCCGCTCCGCCAGCAATTTAAGCTCTGATTCATTGAATCCAAGCCTGTGCATCCCTGTTTCCAGTTTTATATGGATTTTCACAGGCTTATTTCTTGGGAGGATGTTTTTTTGAATTACCTTTTCCAGCACATCCAGTATCCTGAAACTATAAATTTCAGGCTCAAGATTGTGCTGTATCATGGTATCCAGGCTGTGCTCCTCCGGATTCATTACCATGATGGGCAGGATGATCCCTGCTTTCCTCAATTCCACACCTTCATCGGCATACGCAACAGTCAGGTAATCCACCCTGTGAAACTGAAGGAGGTTGGCAATTTCGTAACTGCCGCTGCCATATGAAAATGCTTTGACCATGGCCATGATCTTGGTGATCGGGCTTATGCGTGATCTGAAATAATTCAGATTGCTTACCATGGCATTTAGATTGATTTCAAGAACGGTTTCATGCGATTTTTGCTGAAGAGCCTTGCTAATCTGTTCAAACTCAAAGATCCTGGCACCTTTCAGAAGAATCGTTTCATTACTGAAGGAGGTGAACGAAAACTTTCGCATAAACTCCTCAGTGGATGGATAAAATGATTTTTCCATATCAAAAAGTTCCCCCTGGCGGGATATAGCAGGACCAATACCGATAATGCGCCCAATGTTTTTCCTTTTCAATATGCCGGCAATTTCGCTGTACAATTCCTCTGCATCTTTGCCGCTTTGGAGAATATCTGACAGGATGATGGTTCTTTTTTTCTTTTGCGACTGCTGGTTCAGAAAGTCGATGGCGATGCTCAGCGAATTGATGTCGGAATTATAACTGTCGTTGATGATCGTGCAATGATTGATCCCTGCTTTCATCTCCAGCCGCATCGCGATGGCTTGCAGCTTTTTCATCCCCTCCGCGATGAATTCATTGCCCATCTCCATGAATAATAAAGTGGCCCAGCAATGGATGGCATTTTCTATGGATGCCTCATCAACGAATGGAATCTCAATTTGAAGCTCTTTTTCTTTGTAAACCGCTTTAATGGTGGTACTGTCCAGATCAGTCCTGGTAACGGTCGTGATCCGCAGGTCGGCAGCTTGCTTTCTGCTCCAGGTAAATGCTTTTATGGTTTCAAGAATTTCGGAACGAATAAGAACTTCCTGAATAGAGGCATGATCGGAGCAATAGATCAGGGTGTCAACCTTTGTGAAAAGTTTAAGTTTTTCACCGGCCTTCTGGTTGGTACTGATGAAGTTTTCGGTATGGGCTTCTCCAATATTTGTGTAGATTCCTATATTCGGACGGATGATGGATTGCAATTTATCCATTTCATCAGGTTGGGAAATACCTGCTTCAAAAATGCCAATATTGCTGGAAGCATCCATCTGCCATACAGAGAGCGGCACACCTATTTGTGAATTATAGCTTTTTGGGCTGCGAACCACTTTGAATTTTTTTTGAAGCAATTGAAAGAGCCATTCTTTCACAATGGTTTTCCCGTTACTACCTGTAATTCCAATCACCGGAAATGTAAACTTCTTTCGATGAGCCGCACTTACAGCTTGCAGGGCTTGGAGGGTGTTCTTGACAAGAATGAAATTGGCCCCGCTAAAATCGTCGAGCTTGAGGTTGTTAACTGAAACTACAAACGTTCTGATTCCTTTCCTGTATAGTTCGGTGATATAATCATGCCCGCTGTTGTTTCTTCCTTGAAGTGCAAAGAAAGCACAATGTTCAGGAGAGATCAGTCTTCGACTATCGACCAATATATCAGTGATATCAGGGTTTCCATTGCCTTTCCGTATGATTTCACCCTTGGTGATCTCGGCTATTTCGGATACTTTAAACATTGATTGTATAAATGTTTAAGGGTTATTCGCCATTATCATTAGCCCCATCTCCCACAGCAAGGGGATCTTTATTCATCTCCTCATAATTTATTCTGTTTTGGAAAATGTCGCAGGCAAGAAATATAGCTGAGCGCATGGATTCGGGAGATGCCTGCCCTTTTCCGCTGATCTCGTATGCCGTTCCATGTGCCGGAGAAGTCCGGATGACCGGGAGCCCTGCAGTAAAATTCACGCCTGACTCAAAAGAGATGGCCTTAAATGGGATCAATCCCTGATCGTGATACATGGCCAGGATTCCATCGAAGGTTGTGTAGGCCGATGATCCGAAGAAGCCATCAGCAGCATACGGCCCATAAGCAAGGATGCCTTCATCAAATGCTTTTGCAATGGCAGGACTGATGATCTCATCTTCTTCTTTTCCCAATAATCCGTTGTCGCCGGCATGAGGGTTGAGCCCCAATAAGGCAATCCTCGGACGAGGGATATTAAAATCTTTTTTCAGTGATTCATTCATGATCCTGAGTTTATGAAGGATCAGGTCAATATTCAGCTCTTCCGAAACTTTGTTTATGGGAATGTGACCTGTGATCACACCAATGCGAAAATTATGGCTTACCATCAACATCAGGAAGTCCTCACTTTTGAATTTCTCTGCCAGGTATTCAGTATGCCCGGGAAAATGAAAATCATCGGATTGAATATTCTTCTTGTTGATGGGAGCAGTTACCAGTACGTCGATCTTCTTTTTTTCAAGGTCGTTAGTTGCCATTTCCAGGGCAAGATATGCCATCTCTCCGGCCACTTCAGTCGACTTTCCAAGGTCGATCTTTACTTCTTGCTCATAGCAGTTTACAATATTGGGCCTTTGGGGATTTGCTGCATCCGCATTCTTGACAAGATTGAAGTTAAAATCATTCATGTCAAGGACCTTTCTGTGGTAGGAGGCAACTTTTGAAATACCATAAACAACTGGGGTAATGGTATCCATCATCCTCTGGTCTTGAAATGTTTTAATGATGATCTCATAACCTATGCCATTTAAGTCACCATGGGTGATTCCTACTTTAACTTTTTGGTGGTTTTCACCTTTTTTTAATTGCTTGTTCATTGGGATGCTTTATTATCATGCAAAGATAAGAATATTACTGTTGGGTTATGAGGCTTTGGGCGCCGTGTGTTGAGTTTTAAGTTCCCTAGTTTATGCTCAGGACATTTGTTGTGTTTTTTGGGAATATTCGATATTCGTTAACTGCTATTTTATTCCCCGGCTTGCAATCCTTTCAACAGGATATTAGGATCCAGAGGTGCTTTTCTATTGCCGAAACAAACATTGTGTCGTTCAACATTAGACAGGTATGCCCAGGCAGCGGATTTTGCGTTTTTAGTGACCTTTAGCGTACGCAGCATTTTTTTCTGGAGCAGTTTTTCATCATACATCCTTGACCAGTTCTCCAACATGGCTTCCATAAATTCTTTGGGCTCAAGCTTAAGGGGCCTGTGCACCACTTCAAGAAAATGATAGTGCTTCCAGTCTTCAGGATAGTTTGTATAAATCAAGCGTCCCTCTTTTTTCATTCTATTATAAAGCCCGGTTCCGGGAAGGGGAGTTACAATGGTGGCTTGCATGGCATCCATACCACTTTCTATGGCAAATCTGGTCCTGTCAGAAAGATCCTCTATCGAATCGCTGTCAAGCCCGTAAATCAATGCCCCAAGTACCGTTATCCCGTATTTATGAATGCGGCTGAAAACTTCATTGTACTTATCAATTCCCATTTTCAGGTTTAAGCTTTTATTTGCTTCTTTAAGCTGTTCTTCTTTTTCAGATTCAATGCCGATCAGGATCATGCGGCAGCCGCTTTCAGCTGCATATTTCAATACTTCTTCATTATCAGCCACATTTAGTGATGCCTGGCAATACCAATCCTTTTTGATCCCTCTTTTAATCATTCCCTTAAAGAGGCTGATGGCCCTTTTGGCTGATTGTTTTGAGTAACCAATGATATTATCATCAACAAAATATATAAGTTCTTGTGGGATGGTCTCCAATTCATTCAGCACATCTTCGACAGGGCGTTGACGATAGCGGCTGCCATTGAAAGTATGTACCGAGCAAAAATCACATTTCATCGGGCAACCTCTTGTGGTTTGAATATTTGCATAAGTGTAAGAGGGATGGAAGAGGTCACGACGAGGAAGGACGGCATCATTCATCGGAAGCAGATCCCCATGGTATCTGTCTTTTAAGGTGCCCTCTTCCATATCATTGATGAGTATTTTCCAAACACCTTCAGCTTCGCCACTAACCACTACATCAAAAAAGTTTGCAGCTTCTTCAGGAAGCATGGAAGCATGAATACCTCCAATAACAGTGGGAACCTTTTTAGCCCGGTAGATGCCGGCTATTTCATAGGCCCTGTTAATATTAGCCGTCATGGCTGTTATACCCACCAGATCTGCATCTTTGAATTCAAATTCATCAAAGTTTTCATCGATGATCTCAATATCCCAGTTTTCAGGTGTTAGTGCTGCTATGATTCCCAATGCCAATGGAGGTGACATCGTATGGGTATCGTACAAGCCTTGCTTAGTATGCTGGTTGAAAGGATTTATAAGAATTAGTTTCTTTCTGCTCATTTTAAAATGGGAGTTTGCTGCTTAAATACAAAGATATTCTTTTTGAGATTGTTATTTCCTTAAGTTAGTTTAAAGGCATGATGGAATTGCTTAATTTTACATTCTTTGCTGCTCTATACTTCTTACATTATGATCATATCGAAATACAATATCCGTTTTATCAGATTGAAGGCTGAGGACCTTGAACTGGTAAGGCAATGGCGCAACCACCCAAGCATCAACCGATATATGGTTTACCGCGAACAGATCACTCAAGAAATGCAAAGAAAATGGTTTGCATCCATCAATAATAATTGCAATCTGTATTTTGTTATTGAATACAAGGGAAAAAAGATCGGTTTGATCAATGGTAAGGACATTAACTGGGATGAAAAAACCATGGAAACCGGCATTTTTATCTGGAATAAGTATTACCGTAAAACACACATCCCAACCCTTTGCACATTGATCTTTGCTGAATTGGGTGTAGCCATCTGGGAAATAAAGCCAAGGGCAACCATTCTCCGGAACAATGAACGGGCAATGAAATATAATAAAATGCTCGGATTCAGGGTGATCGAAGATGATCCTGAAAAGGAGTATATCAAACTTTCAATGGAAAAAGACAATGAGGGTTTTATGGCAAAAAAACTGAAAGCAGCAATCACGCTCCTGGCAGGTGATGAACCCATAAAACTAGAATTCGTTAAAGAGGATTTTGACAGTGGTATCTATGATATTTTAATGGGCCTCATTGATCCTGGACTCATCAGGAATAAAGAAGAAGGAAAAGATTCTATCAGTTTGTATTTCTAATAAATCCTGTCGAAAACTTGCCTTGAAACAAGGACAAATCTTTTTTTTACCGAAACCCTATTTAAGTAGCGTAATGTTTAGATTGCAAACATAGATGTATGCTACTCCCGTGTCCCTGTCGGAACTGAAGCGAAGGTCTATGTAATCACCAGCTGTCAGATTTACTTTGCCTGATATAAGGCTGAGCCAACATTGAAGCTGCTTATGTTTCGATGGACAGTGAGTTTCGTGTCTTGAACATCATTTACAAATACGGTTGCAGTCAGGGAAGGGTTTTGTCATCGTTGATACAGTTTACCGTCCAATTTACTTTTAAGCACCAATCTGCATAGAGTTGTGTATTCGTGCCAATTGCGTAAAATTAACAAGAATAATTCTAAATAATAAGACTGGAGTCAGGATTAACAAAATATGAAGAAGAATGATAGACAAATTTTCATTTTGGGAGATAAAACCCTATTTTTCATAGAAATGCATCTCCCTGATGTATTTGTTTACGCCTTCAGGGAGCATATATCGGACTTCTTTCCCGGCCCGGATAGAATCCCTTATGAAACTGGCAGAGATCTCCAGCAAGGGGGCATCAAAAAAATGAATGTTCGAGTGGCTTTTGTATTTACCCGGGTCATAATTTGGACGGTTGTAGATATAAAGTTCATACTGATCTAATAGCTCCTTATAATTCTTCCATTTGTGAAAGCTGGGCAGGATGTCGGTGCCTCCTATCAGGATAAACTTTTGTTGTGGATATTTCTCGCTCAGGTAGGTCAGGGTGTCGATGGTATAGGATGGTTGAGGCATTTTGAATTCAATATTGCTTGAACGCATTCTTGGCTCATCCTCAACTGCAATATTCACCATGGCAAGGCGATGATAATCAGCCAACAGGCTTTTCTTTTCCTTGAGGGGATTCTGAGGAGAAACGATGAACCATACTTCTTTCATATCAGTATGCTCGATCATGAACTCTGCCAGGATCATGTGTCCGATATGAATCGGGTTGAAGGATCCGAAAAAGAGGCCTATTTTATGATCTTTTACCATTTATCTCAGGAATTCCTTTACACTTGATAAAGCTTCGGATATGGCTGTTTCAAGATCATCATTTGTTATGATCAAATCGAATTCTTCCGCTTTGCTGATCTCGTGCCGGGCTTTGTCCATCCTTTTTTGAATGCTCTCTTCAGAATCGGTCGACCGTTTTCTTAAACGATCTTCCAGTATCCCGACCGAAGGCGGCATTATAAAAATTGCAAGTGCTTTTTCTTTAAATATTTTTTTAATGCTTATTCCCCCGTAGACATCCACATCAAAGATTACGTGTTTCCCAGAGGCCCAGATCCGGTCCACTTCCGATTTAAGGGTGCCATAATAATGATCTTTATATACCTCTTCCCATTCCAGGAAAGCATCTTCATCAATCATTTTTTGAAAACCTTCCACACCAAGGAAGTAATAATCCTTACCATCTGTTTCACCATTCCTTTTAGGCCGGCTGCATGCCGAAATGGAAAATTCAAGATTGATACCTTCATCCAGTATTGCATGCACCAAAGTTGTTTTTCCTGCCCCGGAAGGTGCTGAAAATATGATTAATCTTCCATCCATTAGAGAATATTAAACAACTGTTCTTTGATCTTTTCAAGCTCATCTTTCATCAGAACCACGATCTTTTGAATATCTGCATCATTGGCTTTGGAGCCAAGGGTGTTAATCTCCCGGCCCATCTCCTGTGATACAAAGCCAAGTTTTTTCCCATTGTGCCCTTCTCCGGCCATGATCTCATTAAAATAGTCGCAATGTTTTCTTAGCCTAACCTTCTCTTCAGTTATGTCAAGCTTTTCAAGGTAATAAATGATCTCTTGCTCATAACGGTTCATGTCGACGGATCCCTGAAGACGGGCGTCTTCAATTTGCTTCAGGATACGGTCCCTGAGTTTTTGTATTCTGGTCTCTTCGAGTGGGGAAATTTCATCCAGTAGTTTCAGTATAATATTGACTCTTTCATTCAGATCATTTGCCAGGGTATTGCCTTCCTGAATACGGAATTGATCCAGTTCTTTGATAGCGTTTTTGATTATTTCTTTTACCAGATTCCATTCTTCTGTCGATAATTCAGGATGGTCGGCTTTCAGTACATCAGGCAATCGCACGATTGTATTGATGACCTGCTCATCGAGGCTGAGCTTCAATTCATCTGCAAGAGCATGAATCTCCTCAAAATATTTTTTGGCAAGATCCCTGTTAAATTGAAATTGATTGTTATCTCCATTGTCATCCAGGTTAATGTTGAGTTCAACTTTCCCACGTTGCAATCCTGCCGAAAGCATTATTCTTATCTCAGCTTCCTTTTCCCTGTATAATAAAGGCAATCTTAGATTTGCATCAAATTGTTTGCTGTTCAAAGACTTTATCTCCACACTAATTTTTTTCCCGGAATACTCAAGGGCGCTCTTTCCGAAACCTGTCATCGATCTGATCATAAGCTGCTATTTTTAACAAAGATAATCAGTTAAATGCTTTCTGCAATATTGATTGGGTTTTGGTGGCAGTGGATTTGGAAAAATTGATTAAATTGCGTTAAATGCCTGATCATGTTTGCTAAAACCTACATTATAAGTGTTTTCCTCTGCATTATATGCTTCTTGATCATTGATCTGGCTCATCTGAGCGCCCAAAACCCTGTTTATAGAAGATATACTGAAGATGACGGACTTCCAAGCAATGATGTATATGATGTCCTCCTGGACAAAAGTGGCCTGATGTGGTTCGCTACTGATAACGGAGTCAGCCGTTTCGATGGCCAAAAATTTACCAATTACAAAATCAGCGACGGCCTCCCCGCTAATTCTGTGATCAGGTTTTACCAGGATATGAACGACAGGATCTGGTTTCTGGCTTACAACGGGATGTTGAGTTATTATGAGAATAATGAAATTACAGCCTATCAATACAATGACTCCATTGTTAAGTATTTTTCTGATAATTATGTAAGTAAGATTTTGATTGATTCTTCAGGAAACTTATTGTTGTCACCCCGTCAGGGTGGTAAAACCATGATTGACCCAGACGGAAGAGTTCATTCTCGCTGGGACCTTGTACCGGTGAGCCTTGATTCATGCTATCTTGCTTTTGAAGATAGGGGAGATGATTATTTCCTCAGTATTTTATCTGCTAAGCCCGAAATGTGCAGAAAAAATGGGGCCCTCTACAGCCTTGAGAATAGTTATTATTTGAGAGTAGATTTTTCTGTCAGGCAATTTCAAAGAAATTATATCGAAACAGATTCCAACGAATATGTGGTGAGCTACAGAAATTGCATTTACAGAATAAAAAATCGTAAGATTGTTGCCAAACGATCTTTTGCAAATGAGGTCCTTGCCTTGTATAAAGATGATCAGGACCGATTGTGGGTTAGTGTGAAATATCAACAGGGAATTTTTACTTTTTCAAGTCCCCAGCTGGAGAAGGATCCTGAACACTTCCTTGATGGTTATACGATTACAAGTCTTATACAGGACAGAGAGGGTGATTTCTGGTTTAGTAGTGAGGGGAATGGGGTGTTTTTTGTTCCGGGATTTGATTTTAGTCTTTTCACCCTTCCCAATGATAACAGGAGCCTGAATGTTATGGCCCTTGAGGTGGCAGGTGACAGACTATGGTTTTCAACCAGGAATAAGGAACTATATTCCGGCAATGTTTCTGCTGGAAAGATCAGCAACATCAGAGAAATGCCTCTGGAGGAGCCTTACGACTGGATTAAGTATATTGTTGTGGATAATGATGGTTATTTATGGTTGTCTTCAACACGTCATATGAGGTATGATCCGGCCGGATTCCCGGCGCCTGCCGATACCCTGTTATCCAGTAAGTGCATCTGTTTAGGGGAAAGTGGCAATGTGATCATGGGAAGCAATGGGATTGCTATCTTTAGAGAAGAAAACCTGCATCAATATTTTGTCCCTGATTCTTCAAGAAGAGTATACTCTCTTTATGAAGATGGGAATACGATATGGATAGGAACACTATATGGCCTGTATGTATTGCGGGATGGTGAATTTACATTTTGTGGGAAAAAGTCCGAAATTCTGGAGGACAGGATCAGTTGTATTACCAGAATAAACGATATGATAGCGGTTGGCTCTTCATCTCTCGGACTTGCTTTTCTCAGGAATGACACACTTCTGGACGTTGTAAACCAGGATGATGGCCTGATGGGGAATGCTGTTCGATCCTTATTCTCTCAGAATGACAGTGTATTGTGGGTAGGGACAAAAGAGGGCTTGAACAAGCTCATACTGAACGATTCATTTGATAATTTTGAAATAGAAAGCTATGGCTATAGTGATGGCCTTCCCTCCAGCGTTATAAATTCAATTAATATTCATGATGGGTATATTTGGCTTGCTTCCAATAAAGGCCTCGTATCCTTTGACCCGGATAAGATCCAACCTCATCACATCCCGCCAATTATAGCAATCAATAATGTGCAAATCAATGGCAGGGACACAGCTATTCTGGATAAGTATGAGCTACCCTATGATCATAATGATATTCGTATCAATTTTTCAGGAATCAGTTATCGGGCCGGTGAAGATTTAAGATATAGATATAAGATGTCAAACTATATTGACGAAATCACGCTTACCAAAAACAGCTGGGCAAATTTTCCAAACATGCCTCCTGGTGAATATACTTTTTTTGTTAATGTTGGGAATGTTTATGGTGTCTGGAATAACTCACCAAAAACCATAAAGTTCGTTATTCGAAAGCATTTTACCCAAACCGCCTGGTTTATGGGTCTCTTGATATTAGCGTTCTCAGGATTGTTGGTGGGAATTACACTGTTTCTTCAGCGTCAGCGTAGGATCAAGGAAGATGCAAGATTTGAATTGGCCACCATGGAACAAAAAATGTTCAGGTCACAAATGAATCCACATTTTGTCTTTAATTCACTGCTTGCAATTCAGGGCTTCATGTATCAGAGCAATACACGTGATGCAGGAAGGTATCTTACCAGTTTTGCTAAATTGATCCGACACACCTTGTATGGTTCCAGCGAAGAAGTTATCAGCCTGGATGATGAAGTTGAAGCAATGCAGTATTACCTTGAACTGCAAAGGCTCAGATTCAATGATACTTTTGAGTTTGTGATTGAAATAGGAGATGATGTTTTGCCTGAAACGGTACAGATCCCACCTCTTCTGATACAGCCATTTCTTGAAAATGCCATTGAGCATGGACTGCAACATAAATTGGAAGGCGGTAAACTCAGACTGAGTTTTATCGATAAAACGGAATGCCTGCTTATTGAGATCGAGGATAATGGAATAGGACGTGAGGAATCGGCGAAAATACAGAAAAAAAAGAGCAAACTTCATAAATCCCTCGGAATGGAGATTGTAAGCAAAAGAATAAAATCACTCAATATTCTCTGGGGAAAAGATATCAGCCTGGACATCATCGACCTGAAAGCCCCGGATGATCGTGCTCTTGGCACGCTAGTCAGGATTTGTATCCCGTATAACAGTTAAGACGAAAGAAATGATAAGAACAATAATAATTGATGACGAAGTAAAGGCCAGGGAAACCATACAAAACATGCTTTCTGCCTATTGCCAGGAAGTAGATGTGATTGCGACTGCCGGCAGTGTGAAAGAGGGAAAGGAAGTACTTATTCAAAATGAACCTGATCTCGTATTACTGGATATTAAAATGGCTGATGGTACTGGTTTTGATCTTTTAAGAAAGCTGGACAAGGTGGGTTTCTTTGTGATCTTCATTACCGCTTTTGAAGAATTTGCAATCAGGGCGATAAAGTTCTCTGCACTGGATTATATCCTCAAACCACTTGATCCGGATGAATTGGTCAACGCTGTTCAGAAAGCCAAGCATGCCCTTGAAAAAGAAAACATGGCGGAAAGGCTTGAAACACTGTATGAAAACCTGGATATGATGCAGTCGAAGGAAAAGAAGATCGTATTAAAAACGACCGGGAGTGTTCATATTGTAAACTTGCAGGAAATCATCCGCTGTGAGTCGGAAAAAAACTATACGCACTTCTATACAGTTGAGAAAGATAAAATAACAGTATCTAAAACCCTGAAAGAATTTAATGAACTTCTGGATCATTATAATTTTTATCGTGTTCACCAGTCACATCTGGTTAACCTGGCTCATGTAAAACGTTATGAAAAGAAAGATGGTGGGTACCTGGTTATGGATGATAACTCAGAGGTACCTGTATCATTCAGGAAAAAGGAAGACCTCATGAAACTCTTTAAAAGCCTTTGATATAGAAAATATGACAGCCGATGAAAATATAAACAATGGCCTGCCGGTCTTTTTCGATGATCCCTGGCAGTACTATAATGCCATGCTTCATGATATAGAATCGGCCCGTAAATGTATTTATATTGAGACCTATAAATTCGGAGGAGGAAATATTGGGGAAAGGTTTCGTGATGTGCTGACAAGGAAGGCTTCGGAAGGAGTGAAGGTGATGATATTGATCGACTCATGGGGAGCACAGGTATCCCATTCTTTTTTTCGTAATCTTGAAAAGCATGGTGGACAGGTGCGGTTTTTTAAGAAGATCAGGCTTTTCTGGGACTTCTTTACTAAGAATCACCGACGCAATCATCGTAAACTGATTTTGGTAGATGATCATATAAGCTATATCGGCTCCGCCAATATTACCGGGCATTCCCTGAACTGGTGTGAATCAATGCTAAGGCTCGAAGATAAAGGCCTTAATAAGCAGTTTACAAAGATTTTCCTTGATGATTTCAATAATTATAACAAATATGTTTTCAATAAACCGGGTCTTACACGCCTCATTCGTAGTGGCGAGTTTGAAATCCTCAGGGATGTACCCTCCATTACGCGGCAAAGCATTAAGAAAAGATACGAGAAACTGATACAAGGAGCCAGGCAAAGGGTTGTGATAGAAACACCCTATTTTTTACCTGGATTTATGCTTAGAAAAACAATGAGCGATGCTGTGAAAAGAGGGGTTGACGTAACAGTGATCCTCCCGGTGAATTCTGATGTGCACATGGCGGATCTGGTCAGGGGAAGATACCTCGGAATGCTTCATAAGAGCGGAGTTAATTTCCGTTTGTACCAGCCGAATAATTTACATGCAAAATTATTGTTGATCGACGGGAAGGTATTTGCTATTGGATCTCCGAATTTCGACTATAGAAGTTTTCGATATCAGCATGAGATTGCGCTTGTTGGAAGAGATGCAGACGTTGCCAGACAGATACAGGTCCACATTGCAAAATGCCTGGCAAACAGTTCTCCCTTTGACTATAATGAATGGATGAAAAGGCCTTTTATGCAACGTTTTTTTGAGTGGTTATATTTACCCTTCCGTCACCTGATGTAAGAAGCCGGAATTTGGTTCTTCCTTTTGCTTCATGCTGTAAATATCTATACATTTGCAAAAAAAACATATTAATATATTATAATCATGAATCAGGTAAATACAGCTAAAATGAGTTCAGCCAAAGCCATTGAACTGGAAGAGAAGTATGGTGCCCATAATTACCATCCATTGCCGGTGGTTTTAGCACGCGGCGAAGGTGTATATGTTTGGGATGTTGAAGGGAAAAAATATTTTGATTTCCTATCTGCCTATTCTGCAGTAAATCAGGGCCACTGTCATCCGCGTATAGTAGATGCATTGACTGAGCAGGCAAGGACCCTGACCCTCACTTCAAGGGCTTTTTACAATGACTCCCTTGGGCCTTATGAAAAATATATATCGGAATATTTTGGCTTCGACAAAGTTCTTCCAATGAATACGGGTGCTGAAGGTGATGAAACAGCATTGAAACTTGCCCGTAAATGGGGATATGATAAGAAAGGCATTCCTGAGAATGAAGCAAAAATTATTGTTTGTGAAAACAACTTCCATGGCCGTACGATTACTGTTATTTCCATGTCGACCGATCCGGATGCTCGTGGAGGTTTTGGCCCTTATACACCTGGTTTTGTTACGGTTCCTTATAACGACCTTGATGCACTCGAAAAAGAGCTTCATGATCCAAATGTTGCAGCATTCCTGGTTGAACCTATTCAGGGTGAAGCCGGTGTTTATGTACCCGACGACGGATACCTGAAAAAATCATTCGATTTGTGTAAAAAGCATAATGTGCTTTTTATCGCCGATGAGGTTCAAACAGGGATCGCACGTACAGGGAAATTATTGGCTTGTGATCATGAAGGTGTCCGTCCTGATATCCTGATCCTTGGGAAAGCACTCTCTGGTGGAGTTTTCCCTGTTTCTGCAGTGCTGGCTGATGATGAAATCATGTTATGCATTAAACCTGGCCAACATGGATCCACATTTGGTGGAAACCCGATAGCAGCGAAAGTTGCCATTGCCGCCCTCGAGGTCGTGAAAGATGAAAAACTGGCTGAAAATGCTGAAAGGCTTGGTAAGATCTTCAGGGAAGAATTGAGGAATATTAAATCAGATATGATAGAGTCTGTCAGGGGACGCGGTCTGCTAAATGCCATTGTTATCAGGCCTAAAAATGGAAAATATGCCTGGGATGTTTGCTTGGAGATGAAGGAGAATGGAATTCTTGCAAAACCAACTCACGATCACATCATCCGCTTTGCACCTCCGCTTGTAATCAATGAGGAGCAATTGTTTGAAGCCATCGAGCTGATTAAAAAGTCAATTTTTTCTTTCTAATTTATTTTAAAGAATTCATAAAATAGAAAAAGCCCCCCGGATTTCCGGTGGGGCTTTTTTGCAATTAACCCAAATCAAAATTTGTTATTAATTAAAATAACAACGCCTATGAAAAATAGAGACGATCTTACAATGCTTTATCGAAATTCTTTGCTACTTCATTCCAGTTAACAACATTCCAGAATGCATCAATGTACTCGGGCCTCCTGTTTTGGTATTTCAGGTAGTAAGCATGTTCCCATACATCCAGGCCCATGATTGGAGTGCCCTTGCAATTGGTCACACCCATATAAGGATTGTCCTGGTTGGCTGTTGAGCAAACCTCAAGTTTGCCATCTTCGTTCAGGCATAACCATGCCCAGCCGCTTCCAAATCGGCTTGCAGCCGCATCGTTGAAAGTGTTCTTGAATTGCTCAAAGGAGCCGAATGCAGACTGAATGGCCTCAGCAAGTTTGCCGCCGGGTGCTCCACCTCCATTTGCACTCATGGTATTCCAAAATAAGGTATGGTTAAAGAAGCCACCGCCATTGTTTCTGACTGCGGCAGAATGCTTGTCAATGTCTTTAAAAATGTCAATAATATCCATGTCAGCAAGAGGGGTTCCCTCAACTGCGGCAATGAATTTGTCAAAGTATGCTCTATGGTGTTTTGTATAATGGATCTCCATTGTCCTGGCATCAATATAGGGTTCCAGTGAATTGAAATCATATGGAAGGTCGGGGAAATTAAAATGGCTCATTTTTCAATAATTATTCAGTTAATAATTTAGATTCAGTTTAAATAACAATAAAAATTGAAAAAAGTTCAATGAAGTTGATTCAAATATGTAAGTATCGGATCCAGGAAGGGAACCCTTATGCCGGGAGCTTAGAAGTTGACAGCCAGTCTAAGGTTAATAAGTCTGGGCGTGAGGTAATTAGGAACTGCATATTCCCTCCCGCTCTTATCCTTAACCCAGATGTAGGAGATGGTATTCTGTATTTGGAAAAGGTTAAAGACCTCAAGACTAACCCATGCAGATTTAATATATTTTAACGGATTCTTTGGGCCAAAACTACTATAACCCCCGATAAGTTGTTTAGAGAATCCGATGTCAACTCTTCGGTAGGGTGGCATTCGGTAGGTATGTTCGTATTTTGGTGAATTGGGTGGTCCGAAAGGAAGTCTGCTGCCAAAGATCAATTTAATGTGCATTTTCCAGGTAGGATTTCGTGGGATATAATCCTGGAAGAAAAGGGCAAAATGAACGCGTTGATCTGTAGGCCGGGGAATATAACCAGGGAATATCTGTGTGCTATCCGTTGCTGACTGGTCTTCAGAATATCCTGGAATAATCAATTCACCCGCTTCATTGTAATACTCATAATAATAATCGCCAATGATATCCTCTTCGGTCTTCAAAAAGGAAATGGAAGCCCAGGATTCCACCCCTTTTATAAATTCTCCTGCAACTTTCAGGTCGAGCCCATAAGCATAGCCTTTTGAAAGATTATCACCATAGTACCGGATACGAACATTATCAACGGTATAAGGAACAAGGTCGTCAAGAATTTTATAATAAGCTTCAGCGATGAACTTAAAAGGCCTGTCCCAGGCTTTAAAATCCCAATCCATTCCGGCTACAAAGTGAATGGATTTCTGCGCACGGACATCCGGGTTGATGCGTCCCTGAAGATCTCTCAACTCACGATAAAATGGAGGTTGTTGATAATAACCTGCAGAGAACCTGAAAAGAATATCATGTTTCCAGAGCGGCTTGATGGACACGGTTGCCCTTGGGCTGAGGATAAATTGTCTGTTGATATTCCAGTAGCTGGCACGCAGCCCTGCAATAAGGTATGCATTGGCTGTACCTATTTTAAAGTTCCAACTGTTTTGTACAAATGCAGAATAGCGATTTGAACTGAAGGCAGTATCTGTTTTATAGGAAGAGAATAATTCCAATTGGGGATTGTATAACGGGGCAGGGTCGCCTACCGTAAACGGTGGGTCAGGTATCGTATAACCTGCTGAGTCGATCAGTTCCCATTCACTGAGTTCATCATGGATGATCTCATGCTGATATTTTATTCCCCATTGTAGATAATGCTTGTTCAGATCAAGAGAGCCTTTATGTTCAACATTATACACGCTGGCAAGCAAATAATTCCTGGCATGGTCATGAAAGCCACCTACCCCCTGTGCTTCAACTACCTCACCGAATTGTTCGGAACCGATCTGATTTTCAAGTTTTCCGATATAGTATTCACCCAAAATATCAAAGGTCTCACTTTCTCTGGTCTGGAAGGCGGAGGTGATAAACTGCAGTTTCATGTTTTCCTGCGGGAAGTAGTTCAGGCTTAATGCACCCATATAATTTTCAAAACGATCAAGCTCTTGTCCTTCAAAATAAATATTCAGACGGTATGCCTCCTGAACAGTACCAAACTCAGTTTGCCTGCTCGAAGGCTTAACTTTATATGAATTCCGGGCATAATTGCCGAGAAATGACAATTCAACTTTAGGTGATATTTTGTAGGCAAAGTAGGTCTGAACATCTGCGAAATTGGGTTTGTAATCACCCTCTACTTCCAATCCTTTCAGAATGTAATTATTGGATTTATAGCGAATTCCTGAAAGGTATGAGAAGCGCTGATTCTTTGAAATGCCTTCAACGTGGGCTTCTGCACCTAGTAAACTTGCCTGGAATGAACCCCCAAAGCTTGTAGGCTTTTTGTATTGAATATCAAGTACAGACGACATTTTGTCCCCATATTTTGGTTCAAATCCCCCGGCTGAAAAAAGTATGGAGCTGACCAGTGCAGAATTCACAAAACTCATTCCTTCCTGCTGCCCTGAACGTATTAGAAAGGGGCGATAGATTTCAATCCCGTTAACATAAATGAGGTTTTCGTCAAAATTTCCTCCTCGTACAGAATATTGCGAACTAAGCTCATTATTGGAACTTACCCCTGGAAGGGTCTTCAGGATGTCTTCCACACCTCCGCTAAGAGTCGGAATTTCAGTAGCTATTTTTGGATCCAGTCTTTGCAGGTTGGTATGCCTGATTTGTTTATCCACGATCTCAACATCGGGCAATTGCTCGGCAGCGGACTGCATCCTGACATTAAGTTCTTTTTTCTGTCCTGGCTGAAGGAAAACACGAAACATTTGTTTTTCGAATCCAATGAATGAAATGACAAGGGTAAGCTCAGTGTTGGCAGGAATTGAAAGCTCATATTCTCCTTTGTTGTTTGTGGCAACACCTCCGGCATATCCTAATACGGAAACATTGGCATACTCAACTGCACCAGCCTGTTCATTTGTGACAGTACCATGTATGATGGCTTTTTCCTGCGCACTTCCGGCTAAAGCCAGTAGTGTAAAGATGATAAGGATGTATGTTTTTTTCAATTCTTGCATTGAGTCAAAGATAAGCTCATTCTACCTGATATTCTTTTCGCTTAAAATCCCCCTCTTTCCACGATTTAATAAATTTCGCCCAGGCAAAAGGGTTTAGTACTGTAATAGGTTGGGTTTGTCCGTTATAATAGAGTTTGTCAAGTTGTTGTTGCATTGTATATTTAAAACTAACACTTCCCTCAGCCGGAAGGTTTGCTGCTTTCGCCATTAATTGTCTGTTATCAAGGTTTTTGCGGGCAACTTCAAGGTCGTCATCGGGAATTTTCAATGTAAGGAATGCCTTCTTGAATTCTTCCTTTGTAGGCCATGGGTAAATGACTGTTTCCGACAGGTAAATGGTATCCGTTGACATGACCTGAATAAGGGAATACCTGTTGTTCTCAATCGAATCTGGTACGATAAACCTGTCTGCTTTAAAACCAACTGCTGAGAATTCGATTGTATCCATTTTTTTTGCAACAAAGGAAAAATAACCGTTAAAATCACTCACTGTACCTCGCATGGAATTTATGACCACTATGTGAGCAAGCGGAATGGGAGCAAGGCTGTCGGCCGTAAGGATTACACCCGAAAACTGAATGTAATTATCCCCATCAGTAACTTCCTTTTCCTGTGCCATAAGGATGAAACATGGAAAGAGAGCCAGAATAAACAGGATCAATCTGTGGGTTGCCTTCATTTAGTGCAAAAATAATCTAATTAGGCATTATTGAAAATTTAAACGCTGAGCATCAATATATATTATTTAAAGAATAGTATATAGATGACATAGGACAAAAAAAATGCTGCCATATAATTATGACAGCATTGTATTTTTTAGCAAAAGATATTTTAGCCTGCGTAATAGCCTTTTTCTTTGGCATCCTTCAGGGCTGCAATAATACCTTTTTTATTGATGGTACGTATGCCCGCTGCAGAAACTTTCAAAGTAACCCACTTGTCTTCTTCTGGGATGTAAAACTTTTTTGTTTGCAGATTTGGATAGAACCTTCTCTTGGATTTTATGTTCGAGTGGGAAACATTGTTTCCAACCATCATCTTCTTTCCTGTAATTTCACAAATTCTTGACATCTTCTTATGATTTTCAGTATTTACGCTCAAAAAACGGAGTGCAAAGAACGGAATTTATTTTTAATAATTCAAATGAAATCATAAAAATATTGTCAATGACAACCCTTTAGTCTTTAGTATTGTCTATCTTTACATATATTCAAAGTCCTAAGTATATGAAATTCAAATTCGATTTGCAGCAGGAAAAACGCTGGTTTATGGATCACAAACCGGGAAATAAGGTGTTTTTTATTCTTTTAGGGATTGTTTCAACGATCTGGTTTATCATCAGGGTTGTCCCTAAGCCAAGCAGGGCAACATATCCATGCATGCAGGCTGCTGCCCCTTTTGCCGGGGCATTTATTACGTATTTATCCGGACTGTTAATTTCCGTCGCTGCATATCGGAGAATATCCTCATTCAAGCGAAGGAAAAATTTTATTCCGGCCATTTCGGCCATGATCGTATTATGCCTTGGGTTTATTCTGATGACTGTGGGCGATAGTAAGATAAGCAATGCAGGTGTAGCCGGCATTATCGGAGATGAGCCCCCCAATGAACCCATGGGAGTAGCAAGGGGTATATATCCCGGCAGGGTTGCCTGGGTATGGAATCCTATGGCCACCGACGAAACATGTACCAATACCCCTGGAGACTATTGGTTTCAGGATGATAATGTGGATACTGAAGTTATCGGGGATATGCTTTCGCGTTCCCTTCAATTATTAAGCGGGGAAACGAACGACAGCCTTGCATGGGATGCCTTGTTTAGAAGTTATAATGAATCGCATGGCAATGGAAATATCCCTTACCAAGCAGGCCAGAAAATTGCTATTAAAGTTAACCTGACAACCGGCGGATGGGGCAATATTGACTACAATACCTACGATAAGACCCTAAATCTTGAAATGATGGATGGTACTCCACAACTGATCGTGGCAATGCTGAAACAATTGATAGAAGTTTTTGGGGTTGCTCAGGAAGACATCTCCATAGGAGACCCGATTCGGATTTTTTATAATCAATATTGGGATCAATGCCATCCACTTTTTCCGGATGTAAAATATCTTGACCTCTATGGTTTTCATGGCCGGACCAAAGTGATCAAAACCGATACGGATGTATTGAAGTATAGCGATGGTACTGTGAGTGATTCACTTCCTACTGCATATACCGAAGCAAGCTATATGATAAACATGGGATGCCTGAAGCAACACGATCTTGCGGGTGGAACTTTTTGTGCAAAGAATCATTTTGGCTCAACCTGCCGGGGAATGGCAATGCACTTGCACTATTCATTGCCAAGCCCTACTTCAAATGGATTTGAGAACCTTGGGTTTGGGAAATTCAGAAATCTTGTCGATCTGATGGAGCACAAAGACCTCGGTGAGAAAACAGTTTTATTCCTGATCGATGGCATATGGGGTGGTGAACTGCCTGTTTCGGAACCCGTGAAATGGCAAATGAATCCCTTTAATAACGATTGGCCAAATTCCATTATGGTTTCTCAGGATCATGTGGCAATCGAATCGGTTGGACTTGACTTTGTAAGGGCAGAGTTCGACGAATATGCCGATATGTTTGGGGCTGATGATTATTTACATCAGGCTGCCGACTCAGCAAACTGGGCTGAGGGGATTATTTATGATCCTGAGGGGGATGGGCTTATTATTGAAAGTCTTGGTGTACACGAGCACTGGAATAACGATGTTGATAAGCAATATACCCGTAATCTTGGTATTGGGGACGGAATCGAACTTATAAAATACCTCATTACCGGGGTCGATGATCTCGATGATGAGATTAGCATGCGTGTATCTGCATTTCCAAACCCTTTCAGGGAAAACCTGACCATAGAATATAGCATACTGAAGAAAGCCAATGTAACGATCGAAGTCTATGACACCAAAGGAAGAAGGATTGAACAATACATTATGGATCACCTTCAAGCCGGGACCTATGCTTATAATTGGAATGCTTCCGCTTTGCAGAGTGGACTGTATGTTTGTTATATCAGATACGAGGGAGCGAATGGGGTGGAGAAGAAAACCGTGAAGCTGATGAAGCTTTAGGACTGCTTTTCGATAAAAAGTCGCAGTTTGTTCAGCGAGCTGATGGCAGCAAGCCTGATGTTTCTTTGCCTGTTCTTACCGAATTGGAATTTGTATGCCTCAGTAGCATTGGGTCCTGCAATGCATATCCATATAGTTCCGACAGGTTTCTCATCGCTGCCTCCATCAGGTCCGGCCACCCCTGAAACTGCAATGGCATAATCTGTATTGAATTTGTTTTTAACTCCCAAAGCCATTTCCAAAACCGTTTGTTCACTAACTGCTCCGTGCGCGATGAGGGTTTCTTCATTAACGCCAAGCAGCTCGGTTTTGATGTCGTTTGAGTAGGCTACAACCGATCCTTTAAAGTATGCAGAGCTACCCGGAATGCTTGTGATGAGATGAGCAATATAACCACCTGTACAGCTCTCGGCAGTGGATAAACTTTGCTGCTTATCATTCAATATTTTGCCAACAATTTCTTCCAGGACAACATCACCATATCCAAAGATCAATTCGGGAATGAGGGTTCTGAGTTTCACCAATTGCTCATCAAGTCCTCGCTCAATTTCAAGCTTTTCCGAACCAAATCCCGTCAGGCGCAATCGAACAATACCGGGTTGTGGCAAATAAGCGAGTTTCATATTTTCAGGCAAAGCATCTTCCCATTCGGAAATCAACTCCGATAAAAAAGACTCACCCAGTCCGTGGGTCTGAATAATCCGGTAAATCTGATGATTGCCATTCATGCGCTTGCTGAGCTGGGGAAGGATGGTTTCAATGAGCATGCCCTTCATTTCATAAGGAACCCCTGGCATGGAAACGAAAATTACATTGTTTTTTTCAAACCACATGCCGGGAGCTGTGCCATTTTTATTCAAAATGGGGATGCAATTATGGGGAACGTCTGCTTGTCTTGTGTTTATCTCTCTTATAGCCAGCCCTCTGTCGCTAAAGATTTTTTTAACAAGTTCATAAGTAGCTTCATGGAATACCAGTTCAGAATCAAAATATTCGCAGAGTGCGTCTTTTGTAATATCATCTTTGGTGGGACCAAGTCCGCCTGTGATCAGCACAACATCAGCCCTCAGGGATGCATCCTCAAGAGCTTTCAGGATTTCTTTCTTTTGATCAGAAATTGTAGTGATCCTTACAACTTCAATACCTGTAGCACTAAGTTGTTCTGCCATCCAGGAAGCATTGGTATTGATTACCTGTCCTATCAGTAATTCATCGCCTATGCTGATGATCTCTGCTGTCATCTTTAATTGATCATTGAGGCAAATCCAAGTTGCTGGGGAATGATCGTCATTACCGGAACCTCGGCGTTTGCAATGATGTATTGTGCTGATGATCCAAGGAAAAGATCGAACAAACCTGCTTCTCGCTGGGTCATGATCATAATCAGATCAATATTTTTTTCTTTTTCTGCGTATTCAAGAATCAGGGGGGCAAGGATCTTGGAACTTCCTCCTTTTTTAATGATCTCGCCTGTGCACTTAACCTTTGATTTTTTAATAAAGGCAGTTACCTGATCCATCTGTTTTTGCAATTTAGAAAGGACCTGCTTGTTGCCTGTCGACCAAAAGACAGAAACAACTTTAATTGTAGATCCAAATAATTTGGCCATTTCAACGGCATGACCCACTTTCTGCCTGGTTTCTTCTGTAAGATCGAGGGGGAGGAGAATGCTTCTGCATCCATTCCTGGAATGAGGATTCTTTATGGTGATTACCGGGCACTCAGCCTTCTTTACCACGCGTATAGTGTTGGTTCCAAGGTGATTAATTCCTGAGCCCGGTTTTTCACTATTTATTCCCTGAACAATGAATTTAGAATTAAGCAAGTGGGCCCCTTTTAATATCTTATCATAAGGTTTGCCGTGTGAAATAACAGCGTTGACTTTGCATCCGGATTTCTCAGAGGCATTTTTTGCTATTTCCTGCAATTGATTACGCATTTGATCTTCAAATTCTTTCTTCATTGTTTTAGATCGTTTATCTCCAAAAGCTGAAAAAAGATTCTGGTTGTCTCTTATTACATGGAAAAGTGTGATCTCCAGACCTGTCATTTTAGCGAGGTTGAACGACTCTTCCAAAGCAGCCATAGATCGTTCTTTGAAATCAGTAGGAACAAGGATGGTATTATATATGTTCTTCATAATACTTTCATTTAAGAGTGCAAAGTTATTAAATTTGTAAGATGAAAAAGCTGAAAGAATCAGAATTGATCCTGAACAAGAATGGAAGTTTGTATCATATTAATCTTCGCCCTGAAAATTTAGCAGCAAAAATCATTCTGGTAGGAGACCCCAAAAGGGTTCCTATGGTTTCATCCTATTTTGATGAAATTGAGTTTACTTCTGAAAACAGGGAAATTGTAACGCATACAGGTCGTCTTAACAATGTGCGTCTTACGGTAATGTCGACAGGCATGGGACCGGATAATATCGATATTGTTTTGAATGAATTGGATGCGCTTGTAAATATTGACCTTGAAACCCGCACAATCAAAGAATCTCACACAGCCCTGGATATTGTACGTTTAGGGACCTCAGGAGCTCTTCAGGCTGATATAGCGGTTGATTCCTTTGGAATGTCGACTCATGGGCTTGGAATGGATGGCCTGCTCCACTTTTACAAACACAAAGGCATCATCGAAAGTGAAGCCACGGATGCTTTCATAGCTCAAACCCGCTGGCCGGAGGCATTGCCCAAGCCCTATATGGTAAAGGGGTCAACTGCCTTGGCAGATCAGATTGGCGAGGGCTTGTTGCAGGGGATCACCATCACAGCTCCCGGGTTTTATGGCCCTCAGGGAAGAGAACTGCGTTTGAGGGCTGCCTATCCTGACCTGAATAACAGGATTTCAGCATATCGGTTTAATGATCAGCGCATCATTAATTTTGAGATGGAAACTTCAGCATTGTATGGGTTGGGTAAGATGCTTGGCCACAATACACTTACTGTATGTGCAATTATTGCAAACAGGGTTATGCAGCAATATTCATCTGATCCTAAAAAAGCGGTAAAAAGCTTAACAGAATTATTGCTCAGCAGGTTTACTGCTTAGCAATTGATTTACATTATCAGGTATGTAATTCCTGATTATATTGCTGACCATTTTAACGTATTCCTCACCCTTTTCAGAATACCTTGACAAGCCCTGGGCCAGGGCAATGGGATTGATTGGCTTGTCTTTTGCCCTGAGGTGTGCTCGCGTATCGCGCAAGCCTCTGTATGCAAACCCAGTATTTAGTATCCACAGATAATCCTGAATTCCTGCCATTTCGCTGGGATAGGTCTTAACATAGAAATTTGCGCTATCCTTTCCTTCAGGCCTCACCCCACATCCATCTGTATAACAATGCACTCCAAAGTAATTATTCCCTTCTTGAGCAAAAGATGAACTTCCCCATCCGGATTCTATAATCGCCTGAGCCATTACAAGCCTGACAGGGATGATATCGACTCTATGCAGTAACTTCATGATTGCATTGTTGAGCATTGTATCTGATGGAATCGTATTGGATTCAAATCCATTGATACGATAAATTTGTATATAAGTATTTAACTCAGCCAATTGAGATTCAGTTAACTTATCTTGCTTGTCAAGACTTTCTTTCATGTCGAGGATATGATTCCTCTCCTTCAGGATTTCATTGTTTGCCAAGTGGATTTCCGGGAGAAACCGGGCCAGAAACTCCTTGTGTCCATCTGGAATATTGCGAACAGTTTTTATGTCTTCTTTTGAGAGGCTTGCCGGTTCGATGATCTTATGTTTTTTGGCTGGTTCTTTACAGAATGTAAGTCCAAAGATCAAAAATACAACCGCAATATGTTTAAATGTCGGTTGATAATGAAGATTGTTTTTTATCAAAACTGCTTATTTAAGTATTAATTTTGAATACAATAATTGCGAAGATAAATAAGAATTATGATTTGGCTTTTCAATGAATTCAAATAAATATGCCTAAAAAGAACCTTCAGAAGGAGTTAAAAGCGTTGATTAGTATGTTGGATGAGCCTGACGCAGTGGTTTATGAACAGATTATGTCTAAAATCCATGCGTATGGGCTTGAAGCCATTTCTGAACTTGAAATGGCATGGGAGCAATCTTTTGTACCTCTTCTGCAGGAACGAATTGAAGAGATTATTCACCGGATACAACAAGATGATCTTTACGCTGGAATATGCAGCTGGTCGCAATTGGATAGCAACGACCTGATGAAAGGCTTTATGCTGGCTGCCCGCTATCAATACCCGGATCTGGACTCTGAAAAGATCATCAAGCAGGTTGGACAATTGGTTCAGGATGTATGGTTGGAACTGAATAATAATCTTACCGCCCTGGAAAAGATTAAGGTTGTCAATCACATACTGTTCGATGTTCATAAATTCAGGGGAAATAAGAGCAATATGAATAGCCCTGATAATCTCTATCTCAACATTCTGCTTGAATCAAAAAAAGGGAATCCTTTATCGATTGGAATCTTGTATATCATCATTGCACGTAGCCTTAAGCTTCCTGTTTATGGTGTTGACCTTCCCAATCATTTTGTGCTTGCTTATATGGATACCGATAACAGCAGTGATGAAAATGCTGCTGAGGGCGTACAGGCTTTGTTTTATATCAATCCATTCAACAGGGGGACCCTTTTTACCCATAATGAGATCGATGCCTATATCAAGCAAATGAAACTGAATCCGGACGATAATTATTTCAGGCCCTGCAGTAATGTGACCATCCTTAGAAGGGTGTTTAATGAATTGATTGATCTGCACCAAAAGCAAGGGAATCTGGAGAAAATGGAAGAACTTAAAAAGCTTGCTTCAGGATTATAGCGGTCAGGAAAATATTCTGTAAACCGTTTTTAATATAACCTTAATATCACTGGCGAAACTGCGTTCAGCCATATACTTTAAATTGATTTCAAGCTTGGCTGGCATAATGCTTTTGATGTAGACTTTCTCCGGTTCATCGCTTTTTTCAAGCAATACATTCTCATCAAAATACTGGAGTGATGCGGGGTCTGTTAATCCAGGCCTGACCCTCAACACCTGCATTTGTTCGGGTGTATAGAGATCCACATATTTTCTTACCTCAGGCCTCGGGCCGACAAAGCTCATGTCTCCAATAAAGATATTTAAGAGCTGAGGCAGTTCATCCAGTTTTGATTTCCGAAGGTAATATCCAGCGCTGGTAATCCTTGGATCGCGGCCGCCAACAGTGAGCATGCCTTTTTTTTCGGAATCGGGCTGCATACTGCGAAATTTGAGCATCTTGAAATTCTTATTATTTCTTCCTACCCTAATTTGTTTAAAGAAAACGCCACCTCTTGAATCAATCAGAATCCATATGGCAATCATAAGCATAACAGGAAACAATGCCATCAAGGATAGAATAGATACAAGTATATCAAAAATACGCTTCATCAGGAAGTTTCTTCTTCTACAGAACTGATCACAGCCTTGATCACAGTCAGCACTTGCTCATCACTGAGGTCATAATACACCGGGAGGCTGATCACCCTAGTGAAATTATCATAGCTCTGCGGATAATCCTCCATCTTATATCCTGATTTTCTGTAATATGTGAGCATGGGCAAGGGTATGAAATGAACGTTAACAGCAACCTCTTTCTCATTGATCCTGCTTATGATATTGTTTCTCTGATGTTCATCAATACCCCTGATCCTAAGCAAATATACGTGGTAAGAAGAGATCTTGTCGGTATTCTCATAATCAGGGGTTATAGCCCAATCCTTTTCAGAAAAATACTTGGTGTAGCAGTCAAATATGGCCTTTCTCTTTACAAGCATGTCTTCGTCATACCTTTGGATCTCAACGATGCCCATTGCTGCCTGAATATCAGTCATATTGCATTTATACCCGGCTTCGATCACATCATATTGCCAGTTGCCTGTTTGGGATTTTGACAGGGCGTCCTTGGTTTGGCCATGAAGAGATTTAATGCAGAGGTATTTGTAAATCGCATTATTGTCAAATGGGGCCGGAAGGTTAAGACAGACAGCGCCTCCTTCTGCAGTTGTAAGGTTCTTCACGGCGTGGAACGAAAAGACGCTAATATCCGTTAGGTTCCCGCTTTTCTTTGCTTTATACAGGGCACCAATAGAGTGGGCAGCATCCGCCAGGATAAGTATTCTGCCAAGATCTTTCTGCTCCGCCGTCGTTGGACTAAACTTCTCAACGACAGTTTTTTCCCTAACAAGGGCATTGATCTCATCATAGTCGCAAGGGAATCCCGCGAGGTCGACAGGAATAATTACCTTGGTGGCGGGGCTGATGGCTTTGCGGATGCCCTCCACATCAATATTAAAGTCCGGGCCTGAATCTACAAGCACCGGCCTGGCTCCGCAATGTACAACCACATTGGCAGTAGCAGTATAAGTATATGCAGGTACGATTACTTCATCACCCGGCCCGACACCGAACCAGCGTAACATTAACTCCAAACCCGAAGAAGCTGAATTTACACATAAAGTCGACTGGTGTCCTGCATATGCAGTGATCATCTTCTCAAAATTCTTTGTTCTTGGCCCGGTAGTGATCCAGCCTGATTTCAGGGCATCGCTTACTTCGTCAATGATTTTTTGGTCGATACGTGGCGGCGAGAAAGGAATCATGAATTATTTTTTACGATTATTTTTTAGAAAGAAAACCATTAATATTGGATTCTACTCTGTTTAGGACATCTGAAATATCTGCTTTTGCAAAAGGATCGCCCGTAATGCTTTCGTATAGTTCAATATATCGGTCTGAAACGGATTTAACAAACTCATTTGACATATGTGGGACTTCTTGTCCTTCCTGTCCCATAAATCCATGTTCCATCAACCATTCTCTTACAAACTCTTTGCTTAGTTGTTTTTGAGCTTCACCCTTGGCCTGGCGCTCTTGGTATCCTTCTTTATAAAAATACCTTGAGGAGTCAGGAGTATGAATTTCATCAATCAGGTATATCTGTTCGCCAATCTTGCCAAACTCGTATTTTGTGTCGACAAGGATCAGTCCCATTTTATCGGCTATTTCCGAACCTCTGCGGAACAACTCCCTGGTGTATTTGTCGAGCAATGAATAATCCGTCTCTGATACAAGGCCTTGCCTTAGGATTTCTTCGGCAGAAATGTCCTCATCATGAGCGCCTTCCTGTGCTTTTGTTGTGGGGGTGACAATGGGCTCGGGGAAGGCCTGGTGTTCTTTCATTCCTTCAGGTACAGGCACACCACATATATCCCTGGCTCCTTTTTTATAAGTCCTCCATGAGCTACCCGTTAAGTAACCCCTGATGATCATTTCAATGGGGAAAGGCTTGCAATACCTGCCAATAGTAACCATGGGATCAGGAACAGCGATTTTCCAGTTAGGAACGATATCAGCTGTTGCATCAAGAAATTTGGCGGCAATCTGGTTTAATACCTGTCCTTTGTATGGAATCCCTTCCGGTAATACCACGTCAAAAGCTGAAATCCGGTCACTAACCACCATGACCATTAATTCATCGTTAATGTTATATACATCGCGAACTTTCCCTTTATAAAGACTTTTCTGCCCCGGGAATTTAAAATCTGTAGAGGTAATAGCATTCTTCATTTGCAGTGTTTTTTAACTAACTGCAAAAATAACGAGAATCTGTATACCAAACAATAAACTTGTTGGCCGGGCTTATTGAATAGAAGTTTTGTGCTTAGTCAAATCCAAGCTCTTCTAATTTCTTATCCAGCTTATCAGTGATTTCATCAAAACGTTTCTGGTAATCTTCTGATTGTGCACACATGGCATAGCTTGTCCATTCTGTGGGCCAGGTGGCAGCTGTTGAAGCTAATTCGCCATACTCCTGACGAATCTCAATGCTTGTTGGATCTTTCATGTAGGCTGCTACGACATCAACATAATCATCTACCCACTTTTCATAACTGTCGAGGAAATCATTGCAGTCTTTGATCTCATTGTCACTGCTATTTTCATCCTCCTGTGAAATCTTTTCATTATCCGAAGCTTCATTGTTATTTGTGCCTGATTGATCAGGACCGCTTCCACATGAGAATAGGACAAAACTGAGGATCATCATTAAAAAGGTTCGTTTTTTCATAATAAGGTTTATTGGGTTAATGCATAAGACTGATAGTGAACGATAAAGTTATGTTTTTTAAAGGCAATTATCAAGTTTTCCTATTCTTATGATTGATATTTGGCTCTCAAAAAAAAATCGATGTTTTCATATTTCGAAATAGGATCTGTACTTACACTTATTTGTGCTTCTCGGTATATATACGTAGGCTTATTGGTGAAAATTTGTAGATATATATGAATTTTAAATATGTAAATATCGGGTGGTGGATATTAATTTGCATTTTTTTATTTTTTCATTTTTTGTTATTTTTTATTTCTTGGCTTCCAAAAAGAATTAAAAAACAGATAGTTAGGATTTTATTTTAGCAATTAAAGGATTTCTTACAATTTAGAATAATTCTAAAATAGCTGAATCTTCAAACTTTAATCAAAAAATACTTGCACCATGTATTTTAGCTTTCTTATCTTGTTTTTGAAAATAATGTATCGTCAAAACCCAGCCTAATTAACCCTTACGAAACGTTGCATATTTTACTGAGTACAAGTTTACGGGGATATTTGAATGACCCGATAGCCAAGCCCTGAAAGTCCATCAGTAAAATAAACCCAAGACCAGAATTATTGCAGATATCAGATCTTAATGTTATCAAAGCCCTGAGAACAGGGGATTTTAGTTAAACTGATAATTTCATAATGTGTTGAAATAGATATATTTAACAAAAAAAGCATGAAACATATTTATTTCCTAAACGTATGACAGAACAAGAAATCAAATTCTACTCATGATAAGGCAATTGGTGAGGTTTGTATCCATACTTTCTTTCATGTCCCTAATTTCTTTAGGCTCACATGCTCAGATATGTAATGTTACCATCACCAATCCCTCCGCTGATACTACCATTTGTCGTGGTGATTCGGTCTACCTTCAGGCTGTAGGCGATTGCGATGACATTTTCATGAATAACACCTTTGAAAATGGGATTGGTGTTGGCTGGTCTTCAACAGCTGCTAATCCTACATTTCCATCTGTTGGTTGCGATCCTGAATACATGGGTCCTGGGGTGGGCCCTAATGGTCGGTACCTGTGGGTCGGTACAAATACCGCTGCCCAAAGAACAATTACAACAGAGAGTTTTGACATTAGCATTGGCAATTGTGTAGTTGAATGGTGGATGCGCTATGGAAGGCAGGATGATGCCGGGACCTGTGAGGATCCAAACTCATGGGATGAAGGAGTGCATTTGCAATATTCGGTGGGAGGTGGTCCATGGATTGACTTTCCGGGAAGTGACCAGTTTGCTGTTGGCCCAAATACGGTTGATCCTCCATTTATCACTACTGTAAATGGTACCGGAGGGTATTGGACCCCGGCTGACTACTGTCCGGCTCCTAATTACCATTGTGATGCACGATATGATAACAATAGCATCTACTGGTGGCATTACTTTGTATCGCAGGTTCCGGCAGCTGCTATATCGAACAACTCCAGATTCAGATTTGCGCAAAGAGAAAACCAGCAGGATTACGATTCATGGGGGCTTGACGAAGTGATGATCTTCTGTTCACGCTCACAAAGTGTGATCTGGGGCCACGGCCCAACGGTACTGAATCCTGTTAATCCTGTATCACCAACCGTAACAACATCCTATTGGGTGATGGTTTATGATTCGCTGGGAAATTTTGCACGGGATACCGTTACTATTGATTTGGCACCTGAAGTAGAGCTGGGACCTGATACTACCATATGCGATGATGGTATAAGTACTGCATTTTTTGATGCCGGTCCGGGCTTTTCGGATTACGTATGGAATACAGGAGCTGTTTCACAGACGATATCTCCGAGTGTACAAGGGTGGTATAGCTGTACAGCTACCTGGAACAAGATCTGCGTATCAACCGACTCGGTTTATTTATATGTTGCCACGGATGCCATTGTAAGTGCCGGATCTGATGAATCCGTATGCCAGAATGAATCCTGGGATTTTTCAAACTCAAGTTTAACGCCAAGTGCCAGTAACCATAGTTCTTTGATGTGGTTTGGAGGAACAGGGTCATTTGATGATCCTACACTCTTGCATCCTGTTTATACGCCGGGGGCTGGGGAACTGGGGAATATTCAACTTGGCCTGATTGCTTATGGAATAGCTCCGTGTGAGAATGACACTGATTATATGATCTTGACCCTGGATACAGTACCCACTGCGGAATTCTCATGGGATTATGTTTGTGGAGATTATCATGTATCATTCAATGACCTATCCACAGGGAATGGATCAAGCATTGTAACCTGGACATGGAATTTTGGCGATGGAAACACTTCTGCACTTCAGGATCCAACGCATACCTACCTTGCGTACGGTACCTATAATGTACAGCTTGTTGCAATAACAAATAATGGGTGCAGCGATACCATCGTTCATGCAGTAACATTGCTTGAAAATCCAACTGCTGCTTTCTCTTCTGATATAGCATGTCTGGGCAATCCAACCAGCTTTACTGACCTGTCTACAACACCAAGTGGATCGCTGAATTCCTGGCAATGGAATTTTGGTGATGGATTTACATCTGGTCTGCAAAATCCAACCCATACTTATGCAGCTACAGGAACATATAACGTCACATTAATCGTTGGCTCTGATAATGGATGCTATGATACTATTAGCGGATCTGTTTTTGTAGCTCCAATGCCTATTGCATCTTTTTCCGGGTCAGATGTTTGTGAAGGTATCAGCATTAATTTTACAGACCTTTCAAGCACCCCTGCAGGGATCCTGAACGGCTGGTTATGGGACTTTGGAGATGGAGGCACAAGTACGCTGCAAAACCCATCTCACCTGTACGCTTCATCCGGGAGCTATAATGTTACACTGACTGTACAAAATTCATTCGGTTGTATAGATGATACAAGCATTGTTGTGGATGTTTATCAATCGCCGGTCGCGAATTTTGATGATTCAACAACCTGTTTTAATTATACAGCAACATTTACAGACCTTTCAATCCCTAATGCAGCAAGTATTACAAGTTGGTCATGGGATTTTGGAGACGGAAATACATCAAGTGCACAGAATCCGGTCCATTTATATCCATCATTTGGAACCTATAATGTTACATTAACGGTTATCAATAGCAATGGATGTTCGGATGCTATTACACTGCCGGTTTATGTGTTTCCAAATCCAATGGCTGCTTTCACAAATAACATGGCATGCCCGGGAGAACCTGTACAATTTACAGATCTTTCAACAACGGCTACAGGAAATATCAACCAATGGAATTGGAATTTTGGTGATGGTGGGACTTCAGCATTTCAGAACCCAATCCATACCTATGCAACTGGAGGTACATATCTTGTTACATTAATAATTACTACGAATCAGGGGTGTGGAGATACAGTCCAGCAGAATATAACTGTCCATCCTGAGCCCATCGCCTCGTTTTCGCATGATGCTTTATGCGAAGACCATGCTGTGAACTTCTTTGATAATAGCACCCCAAATGCATCAAGTATTCTTGCATGGTCATGGAATTTTGGTGATGGTTCTACATCAGCACAACAGAATCCTACACACTTATATGCCGGAGCAGGAACATTTTCAGTCAATCTTACAGTATTTAATTCAAATGGCTGTTCAGACGATACAACCATTAATATAATGATACTGGAAGGTCCTGTTGCCGAGTTCTCTGATTCAGCATCTTGCCTTAATTTTACTGCCTACTTCACTGACCTTTCAACATCCAGCGTTAGCACTATTACAGGCTGGTTATGGGATTTCGGTGACGGGAATACCTCCTCAGTACAAAACCCTGTCCATTCTTATGCTACTGCAGGGACATATACGGTAAGCCTAACGGTAACGGATGACAATGGTTGTTACGATTTTATTTCTCATCCGGTAGTAGTATTTCCGGCTCCGGCTGCAGATTTTTCAGCAGATACGGCTTGTCCTGGAGTACCAACCAATTTTATTGATTTATCCTATTCTGCCTTTGGTATCATTAATACATGGTTTTGGGACTTTGGTGATGGCACCACATCTTCAATGCAAGATCCGGTACATATTTATACTGTCGCCGGAAACTACCTTGTATCACTGATTGTGAGTAATACGGCAGGGTGTTCAGATACTGTCAGTCAAATGATCAGGGTATATGAAAATCCCTTTGCATCGTTTTCATCTGATATTGTTTGCCAGGGCATGGAAACTGCTTTCTCAGATCTTTCTATGGCAAATGCTGGTAGCCTGGTCTCATGGTATTGGGATTTTGGTGACGGATTCTCTTCAGGTCAGCAAAATCCAACTCATATCTTCCCGGCATATGGACTTTATTCAGTAAATCTTACAGTTGAAAATTCAAATGGTTGTGTAGATGATACCACGGTCTTGGTGGAGGTTTTGGAAACTCCGCATGCTGCCTTTTCAGATTCATCTGCTTGTGACCTGATCACATATTTTACAGATCTATCTACTTATTCAGTTGTTCCGATCTCCAATTGGGCCTGGACATTCGGGGATGGAGGATCGTCAGGCTTGCAAAATCCTTCTCATCAATATGCAGCTGCAGGAACCTATCTCATAACACTGATTGTTACAAATACAAATGCCTGTACAGATACAATAATACATCCTATTGCTATTTTTGAGCAGCCTACGGCTGATTTTACCTCGGATACCGCCTGTGCCATGTCACCGACCCAGTTTACGGATCTTTCTGTGAGCAATTATGGTGCAATAAATAGCTGGGCCTGGACCTTTGGCGACGGAGGCACATCAACAGCCCAGAACCCGACGCATGTTTACACAGGGGCAGGCAGCTATGCAGTTACATTAATCATCCAGACCGTTGGAGGATGTTCAGACACTGCCACAGGTTTTGCAGAAGTGAATGCATTGCCCATAGCATCATTCTCAACCACTCCGGTGTGTGATGATGATACGATGTTCTTTACGGATCTCTCTCAAGCCAATGCAACGAGCATTACGAATTGGATGTGGAACTTTGGCGACGGAGGCACAAGTACTCTGCAGAACCCAAGCCATCTTTATTCAACAAACGGAATTTACAATGTCAGACTGACCGTTACCAACAGCAATGGCTGCACGGATGACACTACGATCTCAGTGGAAGTTTACCCCTTGCCGATCGCTGATTTTACCCATACAACGGATTGTTCTTACAATGCTTTCTTTACAGATATCTCGGTGCCCAATGCAGTGAGCATCACCAGCTGGATGTGGGACTTTGGCGATGGGGCCACAAGTACTCTTCAGAACCCAACGCATCAGTATGCATCATCGGGTATATATATTGTTACGCTAACGATTACAAACAATAATGGCTGCCAGGATGAACTTATACAGCCCATCGTAATTTATCCACGACCATTGGCAGCCTTTATTTCTGATACTGCCTGCGCCTTTTCACCGACCCACTTTACGGATCTTTCGTTTACCAGTTTTGGAGTAATATCCAGCTGGTTATGGGACTTTGGTGATGGTACAACTTCAATGTTGCAAAATCCCAGCCATATCTATACTGCTCCGGGAACTTATCCTGTTAGCCTTATTGTATGGACAGCACAGGGGTGCAGTGATACTGTTTCAGGGTCTGCAGAGGTGCTCATCAGTCCAACGCCCTTATTTGCTCATGACTCAGTATGTTATGGATATCCTGTCAGCTTCACGGACTTGTCAGTGGCCAATGCCGGAACTATAGTTAGCTGGAATTGGAATTTTGGTGATGGAAGTTTCTCAAATTCACAGAATCCAACACATTTTTATACAGCAGCAGGAATTTATCCGGTGAATTTAACAGTTGTGAATTCTGGAGGATGTCAGCATGATACAACCATGATGGTTGAAGTATATCAATTGCCAATTCCATTATTTATTGATTCTATCGCCAATGGTAACCTGACGGTATACTTTAAGGACCTTTCCATTCCGAATGCTGACAGCATTGTGAGTTGGGTATGGGCATTTGGTGATGGAGATTCTGCATTCATCCAGCATCCGGTACATCTTTATCCTGCTCCGGGAATGTATGTGGTTACATTAAGCGTTACCAACTCAAATGCTTGTGTAGGGTCTGAATCCATGGTTATTTGGGTCGTTACAACTCCTGTAGCCGACTTTATTGCAGATACTGCATGCTTTGGCACACCTACACAGTTCTATGACCTGTCCATTCCGAATGCTGATAGCATAAGCACCTGGCATTGGGAATTTGGTGATGGTGATACATCAAATCTTCAAAACCCATCTCATGTATATCCCGCTCCGGGTACTTATTTAGTTACACTTACAGTGGTTAATTCAATAGGAAGCAATGATTCCTATACAGCAAATGTGCTGGTTAGACCATTGCCTATTGTTGCTTTCTCAGATTCGGCAGTGTGCGGTACACTTGAGGTATATTTTACAGATCAATCCATTGCTTCTGCAGATAGCATTGTTTCATGGTTTTGGGACTTCGGCGACGGAGATACTTCCATTGTACAGCATCCTGTCCATGTATTTGATTCCATGGATTATTATAATGTAAGTCTTATTGTTGTGAACAACAATGGTTGTGAAGATACTTTGGTGAGAAATATCCTTGTAACTCCCGGCCCGATTGCCGACTTTATTCAGGATCCGGGATGTGTAACAGAAGTGATGCAGTTTACTGATATATCTATTCCAAACTCTGGAGTAATCGTTAGCTGGGATTGGGATTTCGGTGATGGTGGCGTTTCAACAATTCAAAATCCAACACATATTTATACCAGTGCCGGAATGTATCCAGTTAGCCTGATCGTATGGTCTTCGAGCGGCTGCGCTGATACTGTAGTCAAGATTGTGGAAGTTTTTGAATTGCCGGAGGCATCATTTGAAGTGATTGCACCACTTTGCGACCTGTCAGATATTCAGTTTAATGATCTTTCAATTTCAAATGCTGATAGCCTGATCTCATGGTACTGGGACTTTGGTGATGGTGATACATCCCTATTGCAGGATCCAATTCATGTGTACAATACCTCAGGATTCTACCTTGTGACCCTTACTACCTGGAATTCGAATGGTTGTCAGGATGATACTGCAATGACAATAGAAGTATTCACTTCTCCAATCGCTGATTATTATACCAATCAGCCGGTATGTATTGGTGAGACAATCAGTTTCTTCGATATATCGGTTGTGGGCTCAGGTACATTTGCAGGCTGGGACTGGGACTTTGATGATGGTACTACTTCTACTTTGCAAAACCCGACACATATATTTAATAGTGTTGATACATTTAATGTTAGCTTGACGGTTACAAATTCCAATGGATGTACATCTCAGATTAGCTATCCTGTTTATGTAGATGAAGTGCCTATACCCGGCTTTGACTATTCAATACCCTGCTATACCCAGTCTACGCAATTTACTGACCTATCCTATAATAATGGAAGCAGTATCATCAGCTCCTGGATATGGGATTTCGGTGATGGGGATAGTGCATTTACACAGCATCCAACTCATTCATATGCTGCCTCAGGTATTTACACGGTTACTCTGAATGTATTTAATGCTTCCGGCTGTTATTCTGTTATTTCTCAGGATATTGAGATCTTTGAAGGACCTGCTGCTTCTTTCACCTACTTTGGTGCCTGCATAGGGTTCCCAACACAGTTTAATGAAACAACCCTTACTGGTGGCAGCCCGATCATTTCCTGGTTCTGGGACTTCGGTGATGGGGATACTACCTGGAATGTGTTAGATCCTGTTCATCTTTATGCATCCATTGGTTCTTATACGGTATTGCTCGTGGTTGAAGACCAGAATGGTTGTATTGATAGCAATATCATGGTGGTGGATATCTATGATCTTCCTACTGCCGACTTTATTGCCGATACTGTATGCCTGGGTGTTGCAACTCAATTTGATGATATTTCACAACCTGCAGCCAGCATTGTCAGTTGGGCATGGGACTTTGGAGATCCGGTATCCGGACCATTGAACTTCTCATCCTTACAAAACCCTACTCATGTTTATAATACTGAGGGCTTCTACGATATAACCTTTACTGTTGTTGATACTTCAGGATGTTCACATACTATTGTTAAACAGATCTATGCTGAACCTGTTCCAATTGCCGACTTTATGTTTACCAGTGGGAATTGTGTTAATAATTTAGTTCAGTTCATTGACCTTTCATCCACATTTACAGGTGATATAGAAATGTGGGTTTGGGATTATGGTGACGGAACGATTGATACCATAGTACCTCCCTGGAGCCCGAATGTGACACATGCCTTTCAAACAGCCGGTGTACACTTTATTACATTGACTGTATACAATACATCAGGATGTAGTGGGTCTGTAACCGATGTAATTGTTATCACTGAAGGACCTGAAGCAGATTTCAACTTTGAGGTATTCTGTGATGATGATGCTGTATTGTTTTATGATATTACTGCAGGTGGAGATATTGCTTCAAGGGAATGGGATTTTGGAGATCCTGCCAGCGGATCACTAAACTATTCTACATTGCAGAATCCGTCTCATGTATTTTCTGATACCGGGACTTTCAATGTTAGCCTGATCGTGATCAATAGTGCTGGTTGCATTGATACCGTTACCAAACAGTTACATATTCATCCATTACTTGAAGTTGACTTCTTCTGGATTGCGGCCTGTGAAGATGAGATCACACAATTCTATACAGACACTACCGTTGTAAATATCAATATCGTTACCAACTACCTATGGAACTTTGGTGATGGCTATTGGTCGAATCTCAGGAATCCAGCCCATATTTATGATGGAGATGGTGTATTTGATGTAACACTGACCATTTCAGATACAATCCAGTGTGAAACAAGCATTACACATCAGGTTACTGTAAATAAAATACCGAATGCTTACTTTGATGTGACGGAACCTACCTGCCTGGGAGATAGTGTATTCTTTAATGATCTTTCATCAACTGCTGTAGGTTATAATGTTCTTTGGGTATGGGATTTCAACGACGGTACTCCTGTTGACAGTATTTTCTTCCCTGACGATCCGAATATTTATCATCAATATGACACTACAGGAATCTTTGGTGCAACTTTGACTGTGATGAACTCGGGCGGTTGTACACATACATATATGCGTGAGGTACAGGTAGTACCGGATCCTGAAGCTGACTTTCTCTTTGCAAATGCTTGCTCAGAAGAAGCTGTTCAGTTCTTTGATCATTCCAATACGGGAGGAATGGGAGACATGAGTTATAATTGGAATTTTGGTGATCCTGCAACAGGGATATTAAATTCCGATACACTACAGAATCCTGTACACACCTATATGTTTGGTGATAGCACTTATTATGTAACGCTTATCATAACAAATTATCAGGGCTGTGTTGATACGATTGTGAAAGCCGTTTATGTAAGGCAATCACCTGATGTTGCCTTCCTTTGGGGTGCCGCTTGTGAAGATACTGCTACTCATTTCTATCCTGATTCATCTCTGATGAATGTGTTCGGTGTTACAAGTTGGTTCTGGGACTTTGACGATGGAACATTTGCCTATGAACCCGATCCGTATCATCAATTTGCCGCCACAGGAATATATAATGTTACCCTTACAGTGCAGGATACCGGAGTTTGTTCCAACTCTCACACAGCCGTTGTCATCGTTCATGAAAGTCCTGTTGCTTTGTTCAGCGGTCCGCAAACGGCATGCCAGCAGAGCCCGGTATACTTCGATGAATTGTCGTACGGACAAGGTGCATACATCAGTTCATGGTATTGGGACTTTGGCGATGGAACAGATACAACGATCTATTTCCCTGATGATCCTGACATTTATCATACATATGCCTTTGTAGGTACCTATGCTGTAAGCCTGAGTGCTACGGGAGCTGATTCATGCTTCGATCAGTTAACGCAGCTTATCAGTGTGACCGGATCCCCTGAAGCATTGTTTGAGTTTGAAAATTCTTGCTTTGGTGAATCAGTCTATTTCTTCGATCAATCCATTCCTCAGCAAGGGGGGGACATTGTAGAATGGTCATGGAATTTCGATGATCCTAATTCAGGGATCCTTAACTACTCTAATTTGCAGAACCCGCAGCATACCTTTACAGCAATCGGAATTTATGATGTAAGGCTTATTGTAACAAATGCGGGTGAATGTTCCGATACAATTATTCTGCAGGTAGATGTTACTGCAGAACCACCTGTTGATTTTACCTATGAAGAAAATTGCCTGAGTCAGGCTACACTCTTTTTTACGGATACAACTGTTACCAATATTGCTTCTGTAATACTGTACGACTGGAACTTTGGTGATGGAAGTCCCGGGTCCAATCTTATGAACCCTGAGCATACTTATTCAGCAACCGGAAGTTACCAGGTTAGTCTGACCATTACTGAAAGTTCTGGATGCATAGGTACAGTTACTCATGAAATTGAAGTGCTTGCAAACCCTATTGCCCTTTACAGTTATGAAGAAGGATGTGATGGCAGCCCATTACAATTCATGGATGCTTCTTATACTACTTCAGGTGAATTGATCACCGGATGGGCCTGGAATTTTGATGATCCGGTCTCTGGTCCTTCAAATTGTTCAAATGAGAAGAATCCCACCCATTTATTCTCTGATTTTGGTATGTTTAATGTCCAATTGCTTGTTTCAACCGAATCGGGATGTACTGGTTCAATTACATTGCCTGTTAATGTAGATCAGGGACCTGAAGCGGACTTTATCTACCAGGTAGGTTCATGCACAAACGGATTGGTAAATTTCAACGATGTTTCAGCATCACCATTGTCTCAGATCATTGAATGGAAATGGACATTTGAAGCAGGTTATCAGTCACAGCAACAGAATCCAAGTCACAGCTTCCTGCATAGTGATACGACCTATGTTGTCAGCCTCGCTGTTTTGGATAATAAGGGATGCAGCGATACAATCTATAAAGATGTTTATATCCCTGATGAACTTCTTGCTGAAATCAGTGATAGCATCAATTGTTTTGGAGAAGGAATGCAATTTGCTGCAACTATTATCCAACCATTACCAAATAGCATTGATTCTTATTCCTGGAATTTCGGCGATCCTGCTTCAGGAGCATTAAATACTTCCGAAGTGGCGAACCCTGTTCATGTTTATACCCATCCCGGTGTGTTTACTGTAAGTGTCGAGATTGTGGATATGTTCGATTGTCCGGCTATTCTTTACAAGCAAATTATTGTGAATGAACTTCCGGCAGCTGATTTCAGTTATGAGGTTGACCTTTGCGACAGCCTTTTCCGCTTCAGCGACCAATCAACAGCGAATGGCTTTGATATTATAACACAAATCTGGGACTTTGGCGATGGATCACCTCCGGTAGTCCTTACAGGTTCAGGAGTAGGCGATATTTCTCATATATATTCTGAAATAGGTATTTATGAAGCTACATTGATTGTGGAAGGTTCAAACGGATGCTTTAACTCAGTTAGCAAGGAGGTCGTGAGAGAAGCATGTCTGGTGCCGGCATTTGAGATCTTCAGTAATCCGAATTGCCAGTATGCTGATGTTCTCTTTACCGAAAATTCTACCATCAAAGAACTGATCCAGGAATGGTATTGGGATTTTGGAGATGGAAGTGATACAACATACTTTGAACCGGCTGAATTTATTAAACATACTTACGAAAGGACCGGAGAGATCAGTGTCAGTCTTGGAATCTCAGCTGTAATCAATGGGGTGCTGTTTACAGATACTCTCAGCAGGATATTTGAGATCATGCCTGGACCGATAGCTAATTTCTTCAGCAATCCTGTTTGTGCAGGAGGACCCATGAATTTCATTGACTCGACAGAAAACGGAGATGCTTATACAGTATCATGGCACTGGAATTTTGGTACAGGTTTCGGAGGGGATACATCAAACACCCAATCCCCAATATTCGTTTACGAGAATTCAGGTGTATATGATGTAAGCCTTATAACCATAAATAATTGGGGATGTATCGACACCGTCGTTAAAACGGCCAGTGTTCACATTTCGCCAACAGCGAACTTCCAATATACAACCGGATGCCTTAATGAGAAGGTGGAATTTACCGATAGGTCTTTTGCCGATGAAGGAGATCAGATAACAAACTGGAGGTGGAATTTTGGTGATCCTTCAACGAATGCAGATACATCACAGATGCAACATCCCATATATTCATACGGACAGCTGGGAGAAAAAGAAGTTGAGCTCATTGTTTACAATACAATTGGTTGCCCCGATACCCTGAAGCAATTTATTGATGTACATCCTATACCTACAGCCGGATTTACCGTGACTGAAAATTATGAGAATGAACAGGGCAGGGTGGCCCTTGAAGATGCTTCAATGGATAGTGAAGCCTACTACTGGGACTTTGGTGATGGCTATAGTCTGTATGATGACTATCCTCCGGTTATCCATAGCTATGAGGAGGATGGGGTTTATAGGATCGAACAGGTGATATGGAATGAATTTGGCTGTCCTGATACTGCTTTCAGAGAATACGATTTTATGTTCAAAACCCTTTTCGTGCCAAATGCACTGAATCCAAATGGATACGATCCTGATACCAAGTTATTTACTCCTAAAGGACGTAACCTTAAATACTTCCATATTGCCATTTATAACCATTGGGGAGAAATATTGTGGGAAAGCACTGCCCTGGATGCCGGAGGAAGGCCTGCTGAAAGCTGGGATGGATTCCATGAAGGGAAACTCGTACCAAGCGATGTGTATCTTTGGAAAGCTGAAGCCGTGTTCAGGGATGGCACTGTATGGGAAGGCAATGTTGTTGGACATACCGATGACATTCCTACAGGAACATCTGGTTATGTTGTAGTGGTAAGGTAATCATATTGAAAAATCAGAAAACTCTTAAGCTTCTTCCTTCTTTTGCGCATATGCAGTAATGATCTTGCTAACAAGCTTATGTCTTATTATGTCTTTTTCATCAAGGATGATGAATTCAATGTCCTTGGTTTTATCAAGAATTCCCATGGCATGGATTAGTCCTGATTGCTGTTTTGGTGGCAGGTCGATTTGTGTGATATCGCCAGTTACGATAAATTTCGATGAACGTCCCATCCGGGTCAGGAACATTTTTAATTGATTTGGGGTGGTATTCTGCGCTTCATCGAGTATGGAAAATGCATTATCGAGGGTCCTTCCTCTCATAAATGCCAGTGGAGCGATCTCAATTGTTCCGTCTTCAAGATATGAGATCAACTTCTGAGTGGGAAGCATATCTCTTAAGGCATCATACAATGGCTGTAAATAAGGGTCAAGCTTATCTTTCAGGTCACCTGGCAGAAATCCAAGGTTTTCGCCGGCTTCAACGGCAGGCCTGGTAAGTATGATCCGTTTAACCTCTTTGTTCTTAAGTGCTCTTACAGCAAGGGCGACTGCAGTATATGTTTTTCCCGTTCCGGCGGGGCCGATGGCGAAGATAAGGTCGTTTTTATCAATTGCTTTTACCATTTTTCGCTGATTTACGGTCCTGGCTTTAACAAGCAATCCATTACGCCCGAATACCAGAACATCATCCTGTTTATTCCCTTGCCTTGTATCAGAATATTCCATACCCTCAGTCCCCATGATCTGCAAAACATCGTTCTCAGTGATCTTTCCAAATCGTTCAAAGGATGCTAGGAGCATCTCAAAGCGACGTTCAAACTCCTGCAGGTCCTTATCTCTTCCTGCAATTTTTATTGTATCTCCCCGGGCGATAATCTTAACAGCCGGGAAAAACTTCTTAATCAGGTTTATGTTATGGTCGTTGACACCATAAATCTCTAACGGGCTATATGCTTCTATGGATATGGTTTTTTCGTTCATGTGATGATTTATATGAGCAATTTAATGCCCTTTACGGACATAAGTACCCAAAATTAAAAAAAAACCCGCCGATTAATTCGAAATTATTACTTTTGATAAGAGTTTAGAGGCTTAAAAACATAATCAAAAACAGCATTAAGGTCCATGCCAGTAATTACACTGACCAGCGATTGGGGAACCAAAGACCATTATCTTGCTTCCGTTAAGGGAACGATCTTAAAGCAGGTCCCTGAAGCCAGGATCATTGATATTTCTCATCAAATTCCCCCGCATAACCTTACTGAAGCAGCATTTGTGCTGAAGAATTGTTACCGGGATTTCCCCCCAGGGACCATTCATATCATCGGTGTCAGTACGGAGGAATCTGAGAAAAATCCTCATACAGCAGTTTTTGCTGACGGACAATATTTTATCGGTGCCGACAATGGAATCTTTTCACTTTTATTTGAAAAAGGGGCGGATAAAGTGGTTGAGATCACGCTGATGCAGGATTCAGAATTCTTTACGTTTTCTTCCCGCGACCGTTTTGTGAAAGCAGCAGCTTTGCTGGCAGCAGGTGAAGATATCTCTAAATTAGGTACTGAACGGGAAGCCCTGAACCAAAAAATTCTTTTCGCCCCGGTAGTGGATGCCAATGTGATTAAAGGAATGGTGATTTATATCGACAATTACGAAAATGTGATCACCAACATCACCCTGGAAAAGTTTAAGGAGGTTGGGAAAAACCGTAAATATATTATTGGTTTCAGAGGAGAGGAAACGAGAAAACTTTATGAATCGTATTCTGATGTTCCGGTAGGTGAATTGCTGGCCTTGTTTGGCTGTAACGGTCATTTGGAAATAGCAATGAATAATGCACCGGCAAGTTCCCTTTTGGGCCTTTTCCCTAATGATCCGGTGAGGGTGGAGTTTCTTGATTAGGCGATTGTCGATTGATGATTGGGTTTCATATAGAATTCTGAATTAGATCATGTGAGTTCTCATAAAATGACAGAGAATAGACCTTGGAATTTCCTGTTTTCATGTCTCTGCTGAAGAAATCCTATCAAGAGGCGAAGTTATTTATAAATCCATACTATAATTTCTCCAACAGCGTTTGCATAAAAATCACTATTTTAGCGCCTGCTAAAAGGATTGGCCAGACAGAAAGAATGATTGCATTATTACGTAAGGAAATAGAAAGTTTTTTAAGTTCACTCATCGCATATATTGTGATAGTGGTATTTTTACTTGTGGTGAGTTTTTTCCTGTGGGTCATTAGTTTTGGACAAAATATTATTACGAATGGTTATGCCAGCATCGACGGGCTTTTTACCATTGCACCCATGGTGTTCTTGTTTTTGATCCCGGCCATTACGATGCGCATGTTTGCAGAAGAAAAAAAAGGTGGAACAATAGAGCTTTTGCTTACCCAGCCTTTAACAGAATTGCAGATCATCCTGGCAAAATTCTTTGCAGGTGTTTTGCTTGTAATTTTCGCTCTGTTGCCCACATTGGTTTATTATTATTCTGTTTATCAACTCGGCCTTCCACCGGGGAACATTGATTCGGGTGCCATGTGGGGATCTTATATCGGCCTTTTGTTTTTGGGAGCATCATTTGTTTCCATTGGGCTGTTTGCTTCTTCTGTTACGGATAACCAAATTGTATCATTCATCCTGGCAGCCCTGCTTTCAGCCTTTGTTTATGTAGGTTTTGAGTTTATCTGGCCGTTGGATCTATTCAGTAACCTTGGCCTGATCATTGGCTCACTAGGGATTTTCTCTCATTATGAATCTATAAGCCGTGGTGTGGTTGATAGCAGAGACATTCTATATTTCATTAGTTTGATCGCATTCTTCCTGATGCTTACCAGATTTTCTCTGTCAAGCAGGAAGTGGTAAATAAAAATATAAGTACAATGACAAAAAAGAAGATAAACCAGAAAAAAAGCAGCTGGATCCGGCTTGCACTGGGTATCGTGATCATTGTCCTTATTAGTATCATCAGCGAACAGTTTTTTACACGGATCGACCTGACTGCAGAGAAGCGTTATACCGTGAGCAATGATACGCGTGAATTGCTCAAAAACCTGGATGATATTGTGTATTTCAAGGTTTATCTCGATGGAGACCTTCCACCCAAATATAAGAGACTGCAGAATGCTACACGAGAAATGCTTGATGAGTTCAGGGTGTATACCGATAAGATTCAATATGATTTTATCAACCCTTCTGCAAGCGATGATCCAAAAGAACGATACAATACACATGAAATCCTGAAAACCCAGGGTTTGATGCCTGCTGAGGTACGACAGGATGAAGCCGAAACAGTGAAATTTCAACTCATATTCCCGGGGGCAATTGTTTCATATAAGGCAAGGAATACTCCGCTCCAACTCATGCGTCCTGAGAGGGGAGCAAGCGAGGATGAAATGGTGAACAAGGCCATTCAGGATGTTGAGTTCAACCTGGCATATGCTGTTAACCTGCTGGCTGTTGATGTCAAACCAAAGATTGCATTCATAGAAGGACATGGAGAACTTAGCCGAAAGGAAACTGCTGATATTACTTCAGCACTCCAGGAGAAGTATGTTGTTGAACGAGTGAGGATCAAAGAAAAAGTGAATGCCCTGACCGAAAGGATAGAGAAGGATTCAACTGGAGAAATGTTGATCCGCAATATTTATGATGCCATTATCATTGCAGGGCCGGACTCTGTATTCAGCGAAAGAGATAAGTTCATCATCGACCAATACATCATGTATGGCGGTAAAGTACTCTGGCTTGTGGATCCTGTATTTGCATCTATGGATAGCCTTCAGTTTGGTGGTGCTACCATGGGCGTAACAAACAATATTTACCTCGATGATCAGCTCTTTAACTACGGAGTCAGGTTAAACACCGACCTTATCATGGACCTGATCGCTCTGCCCATCCCTCTTACTTCTGGAAGTGTTGGCGGACAACCGCAATTTGAGTTTTTTACATGGTATTTCTTCCCATTGGTAACTCCACAAGTAAGCCATCCGGTGGTGAGCAATCTGAGCGCAGTGAAGACTGAATTTGTGAGTAGCATCGATACCATCAGAATCCCCGGAGTGAAAAAAACATTCCTCCTGAACAGTTCGCCTTACTCAAGAAGTATGAATGCCCCGGTTTACATCAATTTGAATATCATGGGCTACGAACCTGATGAATCCTTGTATAATGAGCAGTACTTGCCTGTAGCTGTGCTTCTTGAAGGCCAATTCTCCTCGTTGTACAAAAATCGCATTCCTCCCTCGCTTGCTTACAGCAAGGAAATTGGTTTTGTTGAAAGGAGTGTGCCCACCTCCATGATCGTGATCTCAGACGGGGATATTATCAAGAATCAGATACATCCTACCCAGGGTTACACTTTGCCTCTGGGGTATGACAGATATACCGAACAAACCTTCGGAAATAAGAAATTTATCCTCAATGCCATCGATTACCTAACTGAGGGTTCAGACCTTATCAGCATCCGCTCACGCGAGCTTAAATTACGATTGCTCGACAATACCTATTTGAAAGGAAATGAATTGAGGTGGCAACTTATCAATGTAGTGGTTCCGCCAATATTAATCATCCTTTTTGGTATCGTTTACGTTTTCATAAGAAAGAAGAGATTTACAGCCAGATAATCCGGTATACCATGAAAAAGAAAAGATTTGTTTTATTACTGATCCTGTTTGTAGTCATCATCGCTAATTTCTTCATCGTGAATGACAGATACACGACACTTGATGAATCAGAAGGTGGCTTTGCCATTAGCGATACTGCTTCTATCACCAAGATCTTTATGGTGGATAAGAACAACAGAAGTGTTAAGCTTGAGAAGGAAGCCATGGGCAAGTGGATCATTAATGATAAACACCTTGCTTTGAACTTCAATATGGTTATGTTGCTTGGAACCATAAAAGATATTAAGGTGCGTTACCCGGTTCCTCTTGCGGCCCGCGACAATGTGATCACTAGGCTGGCTACCATCGCCAAAAAAGTTGAGGTCTATACAAACAGCTATCGTATTAATCTATTTAACAAGGTTAAATTATTTCCTTACGAAAAACTTGCCAGAACATATTATGTTGGTGATGCAACACAGGATAACATGGGTACTTTTATGATGATGGAAGGTGCCGATCAACCTTATGTGGTTTATATCCCCAGTTTAAGGGGATTTGTGTACACACGCTATTCTACAAATGAGGACGACTGGCGGGATCATACGATATTTAAAACACCTATTCAAAACCTGGCCTCTGTAAGAATGGAATTCCTCGAAACACCAGAGGAATCTTATGTTGTGGAAACGGACGAACGGGGGAATATCAGCATGCACGGATTGAATAACAATATACCAATGGCATATGATACCCTGAGGATGCTGCAATTTGTTACCGCCTTTAAAGACATTCGTTTTGAATCAGTATTGAACAATAAACTGGATGCTGAATATATTGATTCCATTGCTGCAGGCCCCATGGCTCATATCATTACGCTTACAGAAAGGGATGGTTCAGAGTTCGTAGTAAAAACCTACAGAAAGGGGGGCTTTTCTGAGCTTTACGACAGTGAAGGTGCAGCCCTGGAACCTTTCGATCTTGATAGGTTGTATGCATACATAAATGATGATCGTGATTTCGTACTGATACAGTACTTTGTTTTCGATAAAATAGTTAGAACTGCATCATACCTGCAGAATAAGCAATAATGACCATCCCCTTCGGGAGAACCTTTAGAAATTTGAAACTTCTCATTCTCACACAATACTATCCACCAGAAACAGGTGCAGCGCAAAATCGCCTGCATGAACTGGCTGTGAGGTTGAAAGACAGGGGGATAGAGGTGAAGGTGCTGACTGCCATGCCCAATTACCCTCAAATGAAAACCTATGTGGGATACAGGTATAAATGCTTTAAGAAGGAGGAAATTGATGGTATAAAGGTTTTCAGGTCGTGGATTTTTGTAAAAAACAGCAAGTCAATCTTTCTCCGACTGCTCAATTATTTTTCATTTGTCTTTACATCATTTTTTACAGGAATATTCCGTTGCGGAAAATGTGACTATATCCTCTGCGAATCGCCACCTTTATTCCTTGGGATGTCAGCTTTCCTTCTTTCAAAGTTAAAAAGGGCAGGTCTCATCTTTAATGTGTCTGACCTATGGCCGGAAAGTGCGGAGAAATTAGGTCTGATCAAATCAAATCTCCTGCTGGGAATGAGTACAAAACTGGAGGAATGCCTTTATAGGAATTCAATATTGGTAACAGGGCAAACAAAGGGCATTGTAAAAAATATTTCAGGACGGTTTCCCAATAAAAAGGTTTACTGGCTTCCCAATGGTGCTGATTTAAAATACTATGATTCGGGAAAGATTAATGGTAAATGGCGTGAGGAAAATTCATTTAACAGCAATGATTTTCTTGTTTTTTATGGAGGGATCCTGGGCCATGCTCAGGGACTGGAAGTGATTTTAAGGGCAGCTTCAAAACTTCGGGAACATGTACAGGTGAAATTTATTCTGATGGGTAGTGGTCCCCTTAAAGAGAAAATGATCGCTTTGAAAGAAGAAATGAAACTTGAGAATGTATTCTTTTTTGATACCATTTCGAAAGAAAAAATCCCGGATGTGCTTTCCACTATAGATGTGTCGGTGATTCCGCTGAAAAGGCTGGATTTGTTTAAAGGTGCCATCCCGTCGAAGATATTTGAAAGCCTGGCTATGAAAAAGCCCATTTTATTGGGGGTGGAAGGAGAAGCAAAAGAACTTTTTATAGATGAAGGCAATTGTGGGTTGGCATTTGAACCTGAAAATGATGCTGAGCTTGCTGAAAAGGTATTACTTTTATCTCAGGATGAGAGACTGCTTTCTGATTTGGGAATGAATGCCAGGGAATATGTCGGAAAAGCTTTCAACAGGGAAGTGATTGCTGATCAATTCTACAAGGAATTGATGGCCTTAAAACAAAGGAAATAATCAATTTGATAAGCGAAAAACATATCCTCCGTATCTATCAGTATGAACTGATGGCTTTCGCTTTTATGCTTCCGATATATCGCAAAGTGATCCCATACCTGATTGCCACGATTTTGATCACATGGCTGCTCGAAGGCGATTTCATTGCAAAGGCAAAAAGATTGGCACATTCGGTTCATCGCTTGAATACACTCTTATTTGCCGGCATATACCTTTTTTATTTCCTGGGATTGGCATATACAAATAATTTTAGCAATGGCTTGTTCGATCTGGAGGTGAAAATGTCTCTCTTCATTTTTCCAGTGGTACTGGCAAGTATTCGTGAAGATGTGCTGTCGATAAAAATTGCAAGGAAAATACTTTTTTCCTTTGTGTATGGTGTAGCGGCTTCCATGTTCCTGTGTTATGCCTTTGCCATCTATAATTATATACAGGAAGGCTCCATCGAAGTATTTTATTACAGTCGATTGTCATTTCTGATCCATCCATCATACCTTTCGATGTATGCATGTTTTGCCATCGCCGTACTCCTGTATTTCAGCTGGAAAAAAGTGATTCGTGGGAAGAGGATGCAAATGCTTGCTATGTTTGCTGTTCTGGCATTTGAGTTTTTTGTGATACTCCTTAGTTCCAAAGCGGGTATTCTCAGTCTTTTGCTCATCATTGGAATGTATATATCGTACCTGGTTTTTAGTCAGAAACGAATCGCTAAGGCCTTCATATCCGGAGGTTTATTAATCGCATCCTTTGTATTTTTGTTTTTACTTTTTCCATCTTCAGCTACGCGTTTTGCAGAAACCCGTGAAGCTATAGGGCAGGCAGATATACATGCAGATGAAATTGCCAATAGTTCAAGTGAACGTATTATGATCTGGTGGTATGTATTTGAGATCACAAATGACAATCTGCTTGGCGGTGTTGGTACAGGCGATGTAAAAGACCATCTTCTGGCAAAGTACAGTGAAAAACAAATGATGAATGCCCTGCAACTCGAATTGAATGCGCACAATCAGTATCTTCAAACACTCATAGCCTTGGGACTATTCGGCTTGGTGGTTTTATTGTTAAACCTCATCCTCCCGGCACTGTACAGCATCGAGTTTAAGCACTATCTTTATCTCATATTTATTTTGCTCATCGCATTTAATTTCCTTTTTGAGTCGATGCTGGAAACACAGGCCGGAGTCGTCTTCTATGCATTCTTTAACGCCTATCTTTTTGCCATAAAAAAAGATCCCGCCTCTATTGAAGCGGGATCCTGAATTCTCGTAAATAATATCCGGGCCCTGGTATCCGGTATCCCGAAAAACCAGAAATCTTTGATTTCATTGTTTTTCGAGGATCCTCGATCCGTACATGAGGATCGAGACCCGGTACCTTTTTTATACGTATCCTTGATCAATCATTGAATCGGCAACTTTTACAAATCCACCAACATTGGCACCTTGTACATAGTCAACATAATTGCCGTCTCTTGGTCCATATTGCAAACAAGTAGCATGGATGTCTTTCATGATCTGTTGTAGCTTGCCATCAACCTCTTCCCTTGTCCATGACAGACGCAGTGAATTCTGGCTCATTTCAAGGCCTGAAACAGCAACACCACCTGCGTTGGCAGCTTTACCCGGGCCGTACATGATCTTGGCATTCTGGTAAATTTCAATTGCTCCTGGTGTTGAAGGCATGTTTGCACCTTCAGAAACGAGGAAACATCCATTGGCAATCAGTGTTTTGGCATCATTCTCATCAACCTCATTCTGGGTTGCACTTGGAAGAGCTACATCACATTTAATACCCCATGGGCGTTTTCCTTCATAATATTCACATCCGTATTTTTCAGCATATTCTGAAATACGGCCTCTCTTAACGTTTTTCAGGTTCATCACGTACGCAAGTTTTTCAGCATCTATGCCAGCAGGGTCATATATGAAACCTGCAGAGTCAGACATGGTAACAACTTTTGCACCAAGCATAGTAGCTTTTTCGGTAGCATACTGAGCAACATTACCTGATCCTGAAACAGTACAGATCTTTCCTTTCATGCTGTCGCCACGTACTTTGAGCATTTCCTGAGCAAAATAAACCTGTCCGTATCCTGTAGCTTCAGGACGAATGCGGCTACCACCCCAATTCCTTCCTTTTCCTGTAAGAACCCCAACAAATTCATTTCTGATTCTTTTGTACTGACCGAAGAGGAAACCAATTTCTCTACCACCAACGCCAATGTCACCGGCTGGGACATCAGTGTCCGCACCAATATGACGGCATAATTCAGTCATAAAACTCTGGCAAAATGCCATTACTTCATTGTCTGATTTTCCTTTAGGATCAAAATCAGAACCACCTTTACCACCACCCATAGGCAGTGTGGTAAGACTGTTTTTTAACACCTGCTCATAGGCAAGGAATTTTAATACACCAAGGTTTACTGTTGGATGGAAACGAAGACCACCTTTGTAAGGGCCAATTGCAGAGTTCATCTCAATCCGGTATCCTTTGTTGATCTGGATTTCGCCTTTATCATCTTTCCAGGGAACCCTGAATAAAATAACTCTTTCAGGTTCTGCTAGTCTTTCAAGGATCTTGGCTGCTTTGTACTTTGGGTTTTCTTCTACAAAAGGAATGATAGAAGTGACAACTTCCTCCACAGCCTGGTGGAATTCAACTTCACCCGGATTCTTGGCAACTATCTTAGCCATGAATTCCTTAATTAAAGAATCATACGCATTGTTTGTCATAACTTAATATGTGTTTGGTTGTTGATAAATTGATTTTGTAAAAGTGTTCACAATAATAATCAAAAAAGCAAATCAATCCCAAAGAAAGTCATATTATAGTCTTTCTAAATAACATTGCCGTAATATGAAGCTTTTAAGCAGCAAGAAGTTGTAACTTGACAAAAAAAAAGAAAGTACCATAAATAGAAGAGGAAAGACAATAGAAAACCAGAAGACGGCGGTGCA
>CAZASJ010000007.1:0-76895 GCA_964487735.1 uncultured Bacteroidales bacterium | reverse complement strand
TCTAAATTCAAAGCAAATTCAAAAATACAAGCTCCAAAAACCAAAACAAATTCCAAAAATCAAGTCACTATTGTCCGGTTAAATCTAATCATTGATATTTATTGTGCGCCGCGCCCTTCTCCTATATTAAATGGTCGTGTTATTTCGACCCCGAGTTCTCGGGGGAGAAATCCCCCTCGAATGAAGTACAAGCCCTTAGTTCGTAATGCTTCTTATTACCCAACAATACCAGGCTATTAAGAGGGTTGTTATTATGTTAACCGGCCACCAGTAAAATCAAATCTCAGTTACACATTGTTTTGTACTTTGATATTTGAACATTAATTATTGTTTAGGATTTAGAACTTAGAGCTTAGGACTTCTGCTCCAGCTCCTCTGTCTCATTGTCAATTGAATGCCAAATCTCATAGGATCTCTTCCAGAGCTTTTTGCCCTCTTCTTCAATATAAATCTTCTCATCCATTTTCTTTGGCTTGAACATATGCTGGTATTCATTGCTCCGGTTTTCGTAATCCGGAGAAATTGACATATACACTACAGGCAAGGCTGCCTTTTTGGGTGATCTGAAAATTACCTTAAATATTGCGCCAAGGATCAGTCGTAAAACCAGTGGGGATTCCTTGATTATATTTGAATGAACCGGACCGGGACAAATAACATTCACCCCAACATCAATTGTATCTTTATTCAGCTGCCGCGATAATTCGGTGGCATAGGTATTCAGGATCAGCTTGAAATAGCTGTAGTTGGCGATGCCTTTCTTCACACCATAGTCAATGTATTTTCCGAATTCATCGTAATCAATAAATGACGAACCCTGATGAGAATCAGATGATATGAACAAAATGCGGGGCTTGAATGCTTTCTGACCATTCTCCCTGCTGATAATGCCTTTATTCAGCAGCAGCGTGCAAAGCATCACATTGGACAGGTAATTAACCAGGAACATTTCTTCCTGTCCGGAATCCGTCTTGCGGGCTTTTGGAAGGGCTACACCGGCATTAAGAATGCTTGCATCCAGGCTGATCCTGTCTTTTTCCAAGCCTTTAATGAAGGCATGAATGCTATCCAGTTTGCTCAGGTCGAGAAAGCGGGCTTCCACCTTATCCGAACCGCTGAGCTTTTTAACCTTTTCTTCTGTTTCATTGAGTAAACGACGACAGCTGAGAATAACCCTGGCCCCTCTTTTGGCCATTTCAACGGCCACTGCAAAACCCAGTCCGGAATTGGCTCCTGTTACCAAACAGGTTTTTCCGTCAAAGCGGTCTGCATCTGTGAACCTGTCTTCAAATTCCTGCTTCCTGAATAAATCTTTGAAACCGGCCAGTGCGGCAACAACCGGATTATCGAATCTTCCGTGTGACATAGTATAAAATTTGGATGCCCGAATTTACAAGGATTTAGCCTAATCATCAAAATATTCAGGCTTTTTTCAAAAAAACAGTTGAGAAAACCGTTTATAGGGATTCTATTTTGATTTTGGACAGCTCACTGATACCAAGACCATGCTCATGGGCTTTTTTGAAGGTCAGGACATCATTGGGTTCCATGCCAATAAGGCTTGCTGCATAAACATCCATGGCCAGAGGATCGGTCCCCGCAAGGATGCGTTCGGGCTCTGTGGTATCTCCCGGGCCTCTGGGGCCATTGTTAATGGCACAAACATCGGCATCTACAATGGACAGATCGGGCTGACGAATCAGGTTCAGGTCAGCAATACATCCCGCCAGGTATTCTTCCTTATCGTATGTATATTCCCCGTCAGGGGAGTGCATAAACCTGTTGGTATCCCTTGAGGAAACACCCATCAGCCCCTTCAGCACCCCTGAATAAATTGTTCCGTTGTGATGTTTGGCAACGGGTATGTTGATGAATACATCTGTTTCCATAAAGATGCTGAAAACATCCGCCGTTTTCAGATGTTTCCCCTCAGGAATATCAATGCTTACCCTTTCATCACCATAAATGATTTCATCGATCAGGGGTTTCATTTCTTCGTAGTACTTGCTTTCCTGCCAGTAATCATCCCTAACTGGCTTATAGCAAACAATACTGCCCGCACCGGCCTCCTTGCATAATTTCATCATGCTAAGAACGATATCGGGATGAGTATAATATCCCGGGTGTATCCATGGACTGTTCACAAGGAATCCCACCGATTGTCCGGCTTTCACAAATGAGCTTATTCCACCAAGCGGATCCAGAAGCTTAGGGATGTTTTTCATTGGATCGGCTGATGATATGCTGATAATATCGGGAGGACCGGCAAGGATCCCTGCCTCACTGAATCTGGGTAGCATCGATACCCCTATAGCGGTTCCACTGAGGGCTGCTGTTGATTTAAGGAAGTTTCTTCTGCTGATGTTTTTCATGTTCCGGATTTTTTTGGCTGTAAACAAAGATATTAAAAGCCCGGGCATATTTCAAATCATTTCTTAGCTTTGGGTAACTAAACGAACTAACGCATGAAAAAAACACGGCTCCTTTTATTGGGCGGTTTCTTACTGCTCATCTTCAGCTTTTCGCTATTCAGTCAGGAAGATGAAGATAAATCACCTCTGAGTAAATCTACATTTTCAGGATTAAAAGTCAGGAATATCGGCCCCGCCATGAAGTCTGGTCGTATTGCCGATATTGTCATCCATCCCGAAAACAACAATATCTGGTATGTAGCAGTTGGATCAGGTGGTGTATGGAAAACCATTAACTCAGGCACTACATGGGAAGCCCTCTTTGATGGGCAAAAGGTATATTCAATCGGTTGTATCGCAATGGATCCCGGTAACCCGCATACCATTTGGGTTGGGACAGGCGAAAATGTTGGCGGACGCCATGTAGGTATAGGAGATGGTGTTTATCGAAGCGATGACGATGGACTTAGCTGGACAAACATGGGACTGAAGGAATCACAGCATATCTCCAAAATCATGATCCATCCCGATAATTCTGATATCATCTGGGTTGCAGCACAGGGACCCCTGTGGAACAAAGGAGACGAAAGGGGTTTGTATAAATCTGTGGATGGTGGAAAAACCTGGAAGAAAACCCTGGGTGATGCTGAATGGGTTGGTGCAACCGATATTGTGATGGATCCACGCGATCCGGATGTTCTGTATGCTGCCACCTGGCAACGTCACCGGAATGTTGCTGCCTATATGGGCGGGGGTCCGGGGACTGCCATTTATAAATCGATTGATGGTGGTGAAAACTGGATAAAACTCAAAAATGGACTTCCATCCGGAAATATGGGAAAGATCGGGCTTGCCATATCACCCCAGGAACCGGATATCATTTATGCTGCTATCGAACTCGACAGAAGAACAGGCGGTGTATATAAAAGTGAAAACCGGGGAGCATCCTGGCAAAAGCAATCTGCAACCGTATCAGGAGCAACAGGCCCTCATTATTACCAGGAACTGATTGCCAGTCCACACGAATTTGATAAGATCTATTTGCTGGATGTTCGCATACAGTATTCAGATGACGGGGGCAAGAAATTTGATCGCATGCATGAAGGAGGAAAGCATTCTGATAACCATGCTTTGGCATTCAGGGCCGATGATCCGGATTATATGCTGGTAGGCACTGATGGAGGCTTGTATGAAACCTTCGATGGAACAAAAACCTGGCGCTATATTGCCAACCTCCCGGTTACGCAGTTCTATAAAGTATCAGTGAACAATGCCTGGCCCTTTTACCAGATCTTTGGTGGTACACAGGATAATGGTACCCAGGGAGGCGTGGCACAAACCAACTACTATGAAGGCATTACCAATGCCGATTGGTTTATCACATATGGCGGCGATGGGCACCAGACTGCCACTGAACCGGGAAATCCTGACATCGTTTACTGTGAATCACAACAGGGATATATTGGCAGGGTAGATCTTACTACAGGTGAAGCCGTCGACATCAGGCCTCAGCCTCTTGCCGGAGAAAAGCTTGATCGCTTTAACTGGGATTCTCCTATACTGATAAGTCCGCATTCACCAACAAGGATCTATTTTGCCTCGCAGCGGGTATGGAAATCCGATAACAGAGGGGATAGCTGGGAACCGATTTCCGGCGACCTCAGCAGGAATCAGAATCGCCTCTTGTTGCCGCTCATGGACCAGACCTGGGGTTGGGATGCCACCTGGGATATAGATGCCATGTCGCAATACAATACCATTACTTCGCTTGCCGAATCACCTTTGCAGGAAGGCCTGATCTATGCAGGTACGGATGACGGTTTGCTGCAGATCACCGAAGACGGTGGGAAGAATTGGCGCAAAATAGAAGTAGGCAGTTTACCGGATGTTCCCAAAACAGCCTTTGTGAACGATATTAAAGCCGATCTGTTTGATGTAAATACAGTATATGTGGCCCTCGATAATCATAAATTCGGCGACTTTAAGCCATATCTCCTTAAAAGTACAAATAAGGGTAAGAGTTGGAAATCGATAGCAGGGGATATCCCTGAAAATCATCTAGTATGGCGTGTTGTTCAGGATTTCGTGAAAGCGGAGCTGATGTTTGCAGCGACTGAATATGGTGTATTTTTTACCATTGATGGTGGCGTGAAGTGGATCAAACTGCAGGGGGGCATACCCTGCATCTCATTCCGCGACCTGGTAATACAAAAAGAACGCGGTGATCTGGTTTGTGCATCCTTTGGCAGGGGATTTTTCGTGTTTGATGATTATACTCCACTACGTGAGATCACAGAAGAAAAATTAAAAGAGGAGGTCAGCATGTATGCCATCAGGGATGCCTGGATGTTTTCTTACCGACAGGGTGCCGGTTCACAGGGAGCTTCGGTATACAAAGCAGAAAATCCGGCCTATGGTGCCGTAATAACCTATCATCTGGCAGAGGGCTTAAGCACAAAGGAATCAGCCCGGAAGAAAGAGGAAAGCAAACTGATGAAGGATGAGCAAGCTCTTGCATTTCCTGAATGGGAAGTGCTGAAGGAGGAGCGTTTGGAAGAAAAACCAAAGCTTTGGATCACCATCAGGGATATGGATGGAAATGTTGTAAGGAAGATCAGTGGATCTACTGCAAAAGGCTTTCACAGGGAATCCTGGGACCTGAGGTATCCGGCCTGGGGAGCAATCGATATCCACAGGGAAGCATCCTCAGGCGGATGGGTGCCATCCGGCAGCAATGTTATACCGGGGAAATACGCTGCCAGTATTTCCAAAGAAGTTGAAGGGCAGATCACAGAACTTGCAGGCCCTGTTGAGTTCAATGTTGTGAAGTTGTTCGAGGGCGCCCTGAAGGGCATGGATCCGGTCGATGCTCAGGCATTTAGAAAAGAGATCAACCTGATGCTTGAGGCCACATCAGCGGCTTCCATTGTGCTTGGCGAAGCAAAGAAAAAGCTTGCCGGTATGGAAAAAGCACTTTCGAGGATGCCCACTCCCGCAGCCTCATTATATGAAGAGCTTTACGGCTTGAAGAAAGAGCTGGCTGAGTTTGAAGAGCAGGTGTATGGCGACCCGGCGAAACAGGAAATGAGTGAATACGATTATCCAACTGTAAGACAACGCCTGGGAACAGCTTCAGGCGGATTCTGGAATATGAATTATGGCCCAACGGCCACACAGCAAATGTGCCTTGCGATCGCTCAGGAGCAATTCACAGGACTAAAAGTTGATCTGGAAGTGATCGTAAATGAGCTGATCCCTGCTTTTGAACAAAAACTGATCGATGCCGGTGCCCCCTGGATGAATGGTATGCCGCTGAAATAGAATGTTGAATAATTACTTCATTATTCCATGTTTATTATTCATTATTCAATAACGATCTCATCCACGAATAACCACGCATGCTCACCATAGCCGGGATGCCAGTCGGGGCAAATACCCGTGTTTTTTGCAATAATCCTCAGGAATTGAGTTTTAGCAGAACCTGAGTATTTATACATGTGTTTCCCGATTTCCAGGTCTTTGTCAGGATTGCCAAATTCCTGTGAATCAAGCAGATTGAATTCAGTGGTATTGTCAGCTGTAAAAACCTCAATTTTCAGCGGCAGGAAGATCCAGGAAGCCTGGTTGCTCAGAAAGCTGATTTTGATGGTATGAATATCTGTTTGTTTTTCAAGATCGATTACAAGTTCAAGGTCATCGCCATGAAATCCCATCCAGCTTTCATCGCTAAACTCCAGAGAAGCCATAAATCCATCGGTCAGGGCATATTCACTGCCCCCCGGATAGCGGTAACTGGGTTTATATTTCAGGGTATATTTCTTTAATTTCGCTTTATGATCTGTATGACTATTATTCATCCTGATCCGTCCGGGAGACCGATTTGAATTTCCCTTAATGCCACTTGCCCTGTCGCCCAATGCGATCTTCACACTGTCTGCCATAGCCATCAGCTCCGCTACCTTTTGAGGATTGCCTTCTGCCAGGTCATCGTTTTCTTCTACATCCATTTGAAGGTTGTACAATTCAAGTCCGGCCTGACCGCGGCTATAGGGCCCGGGGATTCCGTCTTTTCCTGGCTTAACACCTGCGTATGAGCGGTATTTATGGGGTAATACAAGCTTCCAGTCACCTCGCCTTACCGCGCACAGTGCCCCCTCATAATAGTAAATGAACTCATTTCTGGGGTTTGCATCATGCTGGCCTTGCAACAGGGGCAAAATGTTTATCCCATCAATTTCTTTTTCCGGAAGGGGAGATCCCGTAAGGGCTGCTATTGTCGGAAGGATGTCGAGGGTTGAGGCCATATTCTCTACCACAGAACCTGCCTCAATTATTTGGGGGTAATACATGATGCATGGTACTCTTACACCACCTTCCCAGGCATTCCCTTTTCCTTCGCGTAGCGGAAAAGCAGAGCCTCCATGATTGCCAAAATTCAACCAGGGGCCATTGTCGCTGGCATATATAATAAGTGTCTTTTCATCGAGCCCGTTTTTCTGCAGGCTTTTCATGATCTCACCAAGCGACCAGTCAATTTCCTGCATTACATCGCCATACATCCCCTGCTTGGAACTTCCGGCAAATTTTTCTGATACAGCCAGCGGCACATGCACCATATTGTGAGCTACATAAAGGAAAAACGGGGAGTCAGTATTTCGTTCAATAAAATCTATGGCCCGCGCAGTATACAGGCTTGTTATTCTTTCCTGATCAGCAAGATTGTTAAAGGTATCTATTACAGAAGTCCCCTCGATCAGGGGCAGGGGAGGATAGATGCTTTTATACCCTTCGGAGATGGACCTTCCATCATATCCTACCGGCCACATATCGTTTGAATAGGGGATTCCCAGGTATTCATCAAAACCATAATTTACAGGATAGAAATCGGGGATGCTTCCCAGGTGCCATTTGCCCACCATACACGTATTGTAGCCTTGTTTTTTAAGCATAGCAGCAATGGTTTCTTCTTCCCTGTTCAGGCCGGTCATGGAAAAAGGGGAGAGCGCCCCGCGGATCCCGACACGCTGGGCATAGCATCCTGTCAGGAGTGAAGACCTGGAGGCACTGCAAACGGCCTCTGAAACATAAAAACTTGTAAATCGCATGCCCTCATCTGCCAGGCGATCTATGTTGGGAGTTTCAAATCCCTTTGCCCCATAGCAACCCAGGTCGGCGTAACCCTGATCATCGGTAAAAATGATAATGATGTTGGGCTTTTCGGATGGAGCATGGCTACAACTGAATAACGTTGAGATGAAGATGAAGAAAGCAAGTTTTGTCAGATGTTTGAGCATCATATCAGGATTGATTTTTAGAGTACATTTTTTTCATTGTGTTGTTCGCGAGGCGGGATGCTGTTTTACGGGGCAGCAGTCGTGTAAGGATGAAATAATTCATACGGTTTGAAAATCCTGGAATAAATAAACTTTTTCTGCCCAGTTTTTTGAGGGCTGTTTCAGCAACATCCTCAGGTTTCATCACCAGGGGTTTGAGTGTACCATATACGGGATTTGTTTTGTTGTATGCAGGTGTGGAGGTAGCCCCGGCAATACAGGCCATCACATCGATCTTATGTGTTTTGAGCTCATGATGAATGGCTTCGGAAAGGTTCCAGGCAAAAGCTTTAGTTGCAGCGTAGGGTGCAACCAGTTGCATACCGATCAGCCCTGCCAGAGACGACATCATGATGATTCCACCACCGCTGCCTTGACTGATAAGGAATTTTGAGAAAGCATGAACCAATTGAATTTGTGTATAGGTATTTATACTTATAAACTGATCGAGTTCTTCCTTTGTATGGGAGATGAATGGCTTGATAAGGCTGAAAGCTGCGTTATAAATTAATAGCCGGCATTTATACCCGGAAACTGCTTGCATGATCTTTTCAGATGATTCGGGATTGGAAAGATCAAGAGATATGGTTTTGGTTAAAATGCCATGGTCAAGCCGAAGTTTTTCGGCCAGCTCAAGAAGTTTATTTTCCTGGCGGTCGACCATAATTAAATTTATCCCCTTTCGGGCCAATGCACGCGACCATGCTTCTCCCAGACCTTCTGCCGATCCGGCTATGACTGCCCATGGGCCATACTTTTCTATTAATGTCATGAACTGCTTTTTAACACAATATTAAGAAAAATCACAGGCATAAACTTTTGATATTGATTATATTTGTTTTTTGGATAAATAATAATCCCTTAAATAATTCGCATATTATGGAGAACAGAATACTGATACCGGTAGATTTTACTGATGCATCTGACAAAGCTGTAGAATTTGGTGTATTCCTTGCTAAAAAGAGCCAGTTTACTATCAGCCTGCTACATGTTTTTGAAGACGAAGGCCGGTCAATGGATGTTTGTAAGACCAAGCTAAAAGAGATTGCCGACAGGGTAAATGAATCAAAGGGGATTCAATGTGATTATTTCTGTGAAGAAGGAAGCATTTTTACCACCATCCCTGAAATGGCTTCACAAAACAGCATTCGTATGCTTGTGATGGCAACACATGGCCGAAAAGGCCTACGGCAGAAGTTTTTTGGCCCTGATATACTGAAACTATTGAAACGAATCCCTGTTCCAACCCTTGTTGTTCAGGAAAAATCATGCATTCCCGAAGAGGGATTCAAGTCGGTTATATTCCCTGTTGGGGGACAGGATGACTACGATAAGAAAGTTGAAGCCATGGTATTTGTGGCGGGCCTATTTGATCCTGAGATTCATTTGTACTCTATTACAAAGCCCGGCTTTGAACAAACAGAAAAACTCAGGGATAATATTATCCTGGCTGAAAGTGGTTTTTCAGAAAAGGGAATCAGGTATAAACGGGTGGTTGAAGACCAGAGTGTATTTTCAGTTGGCTTTGCAAAGCAGACTTTACAATATGCTGAAAAAAATAGTGCCGATCTGATCACGATCATGGTAAATCCTACACAGGAAAACTACTATTTTGCTGATTCCGATAAAGAGTCGATTCTCACCAATGAACTTGGGATTCCGGTACTTTGCGCCAGTGATGCAGAGAAGGAAGTATAAAAGGCCTTGAGCTTTGCCGGCAGATGGCATACTGCGTAAAGTGACACGCTTATCTCCGGTCTCAACTCAACACTCAACACTTAACACCCAACAGTTTTACTGGACTTTTGCTTTCAAATTCAGTATCTTAGCATAGGTTAACCCAGAAACATATGCTATGAAAAAGTTATTGGTACTCCTAGTTTGTATTTTATTTGGGATTATGCAGGCCCAGGAAACAATTACATTATATATTACAGATGGGAACGACGATGCATACCAATTATACCGTGACCCTGCATGGGAGGACCCCACGGGTGAAATGTTTGTAGAAGCAGAAAACCTTTTCGTCGGGTATACTTTTCCACCGGCAATGTATTATCATATAGGGCTTCGGTATCAATCTGTTCCAATAGCACCGGGCTCTACCATTGAATCAGCCTATATTCAGTTTTACGCTTTTGAAGCCAATGACGATACTACAGGGATAAGGGTTCGTTGTGAATTAGATCCCAATCCTTTGCCATTTTCCGGTGTTGAATATAATATTAGTGACAGGCTAACGACAAACCGTAGTGAATTCTGGGCCGCATCAGAGTGGCAGGCATTCATACCAGGTCCAAACCAGAGAACACATGATATCCGTGATGTTGTTCAGGAAGTTATTGATATGGAAGGCTGGCTGAAAAATAATGCCATGGTGTTCTTTTTTAAAGGAACAAACCCGGGTTTTGGTGAGGATTACCCTAAAGCTGCATGCTCCTGGGAATTTGGGGGTGAATTTTATGCTCCCATTCTTACAATCACCTACACAGAACCTGCTGCAGTAGATGAATTTGGGCTTGATAAATCATTGAAAATATTTCCAAACCCTGTTTCCGAAAATGTAAACATTTCTTTCGATGATATACAGGAAGGGAATTACACTTTTTCTATTTTTGATTTACAGGGTAAACAGCTTAATCAAATTTATGACGGCTGGCTTTCCCGTGGGAAGCATCATTTCGAATCATCTGCAGCAGATTTGAAGGTGTCAAAAGGGGTTTATCTGTTATGCATCCGGAGGGGAAATCATACTGTTTGCAGGAAAATAATCTTTCAATAGGACAATCATCCCTTCATTTTTCATGAATAAGGTTTTTGCATATAAAATCAGTTGGTAATATTCTTCATGTGAGGCTGGAGTTTTGTATATTTACAAGGTATATATAAACTTCAATGGTGATGCATTTTCAGAAGATATTGATCCTATTTATTATATTATGTGTTGGTTTAAGGCTTGATGCCCAGCATGATATAAGCATGTATAAACTTTACAATATCACGGATCCCTTGCTTCCACTGATCACCAACAGGCAGGTTGATACCATACAGGATGACTGGATGGTGTTGAAAAATGAGATTGATCATCGAAATTCCCTGAAAGTATTTATAGTTGAATCTGACAGCGACAGCATTCATTGCGATAAAAATCCTGATTTTAGTTTAACAGATCTTTTTGCACAGCCGGGTAACGATTGGCTGCTATTTATTCATGGAGATAGTAAAATACCGATTGATGCAGCGGTCAGAGGGCTTGATATTCAAAATCTGTACGATGTTAAGGTGATTGTTTTTAGCTGGCCATCTATGTTGAATAAGGGAAATGGGATAAAGAATTTTAAAAACTCAAGAACAAATGTAGAGGCAGGGCTGAATCATTTTAGAGAATTACTCTTAATGCTACAGAAATATAAGCAATCCGCGATTTGGCCTAAGGAGAACAAGCTCTCTATGCTAATGCATAGTTTAGGAAACTACTATATCGAATTGGCTGTAAAGGAAAAGGTATTAGAAGGGCTTGAACATAATCTTTTCGATAACGTGATAATCAATGCTGCTTCAATAGAGCAGGAGGGGCATAACCTATGGTTAGATGAGCTTCATATTTCGGAAAATGTCTATGTGATTAGCAATAGAAAAGATATCAATTTAAATGGTGCCAGGGTATTTACCTCAATGGGAGAGCAGCTGGGTGTCAGCCCCAAAATGCCCTTGGCTAAAAAGGCCATATATATCGATTTTACCAAGGCCGTTGGATTTAAGATTCCACCCGGGCCAAGCCATACTTATTTTATAGGGCCTGTCCCTTCAAAAAGTCCCAACATCAGGCAATTTTATTTCAGAATTTTTCATGGAGATCAGCCTGATCTTAACGATACTGATTTATTCCTGCCCAGGGAAGATGGGCTGGGCTATAACATACTATCCAAATAGGATTATGCATTGATCTTTTCCATTAGAGGTGGCGACGAAAAAGAGCTGTTGCCCTTAGCCTGTCGCCCGTCCCAATATTTATTCTTACTTTAGCTTCCCTAAAATCCTCTATGCAACGGCTAAACAAAGCAATGAACGAAAAGCCCTGGGTTCGCTGGGGTATCCTAATACTGGTGGGTTTTATCCTCTCGGTCAACTACTATTTCTACGACGCTTTTTCTACGCTCAAGGATTTGATGACCAAGGAATTTGGCTTTACCAATACGGATTACGGCCTCTTTGTTTCCTTTTATTCTATCCCCAATACTTTTCTCTTAATGGCGGTTGTTGGGGGTATCATTCTTGATAAGCTCGGGATACGCCGGACCGGTTTTATGTTTATTTTCTTCATGGCTTTTGGCGCATTGCTTACCGCCTATGGTGCCTCAAAAATATACAGCTCCGGTGGTCTGGGATATGGTTTTATGCAATCCTTCTGGCCTTCATATTCACCCGAGCTGAAAATGATGTTGCTGGGACGCTTTTTCTTTGGCCTGGGCGCTGAAACAAGCATAGTGGTGGTGAGCAAGATCCTTGTAAAGTGGTTTAAAGGGAAAGACCTTGCACTGGCTTTTGGACTGAAAGTAGGTTTTGGTCGCCTGGGAACATTTGCCGCTCTTCAATTATCACCCGTTTTGGCAGATGGGGGAGCCCAACTTGATACCGCAATTTGGCTGGCTGCCATTCTTACCCTGAGCGGTTTGTTTGCATTCATGATTTATATGCTTTTTGACATGAAGCTTGACCGGCAGATTGAACTTACAACTAAAAAGGAAAGCATTGATAAATTTAAGTTTAGTGATGTTTTTGATCTGCTGGGAAACCGGGCATACATCTTCATTGCCATTATCTGTGTAACCTTTTATTCGGCGGTTTTTCCTTTCAACGCCTTTGCACCTGACTTTTTGCTCAATAAATTTGGTATGAGTTATGAAGCCAGTGGGCAAATTGCTTCACTGCTGCCTTTGGGCACACTGTTTTTTACACCCTTTTTCGGATTTATCATCGACAGATACGGGAAAGCTGCTACTGCCATGATCGCGGGATCGGTGGTTTTACTCATCGTTCACCTCAGTTTTACCTTTACCAATATCCCACCTCATATTCCGATGATATTACTGGGTGTGGCTTTCAGCCTGGTTCCGGCAGCTATGTGGCCTTCGATGGTACGCCTGGTGAAGGATAAAGAAATCGGGACCGCCTATGGCCTGATGTATTCAATTCAGAATTTAGGCCTGTGGGGTGTGCCCCTTCTGGCTGGAATCATCCTGGACAAAACAAACCTTGCCAACGCAGAAACACTGAATTATACCCCAACCATGTTGTTGTTCATATTCTTGAGCTTCCTCGGACTGTTCTTTGCCCTCTTGCTTAAATATCAGGATAAAAGGAATGGATACGGGGTTGATTTGCCCTTGAATAAAAGCTAAATCTTATTCTTAAAATAATAGCAAAATCTAATCAAATAATACCTCGTGGCTTGCCACGGGCATTCCTTATATTCTTCTCTTAAGAAAGGGTAATTTCCGAATGGATTTTTTCCCCGATTACTCGGAATAAAACCCTAAAGAATGGCTAAAATTTCTCCAAGGCTTAAAAAATCCTAAATGCCGATCTTTATAATCCTGCCGAAAATGATAAATTCAGATATATAAAATATTAGTGTCCGGTTAAAACAATGACAACCCTCTTAATAGCCTGGTATTGTTGGTTGATAACAAGGACTACTAACGAAGGGCTTGTACTTCATTCGAGGGGGATTTCTCCCTTCGGTCGAAATGACACGACCATTTAATATAGGAGAAGGGCGCGGCGCACAATAAATATCAATCATCGGAGCGCCGCGCCCTTCTATTGTTTGACAAGATATCATGTCATTTCGAATGAACGGTGATTGAGAAATCCCCTCCTATCATATTCAATGATTAGTTTTAACCGGACACTAATATATATAAAACCAAACTTTCACACCTTCTGACTACTGACTTCTTGTCTGCAAAATTTTCCCCGGACAGCTATGATTCCAAAACCTCACATTTTAGTATATTTTGTACATGCCTGTATATTGTTCCGAATATAGGTTCTTGGATTTTTCTTATCCTTTTTCAGAAATTAAAGCTTGCACCCACATACAGGCTGATTGAATTTGAAAGCAGGCTCATGGTATTCTGACGATCTCCTTGCAGGGGGGCCATTTCAGTATAATTGTATTCCAAAGGATCGGATAGATTCACGAGTTGTTTTAAATGGTTTTCCGATGCTAAGGTATATTGTAAACCTGTTATCAGATCAAAACCTTTAAGGGTATATAATAAGCCCCCTGTGAGGTGGTAATAATCGGCATAAAGCCCTTTGAGCATGTTTGATTCGTCATATGGTCCATAATCAAAGTTCTTTACATAGTTAAAATCTGTACGGAAACCGGTCATCAGGTTGAGGTCTTTCCGTATAAGCCAGCTGAAACCAATGGCTCCGTTGAGTACAGGATTTGCTCCGCTCACAGTTGTTAGCCATTCGTTGGCTGCAAAGGTGTTCTCGATATTTTGGGATGAAAGGTTAGGACTCTCGTTGGCCTGCACTAATCTATAGGGATCAAGCCCTCCAAAATACTCCACTGTTGAGTAGAAGGATTTGGACTTGTTCATTGAATGCCAGGTAAAGCCGGCGGCAACCGACAATGTTGATTTATGATTTACCGCTACATTTCCCTTTTCCTGATAGTCAGTGATTACATAATCAGGAATGGGATCTCCTGTTTCCGGGTCATAAATGTTGGCCTGTTTCTTTTCCTTGGAAACCCTTTTTCCATCAGAGTATATACCACCAATAGAAGGAGTGGTAAAGCAAAGCCCAAAACTATAGCGATCCGTTTTATATGTTAAACCAATTTTCCAGAGCAATCGATAATCATTGTATTTTACGTAATTATTGGCGTGGTAGCTGGCAGAATAGAAATCGCTCTGTGAAAATCCCTGTATCGTTGTGTCAATGGGATAGGCCTCAATCGTAAGGACATTATTGTATTCCATTGATTTGATCGTAACAAACATACTGACCCCCATTGAGAGCTTGTCTGTAAGGTTCAACGACCAGCCAGCCCCAATCCAGTCATCGCGGTACTTATTGGAGTACTGAAACAGGGCAAAATATCTCTCCTCCCCGGGAATATGTGTTAATACATCCTCCCTTGTATCTACCGACTGTATGAAGTCGATATTATATTTCTGATTGTTTAGTATGGCCAACTCTACATTCCAGTCAGGGTGGTTCTTTGGTTTGATCATATAGGAAATAAAGCGAGGCTCAATACCTATGATGGTTCTGTTCAGGTCGATTCCATCCCCCAATGCATTCTTCACTTTAAAAAAGTTAAATGAAAACAAACTTGCGTGAAATGATAATTTGGATTCTTTAATTTCCGAGATACTGGCAGGGTTGTAATAAATCGCGCTTGGTCCTGACCCTCCACCAACAACAGCACCTGCAAGCAGGGAAGATTCCTCATTGAAATTACGCATCCAGTGATTGAAGGTCTGCCCCTGTATACTGGGTACAATCAAAAGGAAAAAAGCAGCGAATAAAATGCATTTGGGTAGTTTTTTTAATCCCATATTTTGCCTTTGCAATGTGAATCAAATATAGTCAATTTCTCAATAAGGTGAAAGGCGTTCTATATGGGGCCCTTATTCCATTCTTAAAGTTTATATATTCCAATTCATTACTGTGCGGGGAAAAATTTACAGGCAAGAAGTCAGTAGTCAGAATTCAGTAGGTGTGTATATGTCTGAAGGCCAGGCCTTTTTTATTGAAAAATGATGTAAATAATAGAATATCTAACACTTAGAATGAATTCATTAAATTATCCCGTACTGTAGTAATTCCAATTTTTGATCATGTTGTTTAATACAGACTCAACATTCCTTGAAGTGAATTGAACGGGATTATCTCTTACTTATATACCTGCATATTTTGTAGTTTTATCCAAATTTTAAAGCGAATCTAATTTTAAATATTGAATATGAAAAAAATAAAATTACTCTTGGTTGCCATTTCTTTCCCATCATTGCTCTTTGCACAAGGCATTGAGATCGTGCCTTTTGCAGGATATATGTTTGGAGGGAGTATTAATTACTACGAAGGGAAGCTGAAAATTGACAATGGGCTGGACTATGGGGTTTCATTGCTTGTGCCTGTTCATGATTTTCTGGATGTTGAACTAAATTATTCCAGGATGGACAGCAAGGCTTCTTTCCAACCCAATTTTGGTTATTCGGATTTCCCCTATGCAGAAACCAATATTTCAACCAACTATATTCAAGTAGGTGGTATCTCTAAATTTTATTCTCAAAGTACCAAACTAACGCCATTTGGGTCTATGTCATTAGGAGCCACCTGGTTTAGTCCCAACGACAATTCTTTTAAGGATGTTTGGCGCTTTTCGGTTGCTCTAGGCCTGGGAGTTAAAGTCATGTTCTCCGAACGCATTGGCATCATGTTACGCGGACGTATGCTCATGCCAATGTACTTTGGTGGCGTAGGCATGTACGTCGGTACCGGCGGGTCAGGAGTGGGTGTGAATTCTGTTGTAGCTCCGTTACAGGGCGACTTCCATGGTGGCCTCATCATCAAAATCGGTGGCAACTAAACACTATTTGACTACAATTTTCCTTCGCTCCATTTTACCTTCAGCAATGATCTGCAGGAAATATATTCCGGCTGGTCTGCCTGTCAGGTTGAGTTGATTTGATCCTGCTGTAACACGGAAGTTTTCAATTTCATTTCCCGACATATCCAAGAGTTTAACATCGGCATTTTCCCTGATGTTCAACATGAGCATGCCTTCAGTTGGATTTGGATATACTTCCAGTCCTTCGAAACTTAATTCTTTTAAGCCGGTTAGGAGGTGTACCTCAAATCCATCTTCTAACATCATCATATCCACATGCAGGTCCCAAACACCCACACTGGCATCAAGGGGTATACTGAAGTCTGCCTGAAGTTCGGTGTTGCTTAATACATTTACTGAGCCGGCGGCAATTGTTTCAGAGGGATTGATGCTGTTGGAAATGAAAACATCGGGTACTGTTCCAACAAAAGATGTGTTGCTGGCTAAAATGGTAGCGGTGAGCATATCTCCCTGTGTTGCGGAATCAGGCATAATGGAAGTCAGTGACATGATCACCTCATTCACTGTAAAGCCGTCTTCTAAGCTTAGTGCATCAACATTTACATCCCACAGACCGGAACTTGCGTCAGTCGGAATACTGAAGCTTGCCTGGATGGTAGTGGGATTGGTAACAGTAATTCCGGTGGCAGTGATCATTTCAGCCGGATTGCCTGAAAAACTTAAATTTACCATTGGAGTACCGGACCATGAAGTGCCAAGTCCTGATATGCTTGCAGAAATATTTGCACCCTGATCGCCCTCATCAGGATTAATGGAAACGAGCTCAGGGTTAGCAGCTTCGGATACAAAAAGGCTGGTCTTGTAAATAACATCACCCGATGTTCCGCCATTGCCATTGGCAGCATTGAATGCAGCATAAATGCCTACATCTCCTGTCCCTGCAGACGGAGCCGTCCAGTCGACCGTCCATGTTTTGCTGTTTCCTGATGGGGTGTTGCCATTGTTTGTATGTGTAACGGCAGCATTGCCATTTGTGAATTTCGTTTGAACGGGATCGTTAAGAATGAAAGTCCCGACTTTCGCATTGCTGCTATTTTCTGCACTTACTTCAAAACCGAATTTTACAACTCCGGTATGCGTTCCTGTAAGCGTAATGGTATAGGTGTTCCCGGGCACATATCCTGTAAGTGGAATGTTTGTAGTAATCCAGTCGTTAACCTGGTTTGCAGTTCCGGTATGGCATTGCACACAGGTGGCTCCACCATCTCCCGGTGAACCTGATTTGCCGCCGGGCGAACCCGTATTGTAAGCCATAAGGATGAAAATTATAGCAACGAAAGGGATGCCTAAATATGCGTAAGTTTTTTTCATAGGGAATAAAATAGGTTTGTATATATGATATAAACAGACCTATAGTTGTATTGTTCAGATTCACTTTTTCAAAATACTGTTGTCCGGTATAATTGGATGATCCCTTTCAATGGGATTGGCAAGCGATCTGGTCCCGGGTGAATGGAATAACTTTCATTCATATCTTTGTATATCATGAAAAATAAACTTGACCTGGATACCTGGAACAGAAAAGAGCATTTTGGCTTTTTTAAAAATTTTGGTGAGCCTTTTTATCACCTGAACATGAATATAAAGTGTACGGAGGGCCTTAAGAAGACCATCATCTGTGGGAATTCAATATTTGGCTGGTATCTTTTTAATGCCATGAAAGCAGCCAATCAGGTAAAGGAATTCAGGTACAGGATTGAAGGGGAAGATGTTTTTGAATATGATGTTGTTCATGCTTCCCCAACCATTGGCCGTGAGGATGGCACTTTTGGTTTTGCCCAGATGGATTTTGTTGATGATTTTTATCTTTTTCAATTAAAATTGAAAACTGAAATCGAAAGGGTAAGGAAGCTGAGCGGCCTCTTTACTGCTCCCGAAAGAATTGATGTAATTCATTATACCGCTTTGCCATGGTTTAGCTTCACCGGTCTGAGCCATCCCAGGAACTTTGGTGACGGAGATTCCATTCCCAAGATCTCCTTCGGGAAAATATTTGAAGAGAATAGCAACTCATTTCTGCCCCTCTCAGTGCAAGTGCATCATGGCCTTATCGATGGCTATCATGTAGCTAGGTTTGTGAAGGTGTTTACACAATTTCTCAATGAGTAGGCAGATGCTGTAAATCATATACATTAGGAATCTGATCCCGTATGTTATAGATTGTTCCTTGAATAATGTTAAAGTTAAGAACTAATCATTGATATGTTCACCAATATAGTGAATCACAAGCCTGTTGGTGATTCCTCTTTTTGTAATGGGCTCTGATGCCACAATGATAATGGGATCTCCATTCTTGGCCCATTTGTTCTTTTGTAGCAATTTGTCAACGATAGCGATAAACTTACTGCCCGATTCGGGCTGTTTCATAAAAATGGGCGTAATGCTATGGAGAATGGAAAGTTGTCTTAATCTCTTTTCATTTTCACCGAAGGCGATTAAGGGTACATCCATGCGTTGCTGCGACAGGAATACACTGCTGCCACCGGAATGAGACCAGGTGACGATGAATTTTGCCTGGATGTCACGTGCGATCTGGTGTACACCCCTTGCCATGGCAGCCTTGCGGTTCAAAGTCTCTTTTGATCGGATGAGCTTCTCAGAAATATCATCAATGCTTTTTACATACGCATTTGTCTTGCGGGCAATCCTTGCCATCATCTTAACTGATTTCACAGGGTATTTCCCCACTGCGGTCTCCCCCGAAAGCATTACAGCGTCCGCTCCGTCAATGATGGCATTGGCCACATCTGAAACTTCTGCCCTGGTTGGAACAGGTTCATTGATCATGCTTTGCAGCATCTGGGTAGCGACAATAACGGGCTTGCCATATTCTCTGCATTTTTGAATGATATATTTTTGTGTGATGGCCACTTCTGCCAGGTCCATTTCCACTCCAAGATCGCCACGTGCAACCATGACACCATCCGTTTCTTCAAGGATGTCATCCAGGTTTTTAATGGCTTGTGGCTTTTCAATTTTACTGATCACCGGAATGTAATCATCATCGTAGAGGGTTGAAAATCCAAGGTCACCCCCGGTGATATCCAGTCCTTTTGGCCTGACATCCAACTTTGTGAGGAGGTTCTTCAATTCCCTGATATCCTTGCCGCTGCGGACAAAACTCAGGGCCAGGAAGTCAAATTCTTTTTCTACGGCGTAGGAAGCACAGGCAATGTCTTTTTCAGTGAGGGAAGGAACCGATAGCTCACTATCGGGCAGGTTAATGCCTTTGCCACTGCTCAATAGATTTCCTGCTACCACCCGGCATCGAATGCCTGCCTGGTCTCCATCTGCTTTATTAGAGATGCATTTAAGTTCAATATTCCCATCATCCAGCAGGATCTTTTCTCCAATTTTAACTTCTTCAATAAGGGATGGATAGTTTGTTGAAAATGTTTGCTCATAACCCTTCGACCCGCCAATGATCTCTTTGTGAATAAAGTTGATTTCACTTCCTTTTTTGAGCATCACCCCTCCATCAACGACTTTGCCAACCCTGATTTTAGGACCAGAAAGGTCGCCCATGATGGCAACATAGATCCCGATTTGTGCCTGCACATGGCGAATGTCTTTTACGAGCTTATCGTAGTCACTAAAGCTTCCATGAGAAAAATTGATCCTGAATACCCTGGTGCCTGCTTCAATGAGCTTTCGGATGTTTTCCTTTCCGGCAGAGGCGGGTCCGAGGGTTGCAATTATCTTGGTGATGAGAAAGTCTGTTGATGCCATAATGGATAGATTTATTGCAAAATTAGCAGACTTTCCCAATGTTCAACACCACATTGATTTAGAATTGCTTCAACATGATTTCCTGATACTCTGTTGTATTCCTTATTTTATCAAAGGATGGATCGAATTCAAGAACTTTTTTGTAAAATTACCAGGCTTAGCAAGTAAGTAATTGATCAGTTCAATTGCAAGTTTCAATTACCGGTCAATGAATAAATTCTGGCAAGAACGCCATCGCCCATTTCTTTCAACCACTTGCCATTATAGCGATCGATCCATTTTTCGTGGAGTTTGCGATTGATTTTCAATAATGAAAAAGCATCGGACTCATCTTCACCCACCATAGCAGTGTAAGCTGCAATATCAGTGAACATAATCATTGCTAACTGGCGTTTTTGTTCAGACATTTACTCCTTATTGTATTTGTGATCTGTTGATATGGATTAATAGTATACTTACTATAAACCAATATATGAGGGAATTTTTCAAGAAGAAAGCCTTCGTTCTTGGGCGTAAATCCGCTTATAGCAATCACAGACAGTGACTAAACATTTACCTTTTTAGCCCTTTCAAAAGGAGCATTTTTATCGAATAAATAGCGATACGTTATGTGGGTTTTATAGATGTTGGCGCCTATCTGCTCACATACCTTCATCATGGTTGGATTGAAGTCACCAATCCAGTTTAGTTCCAGATCGGTGTAGGGGAATCCCGGCTCCAAAGCAAGGCGTTCAAATGCCACCACAAGGCCGCCCTCAACACCTTTCCCCTGATGTTCTGGTACAACGCCAAAAAGCCTTCCAATAATACGGGTTATGCTTTTGGTGCATTTCAGGTAATACAGAAGCCTGAGTTTATTGATGAGGTTAAGTTTGCCATTGAACCTTCTTGTTATCTGAGAAATGTCCTGCATCATAATAAAAAACCCAACCGGCTCGCCTTTGTAGTAAGCAAGATGAATAAGCCGTTTGTCCATAATGGGCTTCAGTTGCTTTAAAAGAGCAAGACTATGCGCCTTCGAGGTTTTAGGCACCCCGGGGAAACGGGCCCATGCGGAATTGAAAATGAACATGAATTCTTCGGCCATTTTTTCCGGCTTCGAAGGATCATAGATCTCAAAAGTGTAATCAGGGTTGTCAAAAACTCTTCTTGCCTTTTCCAGTATGGCATCATTAAATCCGTTTTTGACGATCTTGCGGAGGTAGGTGTATTGATTAAAATAGTTTTGAAACCCATAAGCTTCAAAAAGCGCATTATAATAGGGGAAGTTATAGGGCATATTGTAAACAGGCTCATAAAACCCATCCGAGAGGCAACCCCAGAAAAGGTCACGATCACCGAAATTTATGGGTCCATCCATTGCTTCCATTCCTTCTTCCTTCAGCCATTCCTTGCAGGTATTGAATAATGTATTGGCCGCTTGCTGATTGTAAATGCAATCAAAAAAGCCCAGACCTCCTGTGGGTTGTTTGTTATTGTTGGCAATACTCAGATCATAGAAGGCCGCCACCCGTCCAACGACTTTGTTATCCTTGTCTTTTAGTATCCATCTTTTAGCATTCCCTTTCCTGAATTTTTTATTTCTTTTCGGATCGAATACTTTCTCAATATCATCATCAAGTGGTCTTGACCAGTTCTTTTCCCTTTTGTATAATCTTGACGGAAAATCCAGAAAATCTCTAATGCTTTGAGAGTCTTTTACTTCTTTCAGGTTAAACGTATTCATGCTTCTTAACTCAATAAAAATAAAAATGTGAAAGTAATGATTTATCATTTTTCATTTAAATATTTTTAGCATTGATTGTGTTCGATTGTATATTTATGGTCATATAATAATCACTCGAAGATTCATCATCAGACCCATCTAGGCCTGAATGAAATTAGCATAAAAGTCAGGGATTTCTTAAATCAATTAGTTTTGTGTGGCTAGCCTAAGGGTTCCTCATATTCTCTTCTAAATATGAGGGGAGATGTCAGTCGAATGACTGACAGAGGGGTAAAGTAATACCCCTTGGCTTGCACGGGGATAGTCAATTTTAGAATTTCCTTTCTTTAGCGATCCCTCTAAACATCCTTCCTTCTTTAATGTTATATAAATACTTAGCTTTGCTATAATTAATTTTCTTAAAAGCATGAAAGATCATAAATTGGCTGCAATAGTATTTACTGATATCGTTGGTTATACCAGGCGGATGGAAGCCGATGAAGAGGGAACGATGAAACTTCTAGCCAGGCAAAGAGAACTCTTATTCCCTATGGTAAAGGAATTTGGGGGAGAAGTAATTAAGGAAATTGGCGATGGCCTGCTGATGATGTTTACCAGTGCCAACAGGGCTGTGCGCTTCGCCATAGCTGCTCAGGAGAAACTGAAAGACGAAGAACTTACGATCAGGGCCGGAATACATATTGGAGATGTTATCTTCGAAGAAGGCGATGTATTTGGTTCTGCCGTTAATATTGCGGCCAGAATTGAGCCCCTGGCTCCTGCAGGCGGAATTTGTATTTCTGAGGACGTAAGAAGCCAGATTCGGAACCAGACAGATATCAATACTGTTTCTATTGGGAAAAAAGACTTGAAAGGGGTTAATTCTGCAGTTGAGATTTATCAGATTGTAGAAGAATTTGGGATTGGATCCCGGGAAAGGATACCGTTTTTTAAAGATATGTGGAAACGACGTGTGATCCAGATTCTTGGCCTTTATCTGATATCTGCTTTTATGATCAAACTGGTCGTGGGCTACATGGCAAAGGAATACATGCTTTCACCTCACCTTACCAACTTTGTTTGGTATATTCTCATATCATTGCTGCCGAGTATATTACTTGTTTCTTATTATCATGGGAGAAGAGATACCAGCAGGTGGACAAAGGTTGAATTGATAGGTTTGCCTGTGAATATTTTAGCAGCAACTCTAATGCTTGTATTTGTTTTTCAGGGGAAAGACCTTGGGGCCATCACAACAAAGATGACCCTTGAGAATGAAGATGGTGAAAAGATTGAAAAGGTCATTGTTAAAAATGAGTTCAGAAAGAAAATTTTAATTTTCAGTTTTCAAAACATATCAGAAGATACTGCCCTTGATTATTTGCAGTATAGCATACCTCCCATGCTGGAATACGACCTCTCACAGGATCTGCTTATAACACCCGGAAATACAATGTCTAGTTTTCAAAAAATGGCGGAAGCAGGATATGAAGATGGTACCGGCCTCCCTATAACGCTAATGAAACGCTTCGCAGCTGAAAAATACATGAATTACTTCATGTTTGGCGACCTGAACAAGGAAAATGGCATTTACAGGGCTTATGTGAAGGTATACGATACCAAACTTACACGGGAGATCGCCGAAATTATAGTTGAAGACAAAAGTATTTTCAAATTGGTTGATAAATTATCTATTGAGGTCAAAAAAGCATTGGGCCTGCCCGAATCTCATATCTCAGAAACCATTGACCTGCCCGTTTCTGAAATTTTTACAAATTCTGAAAAGGCTCTTTATTATTTCACAATGGCAGGCAAAGAAGCCATTTTTTATAATTGGGACGAGAATGTCAGATACCTCGACCTTGCACTAAAGGAAGATCCCGGTTTTGCACTGGCCTTTGTAACGATAACCATTTCATATTTCAATACCAATAATTTTGAGGCAGCACAAGGTGCTTTGGAGTCGGCAATTGACCTTCTTTATAAGCTTCCGGAGCGTCAGCAATTTATTGTAAAATATATTAATTATGTATTGGATCAGGAACCTGAAAAAGCACTGGCAACTGTAAAAATGTGGGCAGATCTTTATCCTGATGATATAAATGCACACTCTACATTAGCACAGCGATATGCGATACGCAATATGTATACAGAGGCGATTCATGAGTTTAATGAGATTCTGCGCCTGGACCCGGAAAGATACCAGGTGTTGGAAACTTTGGCGGATTATTACATGCAATTAGGGAATTATGATTCGGCTCTAATCAATTATCAGCTTTATGCCGATAAGTTACCTCAGGAAATGGGATCGTACAAGAACCTGGGAACTTTTTACATGCAAACCGGCAATATTGAGAAAGCAAGAGAGAATTATAACAAGGCAATGTTGCTTGCAAATGCCAGCGAAGAATTAACCATTAAGAATGATCTGGCAAATCTTTCATTGTTTTCCCTTGATTTTGATCATGCCCTCGAACAATATTTGGATGCACTGAATATTGCTAAGTCCGCGCGGGACAGTGCCAAGGTATATGGTGGTTTGGAAAAACTATACATTACCAGGGGACAAACAGCCAGGAGCCTCGAAGCATATGAACAGAAATTAGCATGTTACGAATCCATTTTGCCACCCAAAGATCTGATGGTCTTCAGGGTCTTTAATATGGAACCATATATTCATGCAGGAGAACTTGATAAAGCCTTTAAGATTTTGGAAGAAATTGCTGCAAAGCTTGAACCTCCTTTAGACAATGTCGTGCCTTTTGGTTATTTACTTATTTATGCGGAAACAGGTGAAGTAGAAAAGGCCGAAGCAGCTATTACGGGAGCCGAAGACCTTATTAAGGATTTTGGGGAAGAAATGCTCCTCGCAAATATTTATTATGCTCAGGCAAAATTAAGCCAGTTGAAAGAAGAGTATTCTCAGGCCATTGATTATTATAGGGAATGCCTGAAGATGAATGCCTCCCTTTATCCTTTGCATACCAGGATCTCTGAATGTTATCGAAATATGGATGATATCCAAAATGCAGAAAAAGAGGTATTGATCAGCATGACGCATATACCCTATGATCCAGTTAGCAATTATGAAGCAGCACTTATATACTTTGAAAAGGGTGACGACAGAAAGGCAATGGAATTCCTTGAAAGAGCGGTGGATATCTGGAAAGATGCTGAGGATGATTATGAGAAAGCCAATATTGCTAAAGAAAAGCTGAATGAGATGAACCCGATATAATGTCAATAGATACTTAAATTATACCAACAAAAAAGCATGTTACGTTTCCTCCTGTTTTTTGTTTTCGCATTGATGCTTAATGCTTCTTTCTCACAGAACCCTGATGAAAAAACGATCAGCCAAATCTTTGATAATGTTCTTCTAAGTGATGTAGCATATCATAATCTGGAATACCTCTGCGAATCTGCCCCGGGCAGGTTGGTGGGTTCTGAAGAATCGATCATAGCCCTGGACTATATGAAGGGATATTTTGAAGAACTCGGTGCAGACACTGTTTTTCTTCAGGAATTTAAAACCCCTGCCTGGAAATGCCATTCTACTTCTGCCAGTGTTTTGTTTGATGGAAATGAAATTGGGCTACGGGTTGATGCATTGGGACCATCTCCATCCACTCCAGGAGAAGGATTGCTGGCACAGCTTATAGAAGTGCAGGGATTGGAAGAACTGAAGACCCTGGACCCGGCTCAGTTAAAAGACAGGATCGTATTCTTTCACCGACCTGTGGACCTGACGCTTATCAATACGTTCAGGATATATGGCAATGCGGTGGATCAGCGTTCCCGAGGACCTGCCCTGGCTGCAGAACTGGGCGCCGCCGGGGTGCTGGTAAGATCAGTTGGAACCAGGATGGATACATTTCCCCATACGGGCTCTACACGTTTCAATGATGTTAAAATACCCAGTGCAGCTATTAGTACCATTGATGCCGACCTTCTAAGTGAAATATTGCAGGCCGACGAAAATGTAAAACTGAAATTGATTATCGATGCTGAAGATATAGAGGAGATAACGTCCTATAACCTGATCGCTGATATCAGGGGGAGTGAATATCCAGATGAGTATATTTTAGTGGGAGGTCATATTGATGCCTGGTTCAACAGTCCGGGAGCGCATGATGATGGCATTGGTTGCGTACAAACGGCAGATATCCTGAGGATTTTTAAAGAACTTGGAATTGATAATAAAAGAACGATCAGGGCCATCATGTTCATGGATGAAGAACTTTACCAATCGGGAGGGAAGGCCTATGCTGAGTATTCAGAATTGAATAATATCCTGAATTATTTTGCCCTTGAAGCGGATGCCGGAGGCTTCACGCCTGAAGGCTTTACTGTCGATGCAGTTGACAGTGTTTTTAATATAATATCAGCCTATCAACCCTTGCTGGAGCCTTATGGAATTGATTATATAAAAAAGGGTGGAAGTGGCGTTGATATCGGCCCACTGAAGAAATTTGCTGTTCCCTTGATAGGATACAGGACAGATCCGCAACGCTACATGGATCTTCATCATTCGGCCTACGATACCTTTGATAAGGTCCATATTCGTGAATTGCAGCTGGGGTCAGGATGCATGGCCGCCATTATTTATCTGGTAGATAAACATGGATTTTAAGTTATTTCCGAAAACAGAACTCCTCTGTTTATTCTTCTTTAGGGATGTCTTTCTCAAGGATCGCTTTTAGTGCGCGGTAATTTGTTTTTCCACTTCCCAATAAGGGTATTTCCTCTATAACGCGGATGGCGCGGATCTTAAAAATAGAAGCAACCCCAACTTCCCTCAGATACTTATTGACTTCGCTCAGTTCAAGCTCATTGACAGTAAACAAGGTAACGTTAGGCTCTTTGGTTTTATCACTCCCTTCTACTGCCAATACCTGCCTGCCTTCTTCACCGTATTTTTCAAGAAGTATTTTTTCCAGATAGGGCATGCTCACCATCTCACCACCGATCTTGACAAATCGCTTTAATCTGCCGGTGATAAACAAATAACCTTCTTCATCCAGGTAGCCTAGGTCGCCGGTACGATAATACATTTCCCCTTCAATCTCAACAAAGGGGTTTTCGATGCCATCATCCATATATCCATTGAAAATACTGTCGCCTTTAACCATGATCATCCCCTCTTCTCCCTGAGAAAGAGGCATGTCGGTTTCTATGTTGATGATGTGGCAACTGAGTCCCTCAATGATCTTCCCCACGCTATTCAGTTTGGGCTTGTCTTTAGGAGTGAGGCTCACGATCGGACTGCATTCGGTTATTCCGTAGCCCTCAATAATAATGGATTGATTTCCGGTCAGTGACATGAACTGATTGAAGGTATCTTTATGAAGGCTTTCAGCTCCTGAGATAACCAACTCAACAGAAGCCATATCTTCTTTTGAAGCACGTTCCATGATCATCCTCAACAGGGTGGGCGTTACAATGATGTTGTTGGCTTTCGTATGTTTTAACACATCCACCACCTCCCGTATATTGGTTGGATTGGGAGTATAGGCCGCCTTTACTCCAGTTATAAGGGGGAGGACCGATAACACTGTGAAACCAAAACTGTGAAAGGGAGGGAGAAAACTAAGGAATATACCGTTCACACGAATTTCAAAATTCTTCAAGGAAAAAGCCAGGTTGCTCACAACATTCTTATGAGTCAATGGAACTGCTTTAGGAACTGTCTCACTTCCGGATGTGAATAAAACGACGGCAGTTTCGTCGAGTTTTGTATTGATCAAAGCAGGGAATTTTGACATCAAGACGCCCTTAATTTTCATGCCCAGGCTAATATTCTTCACTTCCTTGTCCAGCAACAACAGTCGTTTGCTGATGTCCTCTGGAAGTTGATCCTGAATTTTCTCATAAAAAGCACCTGCGGTGATGATTACTTCCAGTTTTGTAATATTGGCGCAGGCAGTCAGTACTTTATGCCCGACAGTCCAATTCAACATCACCGGTATCTTTCCCGCCATATAGGATGAAATGATCAGCAAAGTAGTTGATTGCAATGCAGGCAGCATGATTCCGACATATTTCCCGTGAACCCGTGACTTAATCAATTGTGACACCACTGCTGCCTTCAGGAAAAAACTTTTACGGGTGCTTGTTCCCGAATTTTCATCCCAGGCAAAAGATTCATTTTTGTTTTTTCTGAATTCATGGATGAAGTTCTCCAGAATATTCTTTCCGGTATCCGGAAGCACATTGTAATCTTCAATGTTGGATAGGTGTAACAGGCTTTCCTTCATGTGATTGTGGCTAGATGATTATAAATAAAATCCCTCTTTTCCCGATCAGAATTTTAAATTAATTGATAAATGTAAGGAATATTGTGCAATTAATGTTCTGTGATATATTTATGTTTATGAATGACTGCATTGGATTCCTTCGGCATTGTGAAGTGTCTTAATTTCTGCTAATAAACTATCTATGTTCTATATTTTCTGTCAAAAAAAGGAATATAGATGCATATTCTTTAATTTAAGACTAATTTTGCCATAAGTTTTTATTTTTAAAGCATATACAACAGTCTCATTTCAATTTTACTATTATGAAAAACAAAGCGAGTAGAACCCTAAATGTGCTCAAAGTGGTCTTTATTGTTTTTGTCGTCCTGCTGGCAGCTATGTTCATCCTGCCTTTTGCATTTAAAGGCAAGATCATGGAAGCCGCCAAGGCAGAGATTAATAAAAATGTTGAAGCAAAAGTAGATTTTGAGAATTTTGGCCTTAGCTTGTTTACAAACTTTCCGGATTTCAGTTTCCACCTTGATGGTGTTACGGTGGTTGGGAAGGGTGAATTTGAGGGAGATACATTGGCAGATATTTCGTCAGTTTCTGCTGTTATCAACTTATTTACTGTCATAAATGCTGAATCTTACGAAGTCAAGAAAATTCGTATTGTCGAGCCTGACATTCATCTCAGGATGTTGGAGAATGACGTAGCAAATTGGGACATCGCAGTCAAAAGTGAGGAGCTTTCAGCACCAACTACCGCGAATGAAGAGGCTTCTGCCTTTGATCTTCGTTTAAAAAAGGTTGAGATCATAGATGCAAATATTACCTATGAAGACATCCCGGGCAACATGAAAGTCATTGTCAGGGATATGGACCATCGTCTATCAGGGAACTTTTCAGCCGATCAAACATCCATGAGTACTAAAACAACAATTTCCGGCTTCACACTTGTTCAGGATGGCGTTTCTTATTTGAATGATGTACTGCTTTCCTTTGATGCATGGATTGATGCGGATCTGAAAAATGAGATCTATACATTTAAGAAAAATGAACTCAGCATTAATGAATTGGTTCTGCAATTTGATGGATCTGTAGCCATGGCAGGAGGGGACCCCAATATTATCCTCACATTTGCTGCCTCCAGGAATTCATTCAAAAGCTTCCTTTCTCTTATCCCTGCTATTTATCAGAAAGATTTTCAGGATATTCAAACAAGTGGGGATCTTACGCTGGGGGGCTATGTAAAAGGAGTATTTACGGAAACAAACCTGCCTTCGTTCAAGCTTGACTTGCTGGTAGAAAATGCATCTTTTCAATATTCCGGACTTCCTGCCTCTGTCAATAAAATTAATATGATCATCAATATTGAAAACCCCGGAGGGGATGCCGATAATACTGTCATAGATGTGAAAAAGTTTGACTTTTCAGTGCTTGAGAATCCTGTGACAGCAAAATTACTTTTAAGGAATGTAGTTTCAGACCCTTATGTGGATGCAGGCGTAAATGGGCATTTCGATCTTTCGGCCTTGAGCAAAGTTTATCCTCTTGGACCGGATGAATCACTATCAGGATTGCTGGATGCTAATATTTCCTTGAAGGGAAAACTGTCGGCAATAGAAAATCAGGCATACACTGACTTTAATGCATACGGGTCTCTACTCATGAAGGACATCAATTATTCCATGAAGGGATTTGACAATACATTTGAGATCAAACACGCCCAGATGAATTTCTCACCGGCATATATCGACCTGGTAAACCTTGATTTTCGGTATATTGACAGTGATATGATCCTGACAGGAAAGATGACAGATTATCTGGGATATGCCTTTAGCGATAAAGTCCTTCAAGGAAAATTCAAGGCATCCTCAGGGATTTTTAATGCAAACCAGTTTATCGGTGAAACAGCGGAAGAAGAAACAGGCTCTTCATCCAATTCAGATACAATTGCTCTGACTGCATTTATGGTGCCAGCCAATATTGACCTTGAAATAAATGCTGAATTTGAAAAAATCATTTACGATAATATAGAATTAGCAGAGGTAAAGGGCGTGGTAATCATAAAAGATGAGAAAGTGAGCCTGAGCAATCTGCGTGGGAATCTGTTTAATGGTACGGTCGGAATCAATGGTTCATATAATACCAAAGATACGGACAAGCCCCAGGTAGATTTTTCGCTGAATATGAAAGACATCAATTTCGTTAAGGCTTCGAAGGCCTTTGGCATTTTGCAAAAATATGCACCCATTTTCGAGCATGCCATTGGAAATTTTTCAACCAACATGAGTTTTAATACCCTCCTGAAAGATGATATGAGCCCCGATTGGGTGACGTTCATCGGTGAGGGATTGATGAATACCTCGGCCATAAAGCTGGAAAATGTCAATACACTCAATAAATTGTCTGATGCACTCAAAATAGCCTCATTCAAATCTATGGATATTGATCCTCTGAAAATATTGTTTGCCTTTGATGAAGGCAAGCTGATCATAAAGCCGCTTGATATAATGATGGCGGGGATGAAAGCCAATCTTTCAGGCTGGACTGCATTTGATAATTCAATAGGGTATGACCTAAAAATCAAGCTTCCTAAAAGCATTCTTGGGGCGGAGGCCAACAATGTGATGAACGGACTGATCGGACAGGCAAATGCAAAGGGAATCAATATTGGCGCAGCGGAGACGATTGATCTGGCCGTATTGATTGGAGGAACTTTAATGGATCCAACTGTAAAGCCTGCAATTGGCAATTGGGGTAAAAATGCAATCGGAGAAATCAATCAAAATGTCCAGCAAGAAATTGATAAACAGAAAGAAGCCCTGGAGCAGAAAGCCAAGCTTGAAGCTCAGAAGATCTTAAATGCGGCCGAACAGCAGGCAAAACAGGTCATAGATGAAGCCCGTAAGCAATCGGACCAGGTTAAATCCATAGCCAGAGATGCATCCCAAAGGATGAAAACAGAGGCCGATGCCCATACTAAACAGCTTGTGGATGAAGGGAAGAAGAAGGGAGTGCTGGCCGAGGCAGCTGCTAAGACCGCTTCACAGGAATATAAAAAGAAGGCCTATGCGGAGGCAGATAATGTTATTACTGAAGCCGATAAAAAGGCCGCAGGCATCATGAATACCGCTCAGCAACAAGCAGCAAAGATCAGGTCCGATGCTCAGAAAAAGGTGGATGCCCTTTAAGGTCTTGGGGTAAGCTTAATTTTAAGGGATTCTTGCAATTCGTTTCTCATTATTGCTGGATAAATATTGTTTATGTATATTTATCATGAAATTTGAAATGATTGTTTGATTAACCCAAAACCCCAAATTATGAGAATAGGTATACGTGTATTATTGTGCATGCTTGTTTTGTGTGCAGTTCCCAGAGTATATTCACAATTGGATGGTGGGGCATTTAACTCCACAGGATCAGGATTTTCCGTTGTTTCATTAGGTGATTACCAAAGCCTGGGTGTAAATCCTGCCAACCTCGGATGGATGAAGGATGACCATAAATTACATCTTGGATTATTTGAATTCGGGATATCAATTTACTCTGAACCACTTACAAAAAGCATGGTTTTTAAAGACCTGATCGGTAATAGTGCCGACTTTTCAACAAAGAGTCAGCGAAATGATGCGATCAAAAGATTTACAGATACTGAATTGCTGATCAATGTATCAAATACGCTGTTTGGAGTTTCATTCCAGGATGAAAAGATCGGAGGCTTTGCATTTGCCGTTCGTCAGCGGGTATCCTGGCACAGCACCTTAAATGAACAGGCTTCTGAATTTTTGTTCGAAGGATATAATTCACCTTATTTTGATAGCATAGTAGCCTTGCCAAATGGTGATACCATAGGGTATACGACTGATCCTGAGGCAGCTTCAAAACTTTACAATCCAACCGATATATCCCACTTATTTTATAATGAATTTGTAATTGGTTATGGCCGAAAGCTGGTAAACATGGAAAATTTTAAGTTCTATGCCGGCATCGACTTTAAAATTTTACAGGGTTTTGGGATCATGCAATACAATTCCATTACAGTTACTGAGGTAGAAGGTTATCAGGCCCTGGGCCCTGCTTATGGTGTTAAGTATGATGAGCCTACACCCTCTGAACTTACCGGGAGTGGCTGGCAAACGGCCGGGATGGGATTTGGTGTGGATATAGGTCTTTCTTTCGAGATTTATAAAAAAACAAGGGTGGCCATTTCATTGAATGACATCGGATCCATTACCTGGGATGGGAATGTGTATGAAGGAGAAAATGTTCCCATCTGGAAAATAGAAACACCGGGTATCGACAACTACAACATCTTTTCAGAATCAGGTGGTATTATAGCCGATAACGATAATTTGGGGAAATGGATAGGGCTGAAAGATAAAAAGGTGTCAACGCCCATGAATTTACGTTTTGGAGCCAACCACCAGATTGTGGAACAACTGTCTGTTGGGCTTGAATTTCTGATTCCTCTTGGCGAGCAGGATCTTCCGGGGGCTTATATTAAACCATATTATGCAGGGGGAGTGCAATACAACCCGGCAAAATGGTTCCAGCTCTCCAGCGGTCTTTCATACGGCGGTGGCTACGGATTGAATATTCCGGTGGGCCTTACTTTTCGTCCGATGCATGCCGAAAACAGCTTATGGGAGATGGGCTTTGCCAGCAGGGATGTTCTGACTTGGTTTAAAAGCGAAAACCCTGTTGTTTCACTTGTATTTGGATTCCTCAGGTTTGGATTTTAGAAAGATTTAATCAAATAATTCCTCGTGGTTTACCACGAGACTTCCTTATATTCTCCCCTGAAACAGGGGAGATGTGAGTCGTATGAGACTGACAGAGGGGTAAAATATTCATCAGTCCGGCAAAATCCTTGCAAACCATATTTCTTTTCCTTTTTTGTCGGAACCCCAAAAGACAATTGTGCTGCCTTTATCTGTTTCCAGGAATGGGAATGCTTCAATTTGTTTAATTAGAATTCCATGATCAATCATTTACCGCGATTCATGAATATATAAGATCATGTCAAATTTTCTTTTCCGTTTTTTTCTGGAACAATTCAGGACCTGTTACACCCATGGATACATATACATTTACCAGTCCTTCAATGCCGAAGTCAACTTTTTTCACCCAGGAGCAGGGTACATAGAGGATAGCCCCTCCGATGGGAACAGGAGAGGTGGGTATCATGATGGAATAGTATTCCTGATCATCAATACTGATTACTTCTTGTGTAGTTAATAATGCCAGGACGGCTGTTCCCCCTTTTCCACCGAAAGAACACATTACAGGGCTCATCGACTTCAAATCGGGCTGGTCCTTAAGGTCGAAGAGGTTGGTGATTTTTTTGGATGCATCATAAATGGTCTTGATTACAGGGATCCGGGTCATCACGGCATCGGTCATCATACTAAACTGATTCCGTAATCCGGCCTGTACCAGCAGTCCCAAAATGAAAATCAAAACAAGCGAAATACTCAGCCCGACAAGGTAAGCAACCACCTTGTTGCTGACAAAGTTCAGTCCGACATCCTGTAGGAGTAACCCGAAACCACTTTCCGGACCCAACAATGAGGACATGAAATTTATAAACCAGATGATCACCACAATGGTGATTACCAGGGGGAATATAGCCAACAAGCCTGTCAGGAACGGCCGAAAACTTTTCTTAATGAATGATCTGTTTTTTTGAGTTTGTTTGTTCATGGCATTGATTTTATAAATGCTTCAACTTCAATGTTCAATGATAGGGTTGTATCATCATTTGAAGGTAAAGGCTGTGGGTTCTGATAATAAACTTACTTCTTAAATGAATATGGATCACGCTTTTTAATTTTTTTTTTGATATAATAATTAAATATTTAAGTGTTTCATGGTTTATCAAACCTAATGTGGAATAAATTGAATGAAAGAAAAGGCTTTTTAATACTTACATATTTAAAAAAACCTATATTTGGAACATGCCTGACATTGGAAAATTGGTTCTTATCGGTATATTGATCATTTGTTTGAACATACCATTTGGTTACTGGAGAGCTCATGTCAGGAAATTCAGCCTGCAGTGGATGCTGGCCATCCATCTTCCGGTGCCTCTGGTCGTCTTTCTTAGGGTATTTATGCATACCGGATGGCATTGGATTACCTTTGTTGTATTTATTGCTGCATTTTTTAGCGGACAATTCTTGGGAGGGCTGTTGCAGAAAAAACTGTTTTTAAAGTATCAGGGTCAGACTACTTCATGCCTTTTTGTTGATCTCTACAGAAATATCTTTTAATCACGCCTTAACCAGCATGCAATTCATCTTGCGCTTCACGCTGACGCCGATGCAATAAATGTACTTTTAAAACGCGCGAAAGAGGGTTTTTAGTTCATTCCTGAATGAATCAAGATGGCTTTGAGAAAGGATCAATTTAAAGCTTAAGTCTCCTGATGGTAGATGGTTTCCCCTAAGTGTTTAGGTGTGTTTAAGAAATTGGCATTAAAAAACCCGAATGTCTTCCATCCGGGTTTTGAATGCTTATGATAATGATTTAGTTATTAAAAATGAATATATCCCCATCAGTATCGATCGATATAGGCTGGTCAGTGTTCACCTTATTGGCGAGGATCATTTTCGATAGTTCATTCAGTACACTCTTTTGTATGACCCTTTTCAACGGTCGGGCTCCGTATTGGGGGTCATATCCCATTTCTGTTAGTTTCTCGATGGCCTTTTCTGAAAGGATGAGCTCAATATTTTTTTTGGCCAGCATACTTTGAACCTGTTTGAACATCAGGCTTACAATTTCACGGATCTCTTTCTTATTTAAAGGAGTGAACATAATGATTTCATCGATGCGGTTAAGAAACTCCGGCCTGATTTCCTGTCTTAGAAGGTTCATTACTTCTTTTCGGGTATCCTTCACCAATTCATATTCATTCTCTTCTGTTAAGGTTGAAAACCTTTCCTGGATAACATGAGAACCTATGTTTGAAGTCATAATAATAATGGTGTTCTTAAAGTCCACTACCCTGCCCTTATTGTCGGTTAGTCTGCCATCATCCAACACCTGTAGCAGGATGTTAAAAACATCGGGATGTGCTTTTTCTATTTCATCCAGCAATACCACTGAATAGGGTTTTCTCCTTACGGCTTCTGTCAGCTGTCCGCTCTCATCATAGCCTACATAGCCCGGAGGGGCTCCGATCAGACGTGATACAGAATGGCGTTCCTGATATTCCGACATATCAATCCTGACCATGGCATTTTCATTGTTAAACAGAAATTCGGCCAGGGCCTTGGCCAGTTCTGTTTTTCCCACTCCGGTTGTTCCAAGGAAGATGAAAGATCCAACAGGCCGTTTCTCATCCTGAAGCCCGGCCCTGCTTCTGCGAATGGCATCCGCGATGGCTTCAATGGCAATATCCTGGCCAACCACTCTTTTATGCAGTTCGTCTTCCAGATGAAGGAGTTTCTCACGCTCGCTCTGCAACATCCTGTTCATGGGGATGCCAGTCCATTTTGAAACAATATCTGCGATTTCTTCCGCACCCACTTCTTCATTGATCATGGGCTTGTTTCCCTGCAATTCAACTAATTGTGATTTATAATTTTCAGTTTTGCTTTCCACTTCTTTGATCAGTCCGTAACGCAATTCTGCCACCTTCCCAAAATCACCTTCTCTCTCGGCTTTTTCAGCTTCCAGCTTATATTCCTCTATTTGTTTTTTCCCATTTTGGATGTTCTCTATGATCTCTTTTTCTGCTTTCCATTTTGATCGAAGTTCGCTTCGCTGATCGTTCAGGTTGGCCAATTCTTCCCCTATAGCCTTTAATTTGCTCTTGTCATTTTCGCGTTTGATGGCTTCTTTTTCAATCTCAAATTGCCTGATCTTTCTTTCGATTGTTTCCAATTCTTCCGGTAATGAATTTATTTCCAGACGAAGTTTGGAAGCTGCTTCATCGATCAGGTCAATGGCTTTGTCCGGCAAAAACCTGTCGGTGATATACCGTTGTGAGAGTTCCACGGCTGCAACAATGGCCTCATCTTTAATGCGGACCTTATGATGTGATTCATATCTTTCTTTGAGTCCTCTCAGGATGGATATGCTCGAAATGGTATCCGGCTCATTCACAAGTACCGTTTGAAAGCGTCTTTCCAGGGCCTTGTCTTTTTCAAAATATTTCTGGTATTCTTTCAGTGTAGTGGCACCAACAGCTCTCAATTCCCCTCTGGCAAGTGCCGGTTTTAAGATATTAGCTGCATCCATAGCACCTTCCGAAGCTCCAGCTCCAACCAGCGTGTGGATCTCATCAATGAAAAGCACGATCTCACCATCTGAGTTAAGCACCTCCTTTATAACACTTTTAAGTCGTTCTTCAAACTCTCCTTTGTATTTTGCCCCGGCAATGAGCGAGCCCATATCAAGAGAATAAAAGCGTTTGCTTTTTAAGTTATCGGGTACATCACCGTTTATAATCCTGTGAGCAATGCCTTCGGCGATGGCCGTCTTTCCAACACCTGGCTCGCCGATCAGAATGGGGTTGTTTTTTGTCCTCCGTGATAAAATCTGCAAGACCCTTCTGATCTCCTCATCTCTTCCGATAACGGGATCCAGTTTGCCATTGGAAGCAAGATCATTCAGATTTCTTGCATATCGGTTCAGGGCATTAAGCTGGTCTTCACCGGTTGGACTGTTTACCTGTGTCCCATTTCTTAGTTGCCTGATTGCCTCAATAAGCTCTTTTTTTTGAATGTTGTTGTCTTTTAACAAAGTAGAAGCACTGCTTTTTACACTCAGAAGTGCAAGCAGCAAATGTTCAATGGAAACAAATTCATCATTGAACTCCTTCAGGTAAGATTGCGCCTTATGAAGCGCCTCTTTTGCTTCATTCGTGAAGTATGGTTCAGCACCACCGCTTACCGTGGGTAATGATTGGATGATGCGATCGACTGCCTGGGAGAATACAGGGAAATTGACATTCAGTTTCTTTAATAGGTATGGTATGACATTTTCATCAGCCCTTAAAATACCTTTAAGTAAATGAATACTGTCAACTGCCTGCTGATTATTCGAAACTGCAATCTCCTGAGCAGTATTGATCGCTTCCTGCGACTTTATTGTGAATTTATTTAAGTTTATCATCTTGGTTTTTTCTGAATAATATCAAAATTGTGTCCAATTTGATGTTTTGAGGCAAATTCGGAAAAAATGTCATAAAACATTCCAGAATGCTGCCATAATGACATGATTGCTAGGCAATTACTTACTAAGGCATTAAAAAAGATACCCAATCAAAAACGGAAGTTCAAACCTCGTCCCCGGGCCTCCCTGGTACCAATTATGTGTCAGTTGGAAGTGTTAGTATTACCCCCAGTTCAGAGCTTGTTTTCAACGGTTTCCGGTACAATGAGAGGAAAATATTGGTAGCCGACCGATATAGTCATTACCGCATGCTTTTTTTGAGGGAATGAAAAGGACGTTCCATCTGAAAAACTGCATCCACAGGTCCATAAGGAATACTGAATGTTTACACCTCGTTGATTCCCATAATGGTGGCTATAACAATCAAGCTTTGAAAAGTAAATGTATCCTGTTGGAACCTTTACCTCAGTAAAAAGGCCGGTTTTGCCTTTTCTGTATAGTAAGAATTGGTTTTCTTTCCTATTGAATGATCAGTCTTTGATGCAATCTCCCTTTTTGAGACCTCACAAAATACATACCCGGATCCAGATCGCTCAGGTCAATGCTGTTTTTCCCGGCTGAGCATCGAAATTGCTTGAGGAGCTGCCCATTTATATTTATAATCTCAATAAAGTCGGCCGAAGGCATTTCCAGGACAATGCTGCCTGTACTGGGGTTGGGATAGAGTTGCATGGATTCTTCCGGCTTAAGTTCATCTGTGTTCACAACAACATGCAGGCTACTGAAAAATTCAAAAGTGAAGTTTTTTATCATTATCCCGCTGTTCTCGTCTCGCTCATAATTCCTCCATAAATGCGGGCTGTTGTCCGGATAATAAGTCATGTAATTGGCCTCATCGCTTATCCATGCAGATTGCATTTCGTCCCAATCAAAAGTTAGGATAGTTATATAATTACCATTCAGATCGTACGTAATTTCAACTTTATCTTCTTCCATCCAACTACTATTGGTGCTATTCCAATAATAGTCAACTTCTCGTATCAATTGTCCAAGATTATCATAGGTGCTTACTTCCAGATAGGACATTGTAGGAATCCCTGGGGTATAGTAGGCATAAGAAGTATCGGCAATTTCCAAACCGTCATCATTGTATGCAAAGCTGTGGTAGCCGCTGGCGTAGTAATTTCCCGGATTTTGATTCCAACCAAACCGATAGGCAAATTCAATTTGCTGCATGAGATTTCTCGTATAGATCGTGCTGTCGTAATTGCGCCAGTTTGAATTATTCCACTCATAAAAGTTCTCTAATTCATAATCAACAAGAGAACTGCTGTTGAGATAGAAGAACAATTCCCTGCTTTCGGGAACCCATCCGCCTGCAGTCCAGCTTCCAATGGAAGTAGTCCGGTTGATTAATCTGGCCAGACCATCGTAGGTATAATCCATTTTCATATAACTTATCCAGCCCAATTCAAGTGTATCAAGAAATAAGGCCAGGATGGAATCATTGGTCATTTGTCCGCGCAGGTTGTAATCCAAAAATTGTCTTTGGATGAGCATAGAGTCAGTGATGCTTATATCAAAAAAATATCCATGAGTTGAGTCGGTCAGCATCATTTCTGCGTTAGAATTCTTTAAAACTCCCATGGAGGATAAACTTTGATATGCATTTGGAAGGTTTTGCGCCGCTATTGAGGACGCTAAAAGAAAAAACAAGGGGAATAAAACGCTCTTTTTCATATTCGTTATAATTTGGTTAGGCTTATCCCAAATATAAGAATAATTAAATATCAGAGATTAAATATTATTGTGAATATGCGTTCACAAATCTAGGTTTGTCTAAAAAAGTGTGAAACGATAACTGCTCTGGTTGCCAGAGAATTGCTGAAGGCTATTGATGCTTCGGCTTTCCAAAAAGCAGGGATGTTTTATTTCTCAATAAGGGTTTTAGCTTCCTTTAATATTTTGCCAATCCGCTTTTCGCTGATGTTCATTTCATGCAGTAAATGTTGGTTGGTTTCGAGTTCACTGCTCAAGACCAAGCCTTTTTCCAGGAGGAATCGTTGCTCTGCTTTTCTGAGAGAAAGAAGGGATGTCAGAGGATGCAAACCCGAGTTATCTACATATGACCTAAGGCATTTATTTGGGGGATAATCCCAGGAGATCATACCCAGGCCGGCACATTTTGCATAGTTCATGGCATCTTCTGAAAAGCGTGTGTTGGTAACAACGAATCCCTCAAATTTAACATCCACACCGGGATGCTCCATCCTCCACAATGCTTCAATGTCCTGGAACCGGGAATGAATGTACAAAGGTACCTGAACGCTTGTTTTTGCTCTTTGATCGTGGTGAAATTTACATTCAATAACAACAATTTTACCTTCTTTCTTTGCAAGAACATCTATCTCGTGTTGCACACATTCACCTTGCATAAAAACGCCAATTTCTACTGTGTAACCCAATGTTTCAAATAACCGACCAACAAATATTTCAAAAGGATAGCCCGTAGGACCAAATTGAAGAATGGCTGATTTTAGCTTGTAGCGGCCTGCCATTCGTGTTGATTTCTTCTTCAAAGCTGCAAAAGCAAGCGTATATATCTGCTTGGTCGGAATTCCGTCAAAAAGTTTCGATTCAACAAATTCAACTGCTTTTTGACGGTTTTCCTGGCTGGCCCCTGATCTTTTAAGCGCCATGATCAACTTATTTCTGTCGAAGGCTTGTCTTTCTCCATTGCTTTTCAGCACCTGGATTTTTCTCGTTTCATTCATAACATACAGTATACAAATTGAAGAATACCCGGGAAGCGCTATTCGGACTTAATTTGCACAATTTTGCCATTGTCATCTATTCGTATAATTTGTGAAAGATGCTTTTGTGAAACCTGCATTCTGTAGACAGAGCCGGCCATGCCAGGAGCTTCAATGCGTTCTTTGTGATCCGACCTTCTCCAGCTACTGAAATCAGAATTGTCTATTGCTGCTTCAATTTGATCAGGCAGTGCGACAACCTTGGTCCTGGTTTCAAACCAGACTCCATAACGGTTGAAAATAGCCCTGCTGTTTTCATTATTATATAGAAATTCAACTTCATAGTTTGCAGGTTCGCTGAAATTATAAACCACCACTGTTCGGGGTTGGTACCATCCATTATAATAAGATGGGCCATAATCCTGATACCAATAAGCGATGTTGGTTACATACCACATTTTTATAAAAGCCCCCGGATACATGGTGTTAAACGCAGCTTTCACTTTATTGGGAACACTTGTGGATTCAATGACTTGCCTGTAATTTGTTGCATTCTGACTCAAGATACATAGGGAGAAAGAAAGAAAAATGCTTAGAATTAATATTTTTTTAATCATAATGGTGTGTTTCATCAAAGAGATTTTCACTATTTATTTTACTTTATAATAGAATCTACCAAAGGTATAAAATTAATAAGGGTATTTCCGTGTGTTTTTCGGTGACATTTTATGCTTATGAGTATCAGGATGCATAGCCCAAAACATTGTTAGCAGGAGAAACAATGAAGACCATATGATGTAAACGATCACTGGAGAAAAACAAAGATTGTTTAACACCTGATAGTAGTATAACCAATGTGCACGATGGTGCCCCTGAGTTTTACATCTTCACTTTGTCAAGCCATTCACCAGATTCAAACCATTTATATTCAAGGGCATCAAGGACACCAATGATCTGGAGGGAGTTTAAATAGTTTTGCAGGAGATTATGCAATAAAAAACCATCAGCGGGCAAAGCAATGCCTATGGGTTCTATGGTCAGGGGCTGATCCAATATTGAAAGGTCAATGAGTGGGTAGCGGAACATGGCATAAACACAAACAGGATAATCGGCGAATAAAGCATCGATTTGTTTATTTATCACCATTTTCACTGCTTCATCATGGGTCTTTGTTACCTTCAATTGTGCTAATGGAATGTTTTTTCTAACAAATTCTTCACTGGTCGAACCTGCCAGAGCAGCCAGTATTACATTTGGATTATTAAGTTCTCCGAGCTCGTTAATGCCTGCCAGTTTTTCTGACCTTGTCAAAATGGATTTCCCGGAAACGATGTAGGGCCCTACAAACATCGATTTCAGGTTTCGTTTTGGGGTGATGGTGATCCCGGACATTACGACATCGACTTTGCCATCTTCAAGCGCTTTCAGCAGGTCTGCAAATGGGATTTCCACAATTGTCAGCTTTACCCCCATGGACTCTGCGATCATTTGAGCCAGATCAACCTCATAACCCATCAGGCTGTCGGAGTTACTGTGCATAGAAAAGGGCGGTTGTACTCCGGACATCCCTACCTTGATCTCTCCGGTAGTGATAATCTTATTAAGCCTTTTTTGGGCCATTCCGCTGAATGGAATAGCTATCAATAAAATTAAGATAAATAACAGTCTTGATGTAATTGCTTTCATTGTTTCTTTTTTATATTTAGTATGAATATTAAGCAGCATTTTTGTAAAGGTAGTGAAAATCTCATCAGCCTGTTTTTGGGTTTTTCTAATTGAAGACAGACTGGGCAGAAGCTTCGCTTTTGTTAGAAGTTAAATCCTGAATCTTAACGTAAAGATGAGGGGTGTATAGGTTTAAAAATATTGGTGTGAATTAATTTATTAATTTTGAGAATACCTGATCATACCCCCGCAAACTTAATGCCCCTGAAAAAGGTGTGTTATGATCAGGCCTGACACGTTTGAGTTAAAAGGATTGGGCCGACTTATCATTTCAAAAATTTATTTTACTAAAGTATATTGTTGGTGTAACAATTTACGTTTAGCTCGTCTTGATGTATGATATAACGTACTAATATTAATGAAATACCAATGAAAAAAAGAATTTGGATGATTTTGTTGATCATGTTTCAGTTTTCTTGTCAACAATATGCCCAGGAGGGGCAAGATAGTATTGCCGGAGAAAAGGTGCCTGAATTGCCCATTAATCTTGGGAAGGATTCGCTCATGTCTCTACGAAATCTTATTGATGAAGATTTCCAAAAAAAACTGGAAGCAAATGTTTATTTGAAACCAAAGTGGAAAAGGCTTATCAGTCAGAAGAGAATGGCCGTGGGTATTGTTGATCTTTCGGATCCTTTTGATGTCAAATATGCCCGTGTGAACGGAAATGTAATGATGTATGCAGCCAGTTTGCCAAAGATTGCCATTTTATTGGCTGTAATGGATGCCCTCGAAAAGGGGGAAATAGAAGAAACACCTGAATTGCAGGAAAACATGCGTAAAATGATCAGTGTATCAAGCAATACATCAGCTACCGCACTCATTGATCTTATTGGTTTTGATAAAATAGAAAGCGTTTTAGAGGATCCGGCCTATGAACTTTACGATGAAGATTATGGTGGTGGTTTATGGGTTGGGAAAAGATATGCCAAGACCGGCGAGAGGCATCCGGATCCTTTGAAAGGATTAAGCCATGGGGGAACGGTAACGCAAATCTGCAGATACTATTACCTTATGACCTATGGTAAGTTGGTCAACTATGAGCGATCAAAACAGATGATGCAATATATGGACAACCCCGGAATCAATCACAAATTTGTGAGTGTACTCAGTAAAGCGGCACCACAAGCACGTCTTTTCAGGAAATCAGGTTCGTGGAAAACATTTCATTCAGACTCCATACTGGTATGGGGGCCGCACAGAAAATATATTCTTGTAGCTTTGCTCGATGATGCCGATGGAGAGAATATCCTCCGTGAACTGGCTACGATTGTTGACAAGATGATGAGTTCGGATTTGTAACAATCGCAATTAAATAAAAAATTTGCTTTGATGATCTCTGTTGATAAGGCGAAAGATTTTTTTTACAGGACGTTTGATATTCGGGAAGGTGAACTGAGAAGGACCTTCCTGATGCAACTTTCCATCTTTTTGCTTATATCAACCCTTCTCATCATTAAGCCTAGTATCAATTCCTTATTTCTTATAAATGCCGGTATTGAAAACCTTCCGATAGCATTTATTCTGGTTGCTGTTTTTGCAGGAATCCTTACAACATTTTATTCGAGGCTGCTCAATAAGATCCCTCTTAACCGGATTATCCACTATACCTTGCTAATCTCTGTGATATGCATCCTTCTTTTCACGGTTTTGCTAAAGATGAATATCATAGATGTATGGATCTTATACGTTTTTTATGTTTGGGTTGCGATATTTGCTGTTTTGGCTACCTCGCAGTTCTGGATCCTGGCAAACATTATTTTCAACACACGCGAAGCGAAACGCTTGTTTAACCTCATCGGGGGAGCTGCTATTGCCGGGGGCATCTTTGGAGGGTATCTTACCTCCATCCTTGCTCCGTATATCGGGAGTGAAAACCTTTTGTTTATTGGTGCTTTTTTTCTGGTGGTCTGTATTTTTCTGATCAGGATGATATGGAACAGCAATAAAAGTACTGCAACTTCTCTCTATAAAAGGAGGAAGAGGATGGGCAGGGTATCAGAACACCCCCTCCGGCTTATTGTGAAGTCCAAACACCTGACTTACCTGGCCCTGATTACAGCAATCGGTGTGTTCGTTGCAAGACTGGTCGACTATCAGTTTTCGGCCATCTCATCCCTGCTTATAACCGATGAGGATGAACTGACCGCTTTCTTTGGGTTTTGGTTCTCAAACATCAATATCATTTCCTTGCTCATCCAGTTATTTCTTACGCGAAGGGTGGTCGGAACCTTTGGGGTGGGCATGTCATTGTTCTTTCTTCCCGCCGGAATATTTATAGGTGCCTTATCTGTAATGTTCTTTCCGGCCCTGTGGTCGGCTATCCTGATAAAGTCCGCTGATGGAAGCCTGAAGCAGTCAGTTAATAAATCTGCCATCGAATTACTGGCCCTGCCTATTCCCATTGAAACAAAGAACCAGGCAAAGACTTTTATTGATGTTTTTGTCGATAGCTTTGCTACAGGGATGAGCGGGCTGATCCTGATCACCCTGGTTATTGCCTTTAAGTTGCCGGTGGAGGTGATTAGCCTTGTTATTATTTTGCTTACCCTGCTCTGGTTTTTTTATGCCTCCAGGGTACGCCTTGAATACGTCAAATTGTTCAAATTGAAACTGAACCTGAACAAAGAACAATCGAAAGAATCGAAGAATATGCCCGACCTGAACAAAGAATCCGTTTATGGTGGTTTGGCAAAGGTCCTTGAAAATGGCACTAAAAATCAAATTTTATTGGCACTCCGGAATACAGATGATTTTCAACATGAAATGCTATTTATTCCAATCAAAAAGTTGCTTCATCACCCATCAGAGGAGGTCATAAAGGAAGCAATAAGCAGGCTTTATTTTTATCGATCCCGGAACCTTTCGGATGAGATACTCCCTTTTACACACCATAAATCTTTGGCTGTTCGGATTTCTGCAATAGAATACATTATAGAACACTCTGCATATGAGAGAAAAAGTGTGATCAATCGATTTCTTCTTGATCGAGATTATCATATTAAGTATGCAACATTGCTTGCCATTGCAAATGAAACCAGGGATAATCCCGAACTGAAACAGATATTTAAGCTTTCTGCTATCATTGGCGCATCAATTGCGGAGATGAAAACGAGCGGAAACACGGAAGAAGGATTGTTTAAAAAGAAAAATGTTCTTAAAGCCATTGGCAGTGCACACCTTGATGAATATTATCCTTTTATACTGGAAGCCCTGAATGGGCAGAGTGCGGAGTTGATCAGGGCTGGCATCCAATCTGCCGGAATAAGCCTTGATGAATTATTTATACCAGTACTTTATCAGTTTCTATTGCGTAAAGAATTTAGTGCAGATGCGTCGGCTGCCCTTGCAAATTATGGATTTAAAATCATTACCCTCCTGAAAGAAGAAGTTATTCTAAACAAGGCAAACACTGATTTCGTCAGGGCCATCCCATCCGTAGTTGAAAGGATAGGTACCCAGGCTGGTGTAGATTTTATGTTTGAATTGCTCGATTTTGATGATATCATAGTAAGAAGCGAAGCAGTGCGCAGCCTGACGGTGATAAAAGGACAAAGCCCTTACCTGGTTTTCAATAAAAAACAAATCATTAACAATATCTTTGATGAGGCAAAATTATTTCAGAATATCCTTACAGCACTTTATGTGCAACAAAATAGGATTGTAAAGCCACGTTCAGGAAAAACAGATGAGAACATTGTTTTTGAAACAAGGCTTGGACTGATCAAGCTTTTAGAAGGAAGGCTTGATGATAACCTGGACCGAATTTTTAAATTTCTGGGACTTAAATATCCCCAGGACGAAATTGATATCGCATATCAGGGCCTTAAAAGTGAAAAATCAGAGTTGAGGATCAGCGCCATTGAGTTTCTTGATAACCTACTTGAGATCAACCTGAAAAGGATCCTTATTCCCATTATTGAAACATCTGTGGAGGAATCAGTTACTAAGGACGGAATAAATGAATTAAAGATCAAAGATATCGGTCAGGCTGAGTGTTTCAGTACACTGCTTGAAGGAAGGGATGTTACGGTTAAGCTTGCAGTCCTGAATCTTATATCAGTATTGAACGATAAAAAATTTCTTCCAGTCGTGGGCAAGTATGTGAATCACCCGAACAGCAAAATTGCGCTCTCTGCCAACAGGACTATAGAAGTGCTCCAAAACAGAAAAGAAATTTCCTGATACTTATTTCCAGGGTTTTCTTATTGTTCTGTCGATCTGTGTTGCCAGGCCATTGTGATCAGCCGCTGAATTTTTTTTAAGTACGTTCGACATCAATACGACCATGTATTTGGTTCCGTCTTTGTGTTCAACAATGATCACGGAATTCATGAAATTGCTTTTGTTACCCATATATTTAGCACAGCTGTACCCTTCTTCCGCAACGCATTGATAAAGGCTTCCTGACTTAAAGTATACTGCTGCAGTATTGAGCGCTTCAGATGAGGCGTACCTGATGCGTCGGGCAGTCATGTACATCAAACGCTTGATCTCAAGGCTTGATTGTTCATCAACAAGGAGGCCTCTTTCCATGGCCACGAGATATTTCATAAATCCGGCAGGAGTGCCGATGCTTCCGCCCTTGCCCGGAATAATCCTCTTGGCTTCCCGTGTGAAGAAGCTTCCCAAACGCGCTTCATCTTCTGTTATGCCTACATCCCTGATGGGTGCATTGACAAGATCTACTGCCAATTGCATCATTTGTGCTTGTGAAACGCCAGAAAAATATTCATTTGTCTGCTCCGCAGTAAGATAAGGATATGCTTTCCCAAACACATGAATAAGGATCGTTTCCCGCCACACTACACTGGCAGCACTGTTGTTGCTGGCCGATAGCATATAATCAACCCATTCATACAAACTGAAGACGTCATCTTCCCTGACAACCCTTGATTTCAGGGTTTTGGTCTCAATATCAAATATCGGAACTGTGTGTTCATCAGTGATGACCCATTTTCCGCCAACAACTTTCTTATCTCTCAGGAGCTGCTGTCTCTCTTCAAATGAATCGGGATAAAGGTTTTTTAATTCATTGAAGAGGCCGGCCACCACAATCAGCTTAGCGATACTGCCGGGTTGAAAACCTTGTTTGTCTTTGCGTTTTGCATATCTGATTGGCCGGCCGGGAGTAATATCAAGAATGGAAAGCGAATAACTTTCATGAATGTTGGGAAATAAAGCATCTACGGATGCTTGCAATTTCTTGTCAATATCAGGCATTTCAGTCAGGCTGTCGCCTTTTGGGCCTGTCAGGTTCAGTCTGATTTCGCTGAGGCCCAGCCGGGCACCCTCCTTGGGCAGGGTTCCTGTTATTTCGCCTGCCTCAACAAGCTGCAGGTAAAGCAATCGCTTGATTCCTGTTGTTTGATAACCATCAATGGGATATGTCATCGCGTAAAGAGGAAAAGCAATGTATAAGATCAATATGCGCAGGCTTCTTTTTATCATTGTATGGTGTGTATTAATTCAATAATCATTTTATCATTAAGTATCGGATTCAATGATTCCAGGTAAATCTGCCCAATGGCATTCTTATTTTCAACGAAGGGCCTGACCTGGAAGAGCCAGAGTTTGTTGTCCTTAAATCCAAGCTCTATATCAAAAGGGCCCTTGCTGCCAAAGCCGGGCAAGCGGTTTCGTATTTCCCTCCCAATCTCTCTTAGCGAAGCAATGTTCTGATCATTCAATACTCCCCTCTCAAATGAAGTAAATTCTTTTTTTACGCCGCCTGAAGCAGGTAATGATATATAACTTGGTTCTCTTGCCGGTAACAATAAAATATCCTTGCCTGCTTTTTTAAGCAGGTAGGTCTCTGCAGCTTGTCCGTCGACAGCACCCCCTGCTCCCCTGCTAAAAGCTGCAGTGGCATCTTCCATCAAGCCTGAGGAAATGCCTTTTGTTATCAGTACTCCTGAATAATCCACATTTACTGAGGGGATGATTAGTATGGAAGGGAATACATTTTCGGGGTTTAAAAGATATCGCTGCCGCCATTTATAGCTTCTTTCGGTGTATGGCGATGCCCATACATCACGAATGCCTTTTAAAATGGCATCAGCAGAAACCACATTAAAGAGGGTAAGGTTGAGTCCTGCACCGGTAAAATCTTTCAGGTCTTCCATATTTGTATCGCTTCTCAGGAAAACCGGGATCTCACCCATTTTCTTCCCAAAAACCGCTACAAACAATTGATTAAGCTCGGCAATCAGCTCTTTTGAAAGGCTGATCCGGCCAATGGCTTCCCTGAATATGCCAAGCTCTCCCAATTCAAAAGATTCTATTTCCGCTTCCGGCACGCCCGATAGTCTCATCATCCGTGATTGCTCAAATATATTCTGTAGGTATTCCCAGTATGTCATTTGTTGTCCGGGCATGGCTATTTGCATATGCTGCATGAAAATGCCAAATGGTATGACGAGCCCCTCAACTACATTGTCGGGGAACAACTTTTTTAATTGACCAAGATTGGCAGCTTTTGGTCCGCACACTATACCCGATGAAAAAGCATCTACTTCGCGGAGGTTTAAAACACGCATATTATCCAAACGTATCTTTTCTACCGGAACGCTGATCTTATTTTCACTCCTTTCTTTCTTTGTAAAGAGTTTGGCCTCCTCCTCATTCATATCCTTTTCTCTTTTCATAACGATCACACCCTTCGACGAAACAGCGTAAAACACATGCTGCCCTGAATATTTTTTAAGCTCATCAAGGTTTTGCATTGAGATCACGGCATTTGGAATGCCAAGGTTCCTGGCAAGCAATTGTACATGCGATACCGGATTGCCTTCGCTTACGGTCATAATGCCGGCAACAGGCTTGAGGTCGGAGGGAGGCTTATTGAATATATAGATCTTGTCTTTCTCCACAACAAGGCCATCAATTGACCCTTGAACCACTACCAGTTCACCTTTGGCAAAGCCCGGATTAAGCCCTCGTGCGGATGTCTGCCCTGCAATATCCAGAATTCTATTGCCGGCAGGGAGGTAGCGGGCCATAATGTCGCCAAGGGAGCTTACCTGAATTCCCACCTGAAGCAGTATAGAAGATCGAATCTTATCGTCAAGAAAGCCTTCTGTTTTGGGCTCAAAGCCACTGTATAGTTTTATATCATCCTCATATACAGCCATAAACATACTGCTGCCCCATTCCACAATATTTCTGCATGATTCAAACAGCTTCATAAATTCGGCTTGCTTCATCTTGTCATATGAGCCGTCGTAAAGGAATTTCTGTAAATGTTTCCATTCCCACACTTCGAGATATCCGCATCCGGCAGATGCCCGTCCGAGTTGGTTGATGTACAGCAGGGATTCTTTTATGGTTGCCGGCTTATATTCTCCGGCTTCCCTGAACAGAAGGTCTTCCAGAATGATGGAAATGTCCATAACAGCCAGTCTTGCACTTGAAGTTTTGACAGATAATATGGATGCTCTGAGTTTTTCAAGGATCTCCGATAATAATTGGATCCTTTCAAACCCATTCTTTGAAGATTTGAAGTTGCTTTGAAAATGGAGAAGTGTTTCCCTCAGGCTTGATCCGCCGGGCAGCTTCATAATTAAACGGTCCAATGATTGAATATCAAATGCTTTGTACTGCTTCTCAAGATCTGTGATCAGATCATCCATCATTTTCAGGTCGGGAGCAGCCATTTTTTCCTGATGGCTTCGCCTGAAATCCTTTGTTTTTTGAATATCAGATTTATCCGGCTGGCCATGTATCTTTACCCTGATATCAAGAAAAGGTGGATAGGAATCGGAAATAAGCTTAGAGTTTAGGCGGATTTTTTGTTTGGTATTATCATCATTATTGTGAGGAATGTCTTTGCATGCCTGTCGGATCAGAAAGAACTGTGTTTGAATAGCCGCATCATCGGCAAGCAGCCAGTTGAAAAAGCCAAGGCCCCAGAGTTCCTCATCTTCAGCCTGGAAAGCACCACGGTAATACTGAGCCTTCCTGAGGATCCAGCCCTTATCCACCCCGATCAGGTATTTTTCGATCTGGAATTGCTTTATTCTTGAATAATTATTGCTTTCATCCCAGAAGTCGGCATAAGGTGTGGTTGATAATATTTGCCCAAGAAAAACATGATTGGAATTGGCAAGACTGATAATTTCGTCCTTATACCTGGCACGCTGCACCCCTCCTGGCTCAGTACACCTTTCCTGTGGCGATTTGAATGATCCATCAGGACAAAACCACCGGATGTCCTTGTACGGGCCACGCACATCGGCCTTGTATGATGCAATACGCAGGCTGATTTCCTCATTGCTGATCTTTTGTGCTTTAGTATTTGTGATTGAAAATGTGGAGCATATCAGTAGAATGAACAGAAAACGAAATAATTGCTTCTTCATATTTTTTGTTATGAATCTATCAGGAAATAAAAGATCCCATATCAGGGCTTGCGATAAAGGTACGAAATAATACGGTATTCTAACCGTACAAACTGCAAATACCGCTACTATTACCCCCCTTTTATTGCATATTTATGAAGCGGTAAGAGTGTTCCATTTGCCTGGCCACTATACTTGAGTGTTAGAGGTCAATTTCAGTTGTTAGATTCGCTTTTTTGATATAGTTATTAGAAATTGACGGAATTGAAATTTCTCGAAATAAGATGGATTCTTATAGAGAATCAAATGATGTTAATGCAGATAAAATTTATCCTTCAATAAAATATTTTTCAAATCCTGTTTTGTGTTCCGGACTTATTCGCTTGGGACGTTTTGATTTGCGCTCAATAAACAATCCTTTCTGCCAGGCACGTGCACATAGTTCTTTTTTCTCATTGAAAAAACGGAATTCCATAATGGCAGATGCATTGTTCATTTTCGAAACCCACATCTCAATATGCACTTCATTTCCCATATAGAAGGGGGTTTTGTAGATGATATTTGTTTCAACCAGTACGGGTATTATGCCTTCTTCTTCGTTAAGATCGCTAACCGGAAAGCCAATAGCCTCCAAAAAACGGATACGACAATTTTCCATCCATTGGATGTAAACAATGTTACTAACGTGTCCGGCAAAGTCGATATGATAAGTGTAAATTTTTTCAGAAAATATGAGCTTTTGCATCTTCTTCCCTATTGAAATTAAAGTGCCAAATTTATGTTTTTTATCTTAGGAATGATTTTAAAAAAGGACTTCTTTTTCATTCTTTAGTGTTATTGCATTGAGGGGTTGGCTTATTGGCGTTTTGCTAAAAGCCTGAGGGTCCTTCGTCCTTCCCCCGAGTACTCGGGGGAATTCCTGAGGAGCGGAGTGAGGAAGGACCTCTCGCTCCGGTTGCATGTCGGTATTGTGAAGTTTCCCGGGAACAATCTCATGACTTTTCATGATCATGATTTCTGATAATGTATACGTCCGCAACAATTCTTAAACTTTTTTCCGCTTTTGCATGGACAAGGACTATTGCGTCCAATCTTAACTTTATTTTTTCTTAATGGCCTCAACGACATATCTTGTTTAAAGGTCTTTTCCATCAGATTGTATAATTGAGGATGATTTTTCTTCAGCAATTTTGGACGTTCAAAGAAATACTCGCTGGCAACTGCGAAAAATTCAGCCCGATTGCTTCCTCCATATGGGTTGATGTCTGAATTCCCTCCATATACATCCTCTATTTTTTTACTGATCAGGTCAATCCATGGAATGGTATATTGTTTTTCCAATAATAATGTTGGAATACCATCGATGGTTCCATCTGTCTTATCTATCAGGTGTACAAACTCATGGATAGCTGTATTCTTCTTGTCTGTTTCATTTTTAAATCCATGTCTAAGTGCTTGTTTTGACAGGGTCATGATCCCTTCCATATAACCATTTCCAACCATCCCCAGAATATTTCTGTCTGTGCCTTCTGTGTCAAAGTTTTTATTAAACATTGCCGGGTAGAGTAAAACTTCATGAATATTAGAATACTTCCAATCATCAAATGCAAATATTGGAATAATAGCACTAGACGCGATAAGCACTTTGTCAGTCTCATCTACCGTAGTTTCTATACCAGTTATTCTGCAATTCAATAGGAATTCCTGAACTTTATATTCAAATCGTTTTTTCTCGTCTTCTGCCAATGAATTATAAAATAAGACTTCCTGCACTAAGATCATTTTCCATTCTGCCGGAAAAGCTTCCTTCGGCGATTTCCATCTCATGTTATATCTGCGAATCCAGTAGAACAATATGAAGCTAATTATTATAAGAATGAATATGAGTATGACAGGGTTCATTTAGGTGCTTTAATGCTTTTTCGTATTGTGGTTGACTTAAAAGAAAGTTGGACAGCTTTCAGTGAATTGCTAAAGTGAACTTTCTCTATTTCAAATATAGTTAATCTGTATCAATTTTCAATTGTCGATTATTAAGCTGTTTTGAAAAAAGGAGGACATTTTCTCAATTTGCCTATTAATAGATTGGGGTGTGGTTTGCTTGAGTACTACAAATAGCCAGGACCTATGAATAGGTTTTCTCTGTTTACCGAATAAAATTAGTATAAGTCTTCCTCGTTTTTTCGGGTGCTTTCACTGTGTCTTTTCCAGCTTCTATAAGCTTCATAAGGTAGGCCATATTGCGTCCAAGCACTTCCATGATCTGGACACCCTCAGCATCCTTAAGCACTTCTCCGGGTGCAGCTCCATGAATCACATTCCAATAATTTGAAGTGGGGATCATCATCTCGGCATATGTAAGGAAATTATTCATGTCGTGAAAAGCAGTTAATCCTCCAGATCGCCTCACAGCAATTACTGAGGCTCCTACTTTATAACGAAGCATGCCTCCGTTAGCTCCAGCTACATAAAATGCCCTGTCGAGAAAGGATTTCATATTTCCGCTGATGGATGCGTAATGTACCGGGCTTCCCAGTAAAATACCATCGGCTTCTTTCATTTTCTGAATCCACTCGTTCACCGGATCGGATTTCTGGATGCATTTCTCATCCCTGTTTTTAACACACATATTACAGGCTAAACATCCTGATATTTTCTTATTGCCAACCGTAATAATTTCCGTTTCAATTCCTTGTTTTTCCAATTCATCAGTAACGATCTTAAGGGCGTGGAATGTATTTCCTTTGGGTTTGGGGCTTCCGTTAAATGCGATTGCTTTCATACAGTACATTTTTCTTTAAAGATAGTTTATTCCCCAAATCCTGATAAAATTTAATTGTCAATTTCTTTGTTTCTTTTTAACAATAATGTTGTTGACAAACTCATCTTACAGAAATGCAGGCATAGGACCTGAACCCTGAAAAACATCTTTTATTTCACTACATTTGTTTCGCAGATGTTGAACTTAAAACCAAAAGAGACTTACATATTTGAAGCAGCCAAAATAGGCGGGATGTTGTTATACTTTTTCATTACCGCTTTCTCATGGCTAATCAATCCCTATGTTGAGGCTCCTGTTAGTACTATTATATTAGTGAGTTTCTCGAGATTTATAGGTGGTTATATTATAATATCACTATTATTCTTCCTGCTGAATTACCTGAGCAAAAGAAACCAGGTATCCAAAAAAGCATTTATTCTCTTCTTTATACCGGCCTGTTATGTCCTTTCATTGATGTGGATGATTCTTGGTACTTTCATTGTTGATCTTGTAAAGACCGGCACCTTATCATTTAGTGATGATTATTTTGTCAAAGCATTTAGTTTTCTGTTTGTTGTTATCGCATTCGCAGGTTTATATTTTCTCATTAATCATTGGCTTAATTTAAAAAAGCAAAAAGAAATGACCCTGCAGGCAACAAATCTTGCCAATGAAGCTCAATTGCAAATGCTTCGATACCAAATCAATCCTCATTTCTTATTTAATGCGTTAAATACCATTCGATCGATGGTGGAAGAGGACAAAACGGTGGCTCGAAATATGATTACAGAGTTATCCAATTTCTTTCGGTATTCATTATCCCAAAATGGAACCACCGATACTTTTGAAAATGAAATCAATGCCATAAAAAACTATCTTGAAATCCAAAAAATCAGATTTGAAGAAAAGCTGAATATTATTTATGACATTGATGAAAAGCTATATAATATTAAGATTCCATTTTTTATCATTCTACCCCTCGTTGAAAATGCAATAAAATTCGGTTTGCAATCCAGCAGCATTCCTTTAAACATAAAAATTGTTGCCAAAGCAAACAGCCAGCTTGAAATTAGTGTTCACAATAGCGGACATTTAGTTGAATGCGATAAAAGCAGCGAAGGAACAAAAACAGGAATAGAAAATACCAAAAAGCGACTTTCCCTTTATTTCCCCGACAAGCACTCATTCAGGCTATATGAAAAAAATTCATGGGTGATTTCGCAGATAATTATCAGTGATTACAAAAATCAAATAGCTAAATAAAGAATGGGTACAATAAAAGCAATCATTATTGACGATGAACGCCCTGCAAGAAAAGAGCTTATCTTTTTATTGAAAGACTTTCCTGAAATGGTAATTAGTGGCGAGGCCGATAATATTTCAAAAGCAATAAAGTTGATTGAAAAGATCCAACCTGATTTAGTCTTCCTTGACATTCAACTTTCGGGTGAAAATGGATTTGACCTACTGGATAAAGTTTGTGTTGATTTCAAGATCATCTTTGTTACGGCATACGATGAATTTGCTATCAAAGCATTTGACGTAAATGCAAGCGATTATCTTTTGAAACCGGTCGATCCAAAACGCCTGAAAATAGCGCTCGACAGAATATCTGAAAACCCGGCAACTCAAAATGCTGTGAAGAAATTTGACTATAACGATTCAATCTACCTCAAACAAACCAATTGTACTGCACGATTTGTTGAAATAAGTACCATCATCGCCATCTCATCTGTAGGAAATCATTCAAAAATAGAAACTACAAGTGGCATTAGTTATATCATCTTAAAAACCTTAAAGCAGTGGGAACTTGAGCTACCTCCGGCTTTTTTTATTAGAATTCATCGCTCAAGCATCGTCAACCTGAAATTCATTGAAAAGGTTGAAACCTATTCAAAAACCTACCATCAGGTTCGAATGAAGCATATCAAAGGCCCTTTTGAGGTAAGTCGCAACTGCTTTAAGAACCTTAAAAAAGCGCATAAATAAGCGCTTATCCCCGATTTTATACCGTTTATCATTTTAAATAACTGTTCATCATTTTGCTAGTTGCAAAACAAGTTTTTGGCACTTAGTTTGTCGATATAGTAAACTTAAAAAATCGACATGAAAAAACAATTTAGTATGATGGTATTGGCGATGCTGCTATGCCAGGGGATTCTAAAATCGCAAACAAACCAACTGCAAGATACCACGGTATTTACGCTTGGTTTTTCTACTTATCTATCACACACCGATAAATACGCATCAGGTTTCGATATTTATACCGATAGCGATGGCTATACTTATATTTGTGGAAATACCAGAGATAAGAATTTCCCGGCCACAGAAGGAGCGTATCAAACACAACTTAAAGGAGAGGCAGATGTCTTTGTAGCAAAGTATACGCCCGAAGGTGAAATCGTCTTTGCTACATTAATTGGTGGTACCAAAAGAGAACATCATAGTGCAATAACGGTTGATGATGAAGGATATATATATATAGCCGGAGGAACGCATTCTTCCGACTTTCCTGTAACAGCCGGAAGCTACGACACAAGTTTCAATGGTGAAGGAACCTGGGCCGGTGATGTTTTCGTAACTAAAATAAACCCGGATGGAACGGATATTATATTTTCTACGTTTATTGGCGGGGAAGTTGAAGAAACAGTAAACTCAGGAGGAATTAAGGTTGATTCTAAAGGGAATGTTGTTGTTGGAGGAACTACCAAGTCTAATGACTTTCCTTTAACTAAAGGTAGCATTGACATTAAAGATAATATGCATGGTTTTCTTTCTAAATTTAGTCACGATGGTGAAAAGCTTTTATTTTCCACCTTCTTTGGAAGCAGCACAAGGGAAGGGATTATCGGTGTTGCCATTGATGACAAAGACAATATTTATATATCAGGCAATACTTATACAACAGACTTACCTGTAACTGATAATGCCTTTCGAAAAGAAATAATTATGCCTAAATCTAGTGGTTTAATGGATCATTATATTGCTAAGATAGATGAGACAGGTAGTAAAATTTTGTATTTCAGCTATTTTGCAACCAATGGATATTGGAGTTCACCTATACAGTGGGCAAAACCAAACAGATTGATTGTAAGTGGCAGCACTTTGGCAGAAAGTTTCCCACTAACTGATCAGGCGATAAACATAAAAGATACAGGGATGCAGGATTGCTATGTGTCGGTATTTAATTCTGAAACGATGACCTTAGAATACGCCAGCCTGTTTGGGGGGAGTGAAGATGAGCATGTCATGTCAGCATATTTTCTTAATAAGGATACTGTCATTATTGGAGGAATAACAAGTTCTCCTGATTTACCCATGACTGAAAATGCCTTATATTCAGAGTTTCCGGTCTGTGAGAAGAGCTTTAATTCCACATTTCTTGGGCGCAAAAAATCTTTTGTTTCAGTGATCGATATTAAAAATAATAAGCTCCTTTACTCAAGCTACTTTGGTTCAAGTTTTATATTTAGATTTCACCCGGATAAAAATGGAAATATCAGTTTTGTTGCTGAAGCAGGCCAACGTGGAGAAGCCGGAATTACAGGTTTCCCCATCACTAAAGATGCCATTGAACCGCCTACTTATACAATGGTAGGGCGATTGTTGTTAAATGCCATCCCTGAGCCAACCAAGGCGGAATTATACAAAGATGTGACTGTTGAAGATGCCATTCTGGAAACATATGTCGGTAAATTTGAATTGAGTCCGGGCTTTTTATTTACTGTTATCAAAAATGATAGTCAGTTGATATTGCAAATACCTGAACAAGGCGACATTCCCTTACTTCCAAGATCCCCAAATGAATTCTTTATAATTGGATCGGTTTATGAATTTTCATTTAATGTAAATGAGGCTGGAGAACTAGAAAGTATGACGATGCATCCGGATGGTGGAGACGACGTAATTTGTAAATTATCAGTGGATTAATGGATGGTACCGCTATTCTCATGAGTTATTTAAATATTGCAGAAAAAATGAATTCTCAAGCTAAACGAAAGAAGTATATTCTCTGCCTGGTTCAGATCATGATCTTGGTGGTTATGATTCTGTCTTGCACGCATGCTACAAATTCGCAAATAAAATCAGCATCAAATAAATCTGATTCAATTCATAACATCCTTTGTAAAGCAGTAAATGATGGAGAAGCACCTGGCATAATTGCTGCAATAATCTCAGGCGATAGTGTAATTGCAATTGCTTCCGCAGGTGTCCGTAAAGCGGGTTCTGATATTGCGTTTAGCACGAGTGATGTGGTTCATCTTGGTTCATGTGGAAAAGCAATGACAGCCACCATGCTTGCCACCTTGGTTGCAGAAGGGAAGCTCGGCTGGGATATGAAATTGATAGAAGCTATTCCACAGCTAAAAAACAGGATTCATACAGATTATTATAACATTACTCTATGGCAACTACTTACCCACCGTGCCGGGATTCCGAAAAATCCAAGGGATGAGGGTGCATTTAGTTCGAAAGAAATTAAAGCAAGGCGTTTGGCAATTTTAGAAGATAATTTACAGTCACCGGCTACCTTTGAAATTGACTCCTTCCATTATTCAAATTTTGGATATATAATTGCCGCCTGTATGGCGGAACAAATAACGGGCTTAAGCTGGGAAATTTTAATGAAACAACGCTTATTCGATCCTTTGGGGATGTCTACTGCCGGAATTGGCAATCCCAATAAAGACAAATCAACAGATCAACCCTGGGGCCATAATAAGTATGTATGGAAATGGTGGCCTAGTGACGCTTATTATGATGAAGCAATTGGACCTGCAGGACGGGTATATTGTAGTGTAGCTGACTGGGCTAAATTCCTTTCCCTTCAGTTAACAAGCGAAAACCCAATATTGGAACGCAAGTATTTAGACAAATTAATCGAACCTGTTGGTTTTTATGCCGGTGGCTGGGGTGTTTCAGAACATGATTGGGCAAAAGGAATTACCTTTAACCATGCCGGAAGCAATGAAATTTGGTATGCTTCAGTTTTGGTCACCCCAAAATTAGATAGGGCTTTTGTGGTGGCTACAAATTCCTGTGATTTTGATTCTACACCTAATGCTTGCCTGGAAATAGCGAATAAGATGATTCGTATGGAATTACATATGACTGAAGAATAAGCATACAAAGAATTAGCCAATAATATGAATTATAAAGAATGGAAAAATGAAAAAATCAACATTAATAATAATTGCATTTTTGACATGTTTATCAATTTACGGACAGGATATTTCAGGTAAATGGAATGGCATATTGAAAGTACAAGGTGTTCAATTGAGATTGGTTTTTAATATTACCCAAACAGAAAAAGGGTATAGTTCAACAATGGATAGTCCTGACCAGGGAGCATTAGGTATTCCTGTTACTTCTACAAGTTATGAAAATTCTGTTTTAAAACTTGAAATATCAAATGCAGGTATTAAGTATGAAGGAACTTTGAATAAGGAGAATGCTTTTATTGGAACATTTATTCAAGGGAATCAATCTTTTCCGCTGGTTTTAACTAAGGGGGAAATTGAAAAAGAAAAAGTCTTCAAACCACAAGAGCCAACCAAGCCCTATCCATATTATTCTGAAGAGGTAAAATTTGAAAATACAAAGGATAAAATTGTATTAGCAGGAACTTTAAGTTTCCCTGAAAAAAATGGTGTATTTCCAGCTGTTATTCTGATAAGTGGAAGTGGACCACAGAACAGAGATGAAGAATTGTTAGGACATAAACCTTTCCTTGTTTTAGCTGACCATTTAACTAAAAACGGGATTGCAGTATTAAGGTTTGATGACCGAGGAACCGCAGAGTCTACTGGTGACTTTGGAAATGCTACAACATTTGACTTTGCAACAGATGTGGAATTTGCAATAAAATATTTGCAAACAAGAAAAGAAATAAACCAAAACGAAATTGGATTAATCGGGCACAGTGAAGGGGGAATAATTGCACCAATAGTAGCTGCGAAATTTAAAGATATAAAATTTATTGTTCTTTTAGCAGGTACTGGAATACGTGGCGACCAATTACTATTAATGCAACAAGAATTGATTGGAAAGGCTTCTGGAATTAGTGAAGCTGATTTGCATAAAGCTACAGTTATTAGTAAAGGTGCTTTTGATATTGTATTAAAATCTAATAATACCGATTCCTTGAGAACAGAATTAACAAGCTATATTAAGCAAGCAGTAAAAGATAATCCTGAATCTGAAATACCAGCAGGAATGAGTGAAGACGAATATGTGAACCTGCAGGTAACTCAATCAACAAGTCCCTGGATGCGTTGCTTCATAAAATATAATCCTGCACTTATATTAGAAGAAGTTAAATGCCCTGTATTGGCTATTAATGGAGAGAAAGACTTACAAGTACCTGCAAAAGTAAATTTAGACGCTATTAAAAAAGCCTTAGAAAAGGGTGGAAATAAAAATGTTAGCACAAAAGAATTGTCAAACTTAAATCATTTATTTCAAGAATGTGAAACAGGATTACCAAGTGAATATGCATCAATAGAACAAACCTTTTCACCAATAGCATTAGAAGAAATAACAAATTGGATTTTGAAACAGATTAAATAAATAGCTTGGTTAATAAAGACTAACCCCACTTAATAAAAATGGAAAGAAAACTTAAAAACGAATGTGGATTAAAATATGATAAAAGATGAAAAAGATCTTCCTTTCATTCATCACTTTATTAGCCCTTCTTGGTTGCACTCAAACAGAAGAAAATTTTCTTGAATCTGAAGATGCCTATTTCGGGCTGACACCTCCTGGGTTAATCCCGGAAGTATTTGCTCCCGGAATTGTTTCTGACAGCACATGGGCCGAACATTGTCAAATGGCAATTTCTCCAAAAGGAGATGAAATATATTGGTCGGCCTGGTCTTCCAGATATCCTCCTGCCGATACTTCAATGAAGAATTCTGAACAAATTTACTTCTCCGAATTTAAAAATGGAGAATGGTCAAAACCTGCGATTGCAGATTTTATAAAAGATCATCTGACTTGTCTTAATGGAGGGCCCAGCTTCAGTCCGGATGGAAATCGACTTTATTTTTATTCCACAGGCATAGAAGGAGGGTATGGGGAAAAGGATGTTTGGTATGTTAATCGGACAGATAATGGCTGGAGCAAGCCTATCAATGCAGGAGAGCCATTAAATACCGCAGATGGTGATTGGACTCCCTCATTTAATTCAAAAGGCTATGCCTACCACATGGGTAATTACGCCTATAATCGAAAAGAAAAACCCTTGAAATTTAAATATACAGACGGTAAATTTTCTATACCGGATACCGTCATCATTCATTCTGATTTCAGACCGGCTTGGGCATTTTTTGTTTCACCCGATAATAGTTATCTCATCTTTTCAGGATTGAACAGTGAAGGTTTTGGAAGCCTTGATATATACATTTGCTTTAAAACTGATGACAATAATTGGGGAACTCCAATCAATATGGGAGATAAAATAAACACAGAGAAAATGGAGCGTTTTCCAGTAGTTTCTCCCGACGGGAAATATTTATTCTTCATGCGACATACCCCCGGGCAGGATATCTTTTGGGTATCGACAGAGATTATTAAAAACCTTAAGAAAAAAATATAGAAACATGAAAAGTATTATCTTGTTATTAACTATTTCGGTAATTTTTGCAACAAACTCAATTGGGCAGAATGTCGGTGATTCTAAGCAAACAAAACTTGGATTTACTACAAGAATAAAATCTGAAATTCTTAACGATAGTCTTAATTTGTTTATTCATCTCCCTTTTAACTACAAGGAAAACAAAGAATTTCCATTGGTATTATTGCTGGATGCACATACATCATTCAAAGCATTTTCTGCATGTACAGAATTAATGGCATATGACAGGAGTATACCAACTTGCATTGTTGTTGGATTTCCACAATATAAATATGCGGATTTTGATTCGGCAAGCATAGAAATCAAAATGGATAAACTTGCCAGGTTTTTTGACGAAGAATTATTTCCCTATCTTGATTCCAAATATAATCTTACGAAAACAATAATCTGGGGGCCAGGAACAGAAATAACGACCTACTTGATGTTGGAAAAACCTGATTTGTTTAACGGGTATATTGCAGACGTTCCTGACTTAGGCCTAATATCTGATAAAGTCAATTCAAAAGATGCTTTTGGAAAGCTAAAAGACAAGAATGTGAGCTACTATCTTTTTGGAAGTAGCGCGAAAGATGTTTATAATGAAACATTTTTAAACAACTTGAAATCAAATGCTCCCAAAGGATTAAATTGGCATTATAATATTTCGGATGAACCAAATAAGATTATATATTTTTTGAATAATTATATGCATGCAATTGAATTGTTTTTCAACTATAAAAAATAATTAATGCCACTAACAATGTATAAAAATAATAGCCGGTTCAGTTGTGAATTCAAAAATTGTAGCACACATCAGTTTCCTTGTAACTTGACAAGTTTGAAGCATGCAATCGGCTACTATTCTTATACTAACCATTAGGTCTCATAACGTTTACTATGAAAACAATAATATCCTTATTATTCTCTATTTTGATTCTGTTTTGTAGCTGTAATCAACCTGGTCGTAATGAAAAGGCTGAAGTTTCTATTGACCAACAAGCAGCAATCAAAAATAAATTGGAAACGATAGCCATGGATTTTTTAAAAAGTTGGGAACCTCCATTCAATCCGGAAGGAGCAGTTGCATTATTTACCCAAAGTGAAGATTTTCATCTTGTGATTGATGGTATTAATATCGATACATACAGTAAATGGGCTAATGGTGTTCCGAATTTCATGGCAGATGATTACACCTTCTTCAAATCCTATACCCACGAGATAGAATATATAGAAACCGTCGTATTGTCGGCGAAGTCCGGGGTGGTAACGATGGTTTATATTTGGGATAGTATTTCTAAGGAAGGTGTTCACGAACGCACCCCAGGAGCAGTTACCCTAACATGCAGAGAGGAAGAAAACGAATGGAAGATTGTGCATTACCATGGTTCTCATGGTGATCCGGAGATTGTCAAAGAATAAAATGATTACGAGGCCTAACTTAAGGTAGCAGCAATTAAATCTAATAATATGAAAAATTTATTGTCATTTATAATTCTGTTTTTTCTCCTAGCAACAAATATAGTTGCACAGGTTTTCCCAGGCCAAAACTGGTCATATAATGAAGATCCCGAATCGGATGGTTGGAATTCAACAAAGATGAAAGAATTTAACCGATACATTATTGATAGCACGCATATAACCGGGTATTTAATTATCCATAAAGGGCAAATTGTTTTTGAATATGGCAACATTGAAGAAAACAGCTACATTGCTTCGTGTCGTAAAAGTGTGTTGTCTATCCTCTTTGGAAAATACGTTGAAAATGGTGTTATAAATTTGGACGAAACATTAAATGAATTAGGTATTCAAGATGTAAAGGAAATGTTGCCAATTGAAAAAGAAGCGACCATTAGGGATTTAATTTCGGCACGCTCAGGTATATATTTAACGGGGTCAAATGGAGGAGATTTTCGCGATTTCGCACCGGAAAGAGGGACCAAAGAACCGGGATCCTATTGGCTTTACAGCAATTATGATTTTAATTTGGCAGGTTACATTTTTGAAAAGGAAAGCGGAAGAAATATTTACGATGATGTTGAAGACCAGCTTGCTATACCTCTTGAAATGCAGGATTGGGATAGATCCTTACAACGAAAATATGAAGATCCAACAATATCACTATTCCCTGCTTACCATATGTGGTTTTCCACAAGAGATATGGCTCGCATTGGCTTACTAATGCTCAATCGTGGTAAGTGGGATAAAGAGCAAGTCATATCAGAAGAATGGGTCAATGAGATGCTTACACTACGAACAACATCTGAAGAAATGATCGAGAATGTTCCAATATTGAAAGACCTGTTTGGTCACTATGCTTATGGATATATGTGGTGGCTGTTTGAAAACCCGACCGACGAAAGACTCAAAAATGCTTATTCTGCACTTGGGGCATTGGGACAAAGTATTAGTGTTTTTCCTGAAATCGATGTTGTGATAGCCTATAAAACAAATTCAGTGTATGGAAAGAGTAATAGTGCTAGAATTACACAGCTACTATTAATGAATGCTATTAAGATATATGAACCCCAATAACCAGCTACTAACAACAGGAAAATGAAAACTAATTTATACTTAATTACAATGTTCTGTGTGCTGAGCCTCTCAGCATTTAATGTAAAATCACAGGCGGATGAAGAGCCTTTAACCAAAAGTTTGAATGACACATTGGTCTTGACAACGATAAGTAAAGACTTATATATATGTACCTGCAAGCCAAATACAGCAAATCCGAATGGAGAAGGGAAAATATATTATCAAGGTAGATTTTATAAAGATGAAGTCACAGAGGATGCTGATTATCATGACTGTGATGAACGGTTTTTAATGCAATGGGATTTAAAGGAACTACCCAAAGGAATAAAGATAATTGAAGCTAAAATGCAATTGGTTTGTGCAGAATATAATGGTGATAAACAAGGAAAATTAGTATATGAGTGCATAAGTGAGCCCTGGAATACAGATATTGGCTATAGTCACAAACCAAAAACATTAGCCGAAACCAGGGTAATAAGTAATTGGCCAACAAAGAATACATACCATGTTGTTGACATTACCACTTTTGTTAAATCATGGTATAATGGCAGCCTTCCTAATTACGGTTTAATGGGATTTAGTATTGATACAGAAACAACTAATTCGGCAATATTTTGCTCTTCTAAATTCACTAAAGAAGATGTCCGTCCAAAGCTTATTATTATATTTTCAAAAGGATTTGGAGAATAAACAACCGCCAACATTTTGTATTGCACGGGCCAGAAAGCATGTAAATTAATTTCACAATGACTGTAAATTTACTTTACATCCAAATTTATTTTTTCTGATAAGATAGACTGTAAGTATTACAAATTCAGGTGTATACAATTACGGCATAGTCATTGGAACTTAGAATAGAGAATAATAATATGGTATAGATCTAATAAATGAATTGATTTAAGCGCTTTTTTGCACTGATGTTAGTGCATATAAAGATGGTTGGCCATATTTATTGACAGCTTAATTATAAAAGTATGAAAAAACTATTCTTTGTTGCGTTATTACTTTCAGTAAATCTACACGTATTCTCCCAGTATCGTCAGGTATTATTTGATGATTCAGGCAATCCTGTTATCGTGAGGTTGTTTGACGAGGGAGCAGCTCAAAATTATTTCCTGGATGAGGTCTCAGAGGATGGTATTTATACCATCGATACAGATGAAGGCAAACTTATTATTGATGCCAATTTATATGAAGAATCTACTCAGGGAATCAGTACCCCTTCAGATTTTTCAGATATGATGACCAATTTCGATCCTTCACCGTCACCCAACGGGGATTTCGTTCAAAGAATATCGTATACAGCTGATGGTGAATCTATTGCAGTGTTACACAAACATAGCGATAATCTGTTTCTTTACAATGCGGATAATTTTGAGATTGAACATATCATAGATCTCGGGCGGGGACCCATGGATATGAAAGTTACTGACGACTTTATTTATGTTTGTTGTTATTATTCTAAAGAAATTCAGATAGTTGATTTAAATACTTTTTCGGTTTCTTCTACCATTAAACTGGAAAAAAGTCCCTGCCAGATTGAACTCAATTCCGACAATAGTATCGTATACGTGGGTTTAACTGATGACGATAAAGGCGCAATTGCAGCTTATGATTTAGAAACCGAAACACAAATTTTCGAAACATCCGGTCCGAAGATCTTTATGCTGGGAAGAACTGGGGCCAATGGTAGGGTAGGGTTTAAATTCATGAAATTTTATTTAAGCCCTGCAGGTGATAAAATTATGGCGGCAAATGGTGGTGGGTATAATACCTCCGGTATATATAGCGCCCTGAATGGAGATTTGCTGCAAACATTTAACTCCGGTTACTTTCTGGGGGCAGGATTTTCAAATTCTGGTGATACTTTATTTTGTGCTTTTATAGAGCATCCCAATGATTTATATAAAGCTTGTAGGATTAATATGACAAGCCTGACGATTATGGATTCAATTGTTGCATCAACCCTCTATGTTGGGGATTTTGCCGACTTATGTGTTAGTTCTGATGCTTCGAAGATGTTAGCCACAGGTGATTGGATTATTCCCGAGTATTACTTTTTTGATTTTAATACCTATCAGTATAATACGATTCCTGCCGCCCACATGAAATTCTCTAATACGGTAATGAAAATTGAAGATCTTGATTATGCAGTTGTATTAACCCTGGGCTATTTTGATATTATTGATATGAATACCGGGCAATTGGTGGAAACATCAACGGACGATATTGAAGTTGGATGGACCGGGGCGATTTCCCCCTCAGGAAATAAAATGTTTCTGAGCGATTGTGTGAGCGAGCATACAACATTTGAACACTTTGGGGAAGAATTGCATGCAATAGATATCAGCCATCCTGCCACTTACATCGTTGATACTTCATTTTATGCCGGAAATGCTTATGAAGCAGACGAGACGAATATGGCATACCTGATCGATGATGGAAAGAAATTGATAAGCTGTAATAGGCTTTCACATAACATAAGTGTGGTGGATGTTGAAACCGGACTGACCGACACATTAATATACCACAAAAGTATTTCAGGATTTGAAATAATACCTGATAAAAACCAGGCAATTATATGGGCTGATTATCATGACACAATTCGGATCCTTGATTTGAATACGTACAAATATATTGCAGCCCTTGATATTGGTAATGTTAATGTTCATGCCTTGAAAGTATCAAAGGATGGTCAGTGGGCTTATCTGTTAGATTATTATCCATGGGGCGTAACAGAGGGTCATCTAAGCAAAATCAAGCTTGATGGCGCTGCCAGCAGTATCGTAGATAAAATTCCACTGAATGTACAATGGGCACGTTTCTGGAATTTAAATACAGGTGTTGTAATTTATGGAGCCGCAGATATTAGCCCTGATGGGAAATACTTTTTTTATTTAGAAAGGGATGAATATGACGATTATTTTATTGGTATAGTGGATGTCGAGCAAATGGAAACTGTTGCTTCTTTACCAACAGAGGCTGACGCAATTTTTGGGTTTGCCTTTTCCGATGATTCCCAATGGGCACTTCCCCTGTGTTACACCTATTCTCTTCCAATTGTTTACATTGATGGAGAGAATTCTTTTATTAATGCTTCTTTTCCTGTGAACCACCAATGTCTGTCTGCTGCATATAACCCTGTTGATGGATTGTTTTATGCATTGCAAAGTCTATATCAGTACCATGCAGTTGATCCGGAAACCGGTGAAATTGTTGAGACTTTCGAAACTGGTGAAAAATTCCAGTTCAACATCAAAATTGATGATGCCGGAAATCCCGCTGTACTAACAGCAACGAAGCTGATTTATGAAGATGAAATCTACCCGATGATTGGGATATCATCAGTAATGAATTACTATGAGAATCATGATCTCTTTGTAATTCCTGTACCCGGGCCGGATAAAATTGTAACTTTTGGGGATCTTTCAGTAGATATACCGGAAGGTCCACCAAATGCAAGTCAAAAAACATTCAGTATCTCACCAAATCCCGCAAATGAGAGGATCCACATAGAGGCTGATTTTTTAATCGATAGAATAGAAATAATAGGCATTACAGGAGTGGTTCAGATAAAGGAAAATATTAACAGCTACAATCCTACGGTGAATATAAGTATGCTCAAAAGCGGAATTTATCTGGTTCGGCTGGTTTCAGATACTGAAGCCTCCTCTCAAAAAATGTACGTATACTAATATAATTACATCTGGCTCTAATTTTCTGATAAAATACGGCTATACGTATTTAAAATTCAGTTGTACTCCATTACGGCATAAATATTGGTATTAAAACAGAGAATATTAACCAGGCTCAATATTTAATAAACGAATTGATTTATTCACATTTTCGCACAGATGAATAGGGCGTATAAAGAAATTGCCTGCATTTTTGAAAAAGCAAGCGTATCGCAATAATAAAGACTAATCTGAATGAAAATTATCCAATTTTTAACTTTATTATTTTTATCAACCACAGCACTATTTGGCCAGGAAATCATTATTGGTATTAAAGATTCTATTCCTTCAGTAGTATTAAACGAAAACAGAACGTTTTTTGTAAAACTTCCTAAGGGGTATAATGATTCAGATAAATCTTATCCTGTAATTTATCGACTGGACGGTGATTTAGACTTGTATATGGAGACTGTTGGTACAATTAACAGGTTGACATACATCGACGAATTAATACCCGAAATGATTGTTGTTCTAATTGAAAACACAAACAGGAACCGGGATATGATGCCAACAAAAACAAGCTATTTTAAATCAGATCCTGGAGCTGAAAAATATAAAGCATTTATTGAAAATGAATTAATTCCATACATCAATGCTTCTTATCGGACATCAAACGAAAAATTGCTTTGCGGACAATCTTTAAGTGCAATTTTTACAATTTACTGTTTCCTGACAAGTCCTGACTTGTTTGATTCATACGTTGCTTGTAGCGGCGGATTTCCTGACTGTGAAGAGTATTTCATTGATCTGACAAATGATTTTATAATAACGAAACAGAATGAAACAAAGAAAATATTCCTAACATATGGAGAAAACGATTTTCTTGATCCTGATGGAGATAGTAAAACGCAACTAATAGGGTTCACGCGGTCAATTGAATCGAAAGAGAATATTGTTTGTAAATTAAAAATTTACGAAAATGAGGGACATGTCCCTTTCCAAAGTTTATATCATGGATTAAGATTTATATATTCCTCAGACAATAAATTAGCAAAATGAAAATATTTGTGGTAGAACAGGGAATAAAATCAATGAAATATCTTACTTTAATATTGATCTTCGTTTTTGATTGTGTAACAATCTTTGGACAATCTGAGAATATTGAACCATACAAAATTCTTAAAGGTCATAAGCACAAAGTTCAGAATGCATTCTATAGTTCGGATGGGAAATTTATCGTAAGTCATGGATGGGACAATACGGTTAAAATATGGGATGCAAAGACTTATACAGAAATAAGAACTTTCAGGGGGCATACTGATCAGGTGTGGTGTGCCAGAATAAGCAGGGATAATAAACTTATTGCCAGTGGTTCTTTGGATAGAAGTTTTATTCTCTGGGATGTAGAAACAGGGGAAAAGATCAGTCAAGTTCAGATCAAACCACACAATGTTATCGCTAAAGGGATGATTCCTGAATTTGATATGGAATTACCCAATTCAATATACTCTCTTTCATTCAGCCCAAATGGAAAATTTTTAGCAGTTGCTTCAGCAGATCAGTTAGTACGAATCTGGGATATTGAAAATTCAGTTTTCATTGACACATTAGGTGGACACAATACGACTTGGACGTGGGTAAAATATAGTCCCGACGGGAAGTATCTTATTAGTGGGTCAAGCGATAGAAGTGCAAGCAAAGGAGAAACAATAATCTGGGAAACAGGATCATACAATCAGATAAATAGAATAAACTCAAGTGGTGATATTTTATTTACTGATAATAACGAACTTGGTATTTATCAAGGTGATTGCACAATGGACTATTATGCATTATCTACCGGACTAATCGTTTATACTAAACCTTTCCCATGTTTTGAAGGTTATTTTAATATTCGCTTTGATAAAAAATATATAGCCAGCTGTAATGAAGACTATTGTATCAGGTTATGGGATTTAGAAACGCAAGAAGTGATATGGAAATACAAAGGAGACCAAAAGGAAATTCATCAAGCATTTTTTAGTCCGGATGGGAAATACCTAATTGCGGGTACACCTGAAAGTGATATTTTGGTTTGGAAACTAGAGGATATAATAAACAATATTCAATAAAATTCTAAAAACAATTTCATGCATAAAAACCTAGTATTAATAATTTTAATCCTAAGCTTTTCCTGTAAATTATCAATAGGGCAGGAAGAAACAAAAAGCGAACTCATCAGTCCTGAAGTACTCATTGAAGACTATGATTATATGCTTAAAACCCTGGAAGAAACCCACCCAAACTTGTATGCTTATATCCCTAAGGAAGAGTTTATTAACAAAACGGATGCTTTTCGAAAGTTAATAGACACGCCGATGTCTGTAAGCGAGTTTTATAAAATTCTGTACAAAACAATCGCATTGATAAAGCAAGGGCATACCATGGTTTTTGGCGATGCCGGCTTTGGCAAATTTAAGAATGAAGGAGGCTTAAGCTTTCCCTTACAAATAAGCTGCTTTTCCGATCATGTATATATTGATCAAAACTATTCTTCTAATAAAGAACTAATTAAAGGAACTGAGATAATTGCAATAAACAAAATCCCTGTATCCAGAATTATTGAGGATTTTTCACCTTATTTAGTAGTTCGCCCTAACGGGTATATTGCTAAAACACTTTCTTATAACTGGCCGAAATTATTATGGTTAGAATATGGGTTTAGTGATAAATTTATCATTAGCTATATCCTACCCAATGGCGATGAAATAAAAACCACAAGCATAGACGGTTTAAAAAAAGAAAGGATCGTGAAGAATAAATCACCCCGTTATGAGAAAGATTTTGAGTATCATATTGAGTCGGAAAGAAATCTAGCCGTGATGGAGATCAATACTTTTGAATTCCAATTTGAGCGCTATGATAGTCTTTTAAAAAGTTCATTCAAGGACATAAAACAAAGTGGCGTAAATAATCTGATAATTGACGTAAGAGAGAATCATGGCGGGAATGCTAATCTTATTGCAACATTGGTAGATTACCTAACCGACCAAGCTTATATAACCGATGCTAAATCGGAGGTAAAGACAAGCGAGGCAACAAAAAAATGCTACACCACGCATCCAATTTTTGTGAATGCCATTGAGCAATCCAGAAAAGCTGAAGATAATTCATCTGATTTTATGGAGCTGGTTAATTGTTTCCTGGAGAAGCCTGCAGGTACAATAACTACATTCCCGGAAAAAATAACAACACCTAAAGAGAATGAATATCGATTTGACGGGACTTTATATGTGCTTACAAGTGCAAATACTTTCTCCGGAGGAACAGGATTCTCGGTGATCATTAAAGATAATGATATAGGGTATCTTGTTGGAACGGAAACTTCGGATAATCCTACAGACTATGGGTGTATTATGCTATTTGAACTACCCAACACGAAGATTAATATTCAGAATTCAACTCAATACACTCTTCGTCCCGCTGGCTATGATGATGGCCATGGTGTAATTCCGGATTTTAAAGTAGTGCCAAGCTATCGGGACCTGCTTAGCGGATATGACCGGGTGATGAATTATACTTACTGGCTAATTGACGAAGGTATAACTGCAAAATAATTCAGACATGAAAAAACAGCAAATTTTATTTCTATTCGTGATTCTTCTATTTGGATGTAATACCGAAAATAAAGAAGATCGTTTTCCTGTATTGACAGGAAAGTATTTAGGACAAAGCGAACCTGGACTTAGCCCGGAAATATTTGCCCCCAATATTATATCTACAGGAATGAATGAGATAAATGCTTGTTTCTCTCCTGACTATACAGAATTTTTATTCTCAGTAATCATGCCTGGTGGTAATTTTGTGATTATGTCCATGACATACAATGGGCAGCAATGGTCAGCACCGGAAGTAGCGAGTTTTTCAGGCGAATACTCCGAAGCAGATCCCTTTATTACAGCTGACGGGAAATATTTGTACTATGTATCCAAACGCCCCATTGACAGCCTGCAAGCACTTAAAACAGATTGGGATATTTGGCGCGTGGAAAATATCAATGGGGAATGGGCTAATCCGGAACACCTGGACTCAAACATAAATTCAGACGCGGATGATATTTATCCGAGTCTGACAAAAGATGGAACTTTATACTTTTCATCCGGAAGAGTGGGGCAAAATAACCGGGATATCTATTACGCCAAAAGCAATGGGAGTCGTTTTGAGCCTTGCGTTAAATTAAGTGAAACGATTAATAAACGCTGGGAAGGAGATATTTTTATTTCACCGGATGAAGATTATATGATCTTCAGATCCTATGGCAGAGAGGCCGGGAATGGTTTATATATTACATTCAATAGCGAAGGTGAATGGAGTGTCCCTCAATTTATGGGGAAAGAGATAAATAAAACAGGGAGTGAATTGTGTCCGATGCTTGATCCCGATGGGAAATATTTTTTCTTTACATCAAGACATATTACAACAAATGAAAAGTCAAGCGAAAAATTGACCTATCAAAAGATTAAAGATGAATTTATAAGCTCACATAAATATCCGGGAAATGGTAAAACAGATATTTACTGGGTGGATAGTAAAATCATTGATAGTTATAAGGAAATCCAAAACCAATAGTATTATGAATATTTTTAATAAAATACTAGTTCTTTTATTTGTCGTATCATTAAGTCTTACATCTCATGCCCAAACGAATGATAATGATCAGACAAACAGGGATGAAGTTGTCAAGGTATTGCAACAATTTCAAGATGGGTATACTCAAAGAGACACTTCAGTAATTGACGAATTCCTTGAGATGTTTACGGATGATATTGTATATATGGGTATTGCTTCACATGAATTCTTTAAGGGAAAAGAAAGTGTTCGAAAACTGACGCTTTGGGACTGGGTAAAATGGTTTGACCTTAAGATTCCGGTAGAAAAAGTGGATATTCGGATAGCTAATGAAGTAGCATGGTTTGAAGTTGTTGGAGAGAGTGGACCATGGAGAGACGGAAATACGTATGAGATACGAATGGTTGGTTCTTTATTGAAAAATAAAAATAAATGGATGTTTAAGCAGATATGTTTCTCATATCCTGCACCATTAAAAGTGGTAGAATGATATTAACTGCTTTTTACAGCTCATCTACCTCATTCAGCATTTTTGTGATTTCACTATTATCAGGATTTAATTGTTGAGCCTTTAACAGAGCCTCTTTCGATAATGACAGCTCTCCTTTTTCTTTATATGCGAACCCTAATTCAAAATTGGCTTGCCATGAATCAGGATGCATTTTTGTATTAAAAGTCAATAGTGGAATTGCAGTTTCAATATTTCTATCAATAAACATCTTGCTTAAAAGATTTATCTCGTTTTCTTTTTCTTTAAACACTTCTTGATTTTGGTATAAGAAGACTTTGGCTGTATCAATTCCGTTTGTTAATATCGAATTGCATAATTGCATAATCATTGCATTATTGCTCAATTTTGGTTGAGCATATTCACTTGCTTGAAAACTTAATTTTGATATAGTTCCTGCTGCAGGCATAGCTTGTAAATATTCATCAAAAAACAGCAGTGCAATATCACAAATGGAATTATAACTGTCGCAGAAATGATTCACTGCTGAGGGGGATGAGCATAAGTCAAAAAATTTCCAATATGAGACAAACCCACTATGGCCTAAATATGGCATACGAATCATATATTTATTGTCTGAAATGATTGAATTGTAGAATGGATATATCGAAAAGTTCTCGAAGTTATTGATGAGCAGGCAATAGGGCACATTCGTTTTCTCAAGATTAAAATCCTCTACCATAAACAGGGCATTATAGGCTCCATACTCCTGGCTTCCATCCATACTGAATACGGCCTTTACGTTTTCATTTTTCATTTGAAAAATTGAAGTTGCTAAACCGCCACTGCTAAATGCCATTAATCCCAAACCGGCGTATTTAATCTCCAAACTATCCTCAAAATAGCTGAGCATATACTCCATATCCTTTACCTGTGCCAGTATGCTTTTCTGATCAGTTTTCCTTTCAATGGAATTTTCTCCGGCCGAGCCAACAGAAATAACCATATAACCATGACTTGCTAAATACTCACAAATGATATGGTTTTGAACAGATGATTTACTATTGGATGGAGCGTAGATAATTAATGGAAATTTCTCTTTTGCTTTTGATATTGTTGCTCCTTGAAGCGCTAAGACGGGACAGTCTAATATTTGTTGAGTAGTAATGTTTGTATCCAATCCTAAATTTTGCTTGGCAAAGCCGGCATAAGCACTTACAAAATTGTTGGCAGATTCATCAATTTCTGATGGTGGCCTGTTAAATGTTTCGCGAATTGCAATCAAGTCTATATAATGCTTGAAAGCATACCTTTCCTTTTTATCATTTCCATTGGCAGGATACCAAAAATGAAGTAATAATGGCCTGGAAATAGTATCATTATTCACAATGTAGCTTCGGGAAACATCATATGTTTTATAGGTTTTAAAGCCTACATCGTATGATCCTTTTTCTAAGTTTTGGGCATGACCAAAACTACTTGATATAAGAAGGAAGAGAATGCTTAGATAGCTTATTTTTATTTTCATAATAGCTGGTTTTCTTATTCAATCGCCCATAGTAAATACTCATTCAGTATTTCTGAAAAATTTTCAGCAAATGAATGACCCAGGCCCTCTGTTACTATTATCCTGCTTTGCCCGCCAAGACTATCAATTTTGTTGATTAAGATTTCTTGATTTTCCAATGCAAAATCATGCTCGCCGGTGATAATCCCAATCTTTTTGTTTTCTTCAACAAAATCAGCATTCATTTCATCTGTAATATCCTGAGGAATGACCGGACAATTTAATACCAATCCTGTTGTAGGAAAATAATTATTCATTGTAAACTCAAGTGCTTTATACCCTCCGGCAGACATTCCTGCAAAAATTATTTTAGTGTCATCAACAGGATAATCCGTTAAAATTTGATTGTAAATTTCTTCAAATTCCTTTTTGATTTTTTCATCATTCGGTACCCATTTAAAATCGGTGGGAGAACTTGGAATGTATGATTGCAAAAACACAGTTATAAACTCCTTTTTCATTATGGGTGCATTCCACGACATTTTTGATTTCTCAATATTTCTGTTGTTGCCATGAAAAATGAAAAGTATGGGGTAGGTCTTTTTAGGATTAAAACCGCTTGGCAATATTATCTCAGACTTTACATGCATGGTATCCATCCTGCTTTTCTCTATTTGGGCAAGTCTTTCAAAATCAGCATTATCTTTATAATATTGTTGGTAAACAGGATTATTTAAATCATAGAAATAACCCTTGTTAATCCCATTTCCCCATATTTCAGTTGCTTTTGAATAATCACCAACTCTTGTGTAAACCTGAGCCAGTATGCTTGTGGTCCTCCCAAAATCTTCCAGGAAATTTTCAAGGGCATATTCCAGTAGAATAATGGCAGAATCATTATTGCCGGCCCGTAAATAATCTATTGCCGAGCTTTCTAATTCATCATACAGCAGGTTTTTATCAATCTGTCCGAAGCAGCTAATCATGAAAGTAATAAAGATGAACTGTAATAAGAATATTCTTTTTGTCATGGTTTAATAGTTAATGTTGTAAGAAGTTAAAATATTATCCTTTTTAGGTAAGTAGTAAATGTTACGAAATTGACATGAATGAAATAATAATTCTTAGACATTTTCAATACAAATGCTGTGCCGTAAGCATTATGTAATTGATTGATTGCATTATATATACGAAGTATAAATTAAAGCCTGGAAAATGTGTAAATGAATTTTACAAATTGTTCAGATGCGTTCATTATCAAGAATTGCAGGGCTCTGATTTCAGGGATATTTAATAAGACTTTGTAAATTGCTTTTATTCTGTGTCTTCCTTATTCATCTCAAGATAATATGATATACCATAATGCATCCAACTGGGATGAGAAGCCAAAGCTGCTGCTGTACCAATCAATTTCCCGGACTTGTATTCTACATCCAGCAAAGTGATTTGTGGGCACCTTAATAAATGCTCTCCGGGTATATTATCTGTATACCAGCCCAGTAAACGGCCATTATCGAAAATCCATGTATTAAGCAGCATCCTATGATGGACTTTATAACGATGAGTTTGAAGAATCATTGATTCGAACTGAACAAACATATTAACATGGATGTCTCCGTCTTCCTGGAACACAAGTTCTATTGGGATTTGTTTGTCGTTTGTAAGAATATACCCGTTCCAATTACCAAATAAATCACACTGTTTTATTTGCTTGGGTTCTTCCTGAATATCAGTTTGCTGTTTTTGTGCTTGTTTTGGGTCCACAGACTTTAAATCAGGAATCATCTCCATTAAAATCTGTTCAGTTAACTCATGTGTGTATTTGCTATATTGATTTGAAATAGCCGCGACAACAATGTTTTTTTCAGGTAGTAATCTTATCATAGCATCTACTCCGTCCATCCCCCCGGCATGATAAACCGTCTTATATTTATACTTTTCATCATCAAAGAACCAACCCAAACCGTAGGTGTTCCTGTCGTTAGTATTATCAGCGTATTGTCCTTTTTGCATTGATTGAATGGTTTTCATGCTCAGCAAAGGCTCTGTGTTTGCAGAATCATTTCCCAAATGAAACTTTCCAAATTGAATCAAATCTTGAATGGTGGTGCTCACATTTCCTGCCCCCGGTGTATCACAAAATGAAAATGGCATCAAATCTCCGTTGATGTCATAGTGCCTGGCAAGTTTATCCTTGGTTTTAGATGAAATGTCTAAGGTTGTTTGTATCATCCCCAAGGGGATGAAAATCTCTTGGGTCATGTAATCCTTGAAACTCTTCCCGCTGATTTCAGAAATAGCTTCGCCTAAAATACCATACCCTAAATTTGAATAAACAAATTTTGAGGAGGGAGGATTAACAATGATTCCATATTTGTTAGCAGTTTGTTTAATATCCGGTATAGATACCGTATCGTTATCATAATAATACCAGAAGTGCATGGGTAATCCGGACGTATGGCTTAACAGGTTTCTACAGCTAACTTTATTGCTGTCGCTTACATAATATTTTAGATTAATATCTTTCAGATAGGTTTCAATGTCCGCATCCAGATCTATTTTCCCATCCTCAACCAATTTCATGATTCCTGTTGCGGTTATGGGTTTTGAAATTGATGCAATGCCATAAAGTGTATTGGGTGTTGCTTTTATGTTGTTTTCCTTATCCGCATAACCAAAGGATTCCATCCAGATGATTTCACCATTTTCTATTACGGCAACAGATAAGGATGGAATATCCCCATTATCAATCTTTTTTGAAATAGAATCTTTAATAGTATTAAATCGATCACTTAAAATAGTGCCTTCTGACGTTCTGTTCTTTTCACTACAACCCATGATTAATATCCATAGAATGAGTGGAATGAAATATAATATTTTCATTGACATTTGATTTAAAATTAAGAAGCTTCCTTGATTACTACTTACCCTCAATGAGTTTTAAAGTGTATTCTAAAATCTCATCTTCATCCGTAAATTCATTTTCGTAAACGGCCTGATCCGGAACAACACCTCTAAGGGTTGCATCACCACTGGGCCGTACTGCAAATCCTTTGGGATACTGGACAGTGATTTGAGTGTTGGGTAGTTTAAATGTATGTGAGGCTACATATGATGTTACTTCTTCGGCAGTTTCTTCTCCAATAATTTCTGCAAAATTATAGTCTTGTATGATGGCAGCCGCATAGGCAGACATCGAATAGGAGTAGCGATTAATGAGGACATATACTTCTCCATCAAACCGTTTAGGTTCAGCATGGGGATCAGTTTCTGTAATTTTAGTATCAAAATAGCTTCCATCTTCGAGAGACAAAATTTGTTCTTTAAGGTCTTGATGTTCCGGACTGTCTACATCTTTAAAGAAAATTTTTGTCATCTGGCTGGTCTTCATAGGAAATTTTGAAGCGATACTGAATGATTTCGTGGCGAAATACGCAATCATATAATCACTAAATAAATTATCTCCACCCACATTGTTTCGTAAATCCAGCATCAGATATTTTGATCCTTTTTTATTAAACGCAAGAAATGCAGAATCAATAAACTGGCAAAATTCGGAATTATCAAATGTGTTTTGGTCTTGCAAATCGCCATTTGAATTAATGTTAGAAAATTTCCCGGGGCGCAGGTAAGCGATATTATTTTCAGTTACATAAAATTCCCGTTCCTCCTCATCATTGGATGAACGATTGGCAAGCCTGGTTTCAAGTTCGTTGCCTGAAATAGCA
>CAZASJ010000006.1:51272-90226 GCA_964487735.1 uncultured Bacteroidales bacterium | reverse complement strand
TTGGTAGTATCGATTATTACGGATCAGACTCAGGTGGTGATCCGGGTGCATATTATGATGATGTATGCTTTGGTACAGGTTGGGTCATGACAGGAATTGAAGAACCTACTGCAAACTCCAATTCAGCAGTAGTATATCCAAATCCTGCTACAGATAAGATTACAATCGAATCTAAAAATATTATTGATGAAGTCAGAATATACAACAATATGGGTCAGTTGGTTTATTCAGGTGAATTCAATAATGACCAAATAATGGTGAATACTTCAACCTATATTACCGGAATGTACATTGTACAGGTTAGAAGCGGTGAGACTGTTGAAGTCCGCAAACTTATAATTGAATAAGTTTAAGGGGTAGGATTATCAAAAAGGGGCTTCGGCCCCTTTTTTTATTCTGCACCGATGCTCCTTTGCAAAAATTCACACAAAAAACCAACATCCCTGCTCAGAGAGGAAGCTGAATAAGTGACTCCAGACAAACCATCAATATCGACTCCGTAATCCAGGCCACAGCCCCGCAGGCCGGAAAACTAAAAAATGCAATAAATTTTCATTCTGTTTGTTTTATTGTAAGTCATATTCAAAAACAAAATCATTAATTGTCCCGAGAAATATGTTGTATATTTGTCGCATAAACAGTCCGGAAATATGAAAAGGATATTATTAAGCATAATCGGTATTGCCATTATTGGTACAGTATTTTCACAGAATGTTGCAGAGTCGACGATTAGAAAATTTAATATTGGTGTCGGAATGTCAACCGATATCTGGCAGGGTTTGCCGGACAATATGAAAACCCGCACCATTAATCAGGGTGCACAGGTTTTTGGGTTATATAATTACAGGGTGAAAGAAAGCGTGGTTTACCTTGCAGGTGGTATCGGTGTTAGTATGCACAATATGTACAGCGATAACTTTATCAATGATGTTACCTCCGATTCCATTGTATTTTCCAAGATCCCTGATAACATTGATTATAAAAAGAGCAAGATATCCCTTGCTTATATTGAGGTTCCCCTTGAATTCAGGATTAAAACAGAAAAGCAATTTCGTATTGCATTTGGTTTTAAGTTTGGGTTTCTCATGAACGCACACCAGAAATATAAAGGAAATCGCTTTGATTTCAATACTGAGGACGGAACAGCCACCACTGATGAGGTTAATGTAAAAGAGAAACAACAGGACATTAAACAGGTGGAAAACTGGCGATACGGACCTACATTCCGTATTGGATACAAATGGTTTAACGTAACTGTCTATTATCAGCTTTCAAAAGTATTCAAAGTTGACAAAGGGCCTGCAATTTATCCTATATCTGTTGGTATTGCAGTAATCCCATTCTAAACAGCCTCTTTCTTAATAGTACCTGATCAAAAAGTACATCAGGGCAAATCCCATAACGTATCCGCTATAGATTTGTGCCTGGGTGTGTGATCCGGCTTTCAGCCTTGCATAGCCTACCAATCCACCTATAATGATTGTAAGTGAGATTAGCCAAATCAGATCAATAAGCAGGATAGTCTGAAGCCCGAAGAATGCCCCCAGGGCTGCACCCATGGAAACGGTATGCGCGCTGATCTTCCATCTGATATTTATTAGCAAGGTCAACGATGCAAGCAGGCTGGCACCTAATAAACAATAATAATAAACAGGTGAAATATTGATCTGGAAGATCATATAATAGGATAGAAAAAAGAAAATTACGGTGGCAATATATGGATATAAACGGTCCTCCCTGCTTTCCATTTTCAGGCTCTTAAGCAGTCCCAGGCGATGCATCCCGATCAGTACCAGCGTTGGAAAAATGGCTGAAGTGATCAGCACAAGCAATATAATCTTCCACCTGGCATCGACCGGGATTATCATTGCAAAGAAAACATTAAGGTTCATCAATACAGCGATGATATAGGTTGGTATCAGTAGAGGGTGAAAAATAACAGAGATGATCCTGGCAATACGTTCTTCCATGAATGTAATTTAGGCCACAAATTTAGTGTAATTCAATGAAACAGCATGATCAGAGTTCTTTTCTGAGGCGGGCAACCGGAATATTCAGTTGCTCGCGGTATTTAGCAACTGTGCGCCTGGCAATATTATAGCCCTTGTCCTTGAGCATATTGGTGAGGTGCTCATCGGTATAGGGTTTCCCTTTATTTTCACCTTCAATGCATTCGCTCAGAATCTTTTTGATCTCCCTGGTTGAAACCTCCTCACCTGATTCTGTTTGCATAGATTCGGAAAAAAAGCTTTTAAGTAGGAAGGTGCCAAATGGCGTTTGAACGTACTTACTATTTGCGACCCTTGAGATGGTAGAAATATCGAGATTTACGATGTCTGCTATATCCTTTAGGATCATGGGCCTCAGTTTGGTCTCATCGCCAGTCAGGAAATATTCTTTTTGGAATATCATAATGGCATTCATGGTAACATACAATGTATTCTGCCTTTGCCGTATCGCTTCCATAAACCATTTTGCAGAATCGATCTTTTGTTTCACAAACATGAAGGCTTCTTTTTTCTTCTTATCTTTTCTGTTTTCGGCATATGCTTGCAGCATATTTGTATATGCCCGGCTAAGCTTGAGTTCAGGCGTATTCCTGGAATTAAGTGACAGTTCCAACTCCCCGTTTGTATTATGAATAATAAAATCAGGAATTACATACTGGTTGGTCTTGATTGTTTCGCTGAGGGAATTCCCTGGTTTCGGATTGAGCTTTAATATTTCAGCCAGTGCATCCTTGAGTTCATCTTCAGTGATCTTGGCTTTTTTCATGATCTTCTCATAATGCTTCTTCACGAATTCATTAAAATAGTGATCAAGTATTTGTATGGCTAATTCAATGCGGGGACCGCCGGTATCCACTTTCCTTTTGAGCTGTATAAGAAGACATTCCTGGAGGTTTCGGGCTCCGATCCCTGATGGATCAAATTCCTGAACAACACTAAGCACTTCCAGTATCTCATCATCGGAGACAGTAATATTCTGAGCAAAAGCAAGGTCATCCACCATGGCACTGACATCCCGCTGCAAGTATCCGGAATCATCAAGGTTTCCTATAATTGTTTCTGCTATAGTCGTCTGCTTTTCGGTAAGCAGACGGAGGCCCAACTGCGATAAAAGCATTTCCTGAAAACTTAAACCTGAGGCATAAGGGATGTCTTTTCTTTCGTCATCAGCACTTTGGTTATTGGCCGACAGTTTATAGGATGGAATCTCATCATCGTCCATATAGTCGTTCAGATCGAATTCATCATCTTTGCTGTCATACTCAAATTCCTCTTCCGACACATCCTCTCCGGAAGCATCGCGGTCGTCGATCTCATTTTGATCATCAAGTGTGCTTGCTTCCTCCAATGCAGGATTCTCTTCAATCTCCTGTTTAATCCTTTGCTCAAGTGCCATTGTAGGTATCTGCAACAACTTCATAAGCAGTATCTGCTGTGGAGACAGTTTCTGTAGAAGTTTTTGCTGCAGGCGTTGGTTGAGCATGTTTATGTATAGGTTTCAATGATAAACTTTCTATCACCGAAAATAGTCAATTAGCATTTAAAAACCAATATAAATTAATTCCAATCAGGGAAGGATATATTAGAATTCTGCATTCTGTGGTGTACGTGGGAAAGGAATCACATCACGAATATTCCCCATTCCTGTAACAAAAAGCATCAATCGTTCAAATCCCAGGCCAAATCCACTATGGGGTACTGTCCCGAATTGACGGGTTTCCAGGAACCACCACATGCTTTCTTTGGGGATTTCCATTTCCTCCATACGCTTAAGTAATTTATCGTATTCTTCTTCTCGTTGTGATCCACCAATGATTTCACCGATCTGTGGGAACAATACATCCATGGCCCTTACGGTTTTGTTATCCGGGTTCTGCTTCATGTAAAAAGCCTTGATATCCCGGGGATAATCTGTAATGATCACCGGCTTGTTATAATGTTTTTCAACGAGGTAACGTTCATGCTCTGATTGGAGATCGGCTCCCCATTCTTCGATTATATAATTAAATTTTTTCTTCTTATTGTAATTTGAATTACGGAGCACATCAATTGCCTCTGTATAAGTAATGCGTTCAAAATCTTCTGCCAGCACAAACTTTAGCCGTTCGATCAGATCCATAGGTGCACGATCCTGAACTTTCTTATGTGCTTCCTCCTCTTTCAACCTGTTATTGAGGAATTCCAGGTCTTCCATGCAGTTATCAAGTGCATATTTTACCAGGAATTTCAACATATCCTCTGCCAGGTCCATATTGTCATGGATATCTGCAAAAGCAACTTCAGGTTCAATCATCCAGAACTCGGCCAGATGCCTGGAAGTATTTGAATTTTCGGCCCTGAAAGTAGGGCCAAAAGTATAGACCTTGGTCATTGCAAGGGCAGCCAATTCGGCTTCAAGCTGACCGGAAACGGTCAGATTGGTTTCCTTGCCGAAAAAATCCTGTGAATAATCTATTTCTCCATCTTCAGTAAGGGGTGGATTCTTAGCATCAAGTACGCTTACCCTAAACATCTCACCTGCTCCTTCAGCATCCGATCCGGTAATGATGGGTGTATGAATGTTAAAGAATCCCCTGTCGTTGAAAAATTTATGTATTCCAAAGATCATGGCATGCCTGATCCTGGTAATCGCACTGAAAGTAGAAGTCCTGAAACGCAAATGAGCTTTCTCTCTCAGAAACTCAAGGCTGTGCCTTTTAGGTTGCAGGGGATATGTTTCAGGATCAGCAATGCCCAGCACTTCAATGCTTTCTGCCTGCAATTCGTTTGCCTGACCGCTACCTGAAGATTCAACCAACAATCCGTTTACCGAAACAGATGCCCCGGTATTGATCTTTGCCAGTATATTTTCACCGATCTTCTCCACTTCGGCAACAACCTGCAGGTTATTGATCGTAGATCCGTCATTCAATGCAATAAATGCAACATTTTTACTTTGTCGTTTGGTTCGCACCCATCCTTTGGCATTCACCATGATCCCGGTTTTAGCGGAACCTACAAGGTCAACAATATCAATTCGTTTCAAAAGGCCTTCTATTTAAATGATTATTACGATGGCAAAATTAAGCACTTTTTGAAGTCATTTGGCAGGAGACGTGTTTTTTTAAGCGGATGCAGCTAAAAATATTAATTTTGGGGAAAGATGCAGTAATAAAGAAAATTCTTAATTTGACTACTCCCATGGCAAGCCAAGGAGTATTTCACCAGATTATTTTCAGCAAAAACGCTGAAAAACCGAATTTTCATTATTTTATCCCTCTGTCAGTCTTTTGACTGAAATCTCACCTGAAATTCAGGAGAGAATATAAGGAACCCTCATGGCAAGCCACGAGGAATTATTTGATTAAAATGGACAGGAATTCAAACTTGATCAAGGATGCAACTCGCCCTGTACTCATCGCCGGGCCTTGCTCTGCAGAATCGCGCAAACAAATTATCCGTACTGCTGAAGCCCTGTCGGGAATACCAGGCCTTATCGCCTATCGGGCCGGGCTCTGGAAACCGCGCACAAGACCTGGTGACTTTGAAGGTGTTGGCACGAAAGGTCTTTCCTGGCTTAAGGAAGTTAAAGAAAAGCATGGACTGAAACTTGCTGTTGAGATCGCAGTTCCCAGTCATGCTGAAGCCTGTCTGGAGGCTGGTGTTGATATGCTGTGGATCGGTGCACGCACAGTGGTAAGCCCTTTTATGGTGGACGACATCGCCAGGGTCCTTGCCGGCAGCGATGTATGTGTTATGATTAAAAACCCGGTTAATCCCGATCTCAGCCTTTGGGTGGGAGGAATCGAACGGCTTCAAAATGCAGGAATCCGGAACATTGCTGTCATACACAGGGGCTTTGATTCATTCTCAAGCAAACCTTATCGCAACCTGCCATTGTGGGAGATTCCCATAGAACTTAAAAGATTATTCCCGCACCTGCCGATGCTGTGCGACCCAAGCCATATTGGAGGCCAAAGGGAATTGATCCCGGGTATCTCCCAGAAAGCACTTGATCTTGGAATGGATGGCCTAATGGTGGAAACCCATATTGACCCTGACAAAGCACTTACCGATACAGCACAGCAAATTTCACCTTCAGCTTTCAAAAAAATGATTGAATCATTAGTGATTCGCAATATAGAAAGCGGTTCGGCAAATAATTCGCTGGAAAACTATCGTACAAGCATAGATGAAATTGATGGTCAGCTGCTGGAATTGTTATCAAAAAGGATGGAAGTGGCAGAAATGATTGGTAAGATCAAAAAGAATCAGAACCTGGCTCCACTTCAGCCTGAGCGTTGGGCAGCTGTATTAGAAGATCGTTTATCAAAAGCAAGTTCACTTCAATTGAACAGCGAATTCATTAAAAAGGTATTTAATCTTATCCATCTTGAATCAATAGGGAAACAGGAATAAAGAAGCTTTAAATCCAGTTTTTTCGTTTGAAATAGATCAGCATAACTGCGGCAATCACCATCATTGAGCCAAGAACGATGAAGAATGAGTGCGGATCATCCTGAAGAGGCAGCCCTACATTCATCCCGTACAATCCGGTAATAAATGTAAGTGGAAGCAGGATGGTAGAAAAGAAGGTAAGCACTTTCATGATATCATTGATCTTATAAGCCTGGAGTGAGTCAAAGGTTTTTGAGAGGCCTTCGATCAATTCCTGATAATCCTCGGTCATATCCCACATCTTCTGATAGTAGTCAAGGATATTGCCCCAATAATCTTCCATATTTTCAGCATACCCCTCGATCTTCCCAATTTCGAAGCGCTGGAAAAGCGGCAGTTGAGGCTTAAAGATTGTATTAAGCAGGATAATGTTCTTTCGGGTGACAGAAATTCTTTCGATGGTTTCCCTGGATTTTGTATTGAAAAGCTCTGTATTCAGGAATTCAACATCATTGCCTACCTTTCTGAGCAAAATCATGGTTTCGCGCATCAGGCGTTCGAGGATATGATAAAGCAAGGCATCACTGGTACCGATCTCAAAATCTTCTTTCCTGGCTTGCTGAGCCTGGGCATCCTTAAACATGTTCATTACAACCCAATAGGAACTTCCTATCGTTATGACATAATCTTCACCCCAAAATATCTTTACTTCTTTTGTCTGAAGAAATTTTCCTGATTTGTCAAAACTCGGAAAGTGCAGAATCATAAAATAGTAATCATCATAAATATCCACTTTTGGCCGTTGATTCAGCTTAGAGCGGCAATCTTCAAGATCAAGTGGGTGAAAGTGAAAGTTTTCTTCAAAAAACGTCAAATCCTCCTCATCCGGATTCAGGACATGATGCCATTTAAGGGTTCCTATTTTGATGGTTTCTATCACGTTGCTTATTTGATATATCAGAAGGTGTCTGGTTTTTTAGTTGAACCCAAAAGTAAGTAAAATTGAGCAACACTTAAACGATCCTACCATTTTTAAACGAAAAAGCTTTTTTTAGGTTTCCCTAAAAGCCGTCAATCTGAAAAATGTTTTTTTTAAATTAAAGGCCCTTTATACCCTCCATAAAAAGCGATACCCCGGGATTGAAATTCTAAGCCCTTTATGGACTCCAATACACCCGCTTATTTTATTTCCACTCAAACGTACTTAGAAGATGTTCAATATCCTTTCGAAGAAAGTTAATAACCGGGGCCAGGGAATCATTGTTCGGAACAACATCAAAGTACAGTGCTCCTCTTACAAAGTGAGTTGTACTATCAGTGATAAAAAACTGGCATGGGGAGGCTGCACCCATGCCTTCAATCTGGTATACAAGACCATAAAGATTTTTATCCCTGTCGAGGATGAGCGAGTCATTGATCGCGCTAGCTTTGGGAATGTGTTTCATCACAAATTGGCGTGAATCCTCGAGGTATTCAGCAAGATTGCCATCGATAACTTTGTAACTAAGGTGTATCCTCCCTTCAAAGTCCGGGAAGTCGATATTCAGCCAATATGGCTGATCAGGGGCATATGGATCAGCTCCTATTTCGGCATAGTCCGGGTACTCAAAAGAGTAGGGAAAATCCCCGGAAAATAAAGAATAGCTATGATCCGGAAGGTCAATACGAAAATACCCTCTTGGTTTGGGGGTATAGGTTTCATTGCAGGCATTGATAAGTAGAGATGCCAGGAATATCAGCATTATGCTTGAGAACCTATTCATATGAATCCCTCTTAATTTTCACTTCAATACGTTTAATCCGTTTCAGGTTAACTTCAAGTGTTTTAAAGGTATAATTCAGGAATCGTGTTTCATTCCCTTTATCCGGAAACTTGCCTTCCAGTTGAAGGATCAGTCCTGCAAGGGAATCGGACTCTCCTTTAACGTCGTCAAAGATGTGGTCCCTTACATCAATGATTTTACAGAAGTCGTTAATGGTTGTTTTGCCTTCAAAAATAAATGTGTTTTCATCGATCTTTGTATACACAAATGTCTCTGTTTCTTTGTCGGACTCATCTGTGATTTCACCTACAATTTCTTCCAGGACATCCTCCAGGGTAATGATACCCGATGTTCCTCCATACTCATCAACCACAATGGCTAAATGAATTTTTCTTTCCTGAAATTCCTGTAAAAGATCATTGATCTTTTTATTTTCAGGAACAAAGAAGGCATCACGGATCAGGCCCTGCCAATAAAAATCAGGATCTTCATCAATATGAGACAGAAGGTCCTTTACATATATAATCCCTTTTACATTATCGAAACTTTCTTCATATACGGGTATCCTTGAGAAGCCCGAATCAACAATAACCTGCAACACTTCCGAAAAGGCAGCGCCCATTTCCAGTCCAACCACATCCAGCCTTGGATGCATGATCTCTTTTACTTCAATATCCCCAAACTTTACAATACCCTGCAATATTTTCTTTCCTTCTTCAGGGGTAGATTCACCAGCAGTTATCTCAATTGCATCCGACAATTCACTACGTGATAAGGCATAGCCTTTATTGGCAAGTTTTTTACTAAGATATGAGGCCGATTTCACTAATAATGAACTGAAAGGATAAAACACTTTAACCAGAAAGCGCAGCACTCCTGACATGAGATGAGCCATTTTTAAGGGGTGAACACTGGCATACATCTTAGGCAGAATTTCACCAAAAAGCAAGATGAGTGAGGTGATAACAATTACCTGAAGAACAAAGGCCAATATGGGGAATGATGCCACGTTAAACCACAAAGCCATGATGTAACTTGACAGGATGACGATGGCAACATTTACAAAATTATTGGCAATCAGGATAGTGGCCAGCAGACGCTTAGGTCTTTCCAACAAGGTAAGCACCAGCTTACTCTTAACCGTTCCTTTTTCCTTTATATTGTTGAGCTGCTGAGGGTTGAGTGAGAAAAAACCAATTTCAGATCCTGAAATCATGGCAGAAAAAAACAATAAGACCAGCAAAACCAATAAAGAAATCAGTATTTGCATTGAAAAAGGCTGTACAAATGCATCCAGGAGATAAAAGTGGGCATTTAGCAAATAATGGGCAGAAGCAGGTTCTTCCAAGGTATTTTATTTAATTGCAGTCGATTAATGCTGTTTTACAAAACAAAACTAGTAAAAATTATACCGCTACCATAATAGCAGCGGTATAAATTACAACTCCAAAATTACGTATTTCAGTATTCCATTCAATTTTCCTGATCATTTCAGGGCCTAAACCCCGGTATGAAGAAGAAAGATTAAAATGGCAGATCATCTTTCTCGTCACTCACATCAACATCCGGGCCTGTATCTTTGGATGGTGTATTGCTTTGTGAATTATCCTCCGCATCACGCCTTCCGCCAAGCATTGTCAGGTTGTCACCCTGAATTTCGGTTGTATATCTCTTGACGCCATCCTTATCATCCCACGACCTGGTTTTAATCTTTCCTTCGATGTATACCTGGTTTCCTTTTTGCAGGTATTTTTCAGCGATATCAGCCAGTCCGCGCCACAAAACGATGTTGTGCCATTCGGTTTGGGTAACTTTTTGCCCATCCTTGTTTTTATATGTTTCAGAAGTTGCCAATGAGAAGTTTACAACTTTTGCTCCACTTTCCAGGGTTTTCACTTCAGGATCTTTTCCCAGGTTTCCTACCAGTATAACTTTATTAATTCCAGCCATTTTTCTTCGTTTTAATTTAGATTACAAATTTAGTTAATTTAGTGATGCCCTCGTCAGCATTCAGGGCAATCGTCAAGCGCTCATATCTATTAATACCCATTTCGGCAAAATGTCGCACTTTTTGAATGATGTTTTTTTAAAAAAAGCCTGCATCGTGAAGACAAGGCACTAAAGATTAGACCTTAAGCCAACAAGTTATATTCTTTGAGAAACCGATCAATAAGGCGCGGAACCGGAAAGGTTGCCAGTTCAGATAAGGAAATAAGTTCCCAGTCCGGCGGACGTTTCATTTCATTTAAATTCTCAACATAAATGATATGAAATCTTGCCAAAATTGTCCGGTGGCTTAGTTGATGTTTATACTCTTTGCTACATATTGAAACAGAATGTTCATTCCCCAAAAACCCTTTCCAGGGATTTAATTGGCTGACATCAGATTCCGACACTTCACTGTCAGTCTCAAGAAGAGGGAAATCGTATAAATTTCTCCAGATGCCCTTCTCCTGTCTTTTCTTTATGATTATTTGTTTCCTTTTCCCATGATTAATCATTACCAGATAATTAAAATAAAGTATTCGGGGCTTATTTTTTAGAGACCTGGCAGGTAAAGCATCCACAAGATTGTGATTGTAGGCAAAGCATTCTTTATTAAAAATACACTCTGTACATTGAGGGTTCTGAGGAGTGCATTGCAAGGCACCAAATTCCATTACAGCCTGGTTAAAATCACCGGGGCTGTCAGGATCGATCAGTTCACCCATCAGGATTTTCACCTCATTGTGAAGTTCACTCCCGGAAGCGCTCACTCCAAATAATCTGGAAATCACTCTTTTCACATTTCCATCCACCACCGGAACAATCTCATTAAATGAAATTGAAGCGATGGCCGCAGCGGTATAATCACCTACCCCTTTTAATTCTTTCAAGGATTCGTAAGAACCCGGGAATGTTCCGTTATATTCACTTATCACCTGATTTGCCGCAAAAAGAAGATTTCTTGCCCTGGAGTAATATCCCAGTCCCTGCCATAATTTCAGCACCTCTTTTTCCTGTGCATCTGCTAATTTCTGGACAGTTGGATATTTTTTTGAAAATTTATTATAATAATCCAATCCCTGATCTACCCTTGTTTGTTGCAATATTATTTCAGACAACCATATTAAATAAGGATCACGAGTATCCCTCCAGGGAAGCTTTCTACGTGTACTTTCATACCACGATAATATATGTTTTGCAATGCACATTTGTTAAGGGAACAAATTTATATAGAGATAATTAGAAATAAAAAATATTGTTTGAAATAAGATTGTTTTCAAAAATATTTTATCTTTGCAGCCCACAAGAAGAAATTTACGTTTAACTACTTAAAAAATATATCATGACAAAAGCAGAAATCGTAGCAGATATTGCAAACAAGACAGGAATTGAAAAAGTTGCAGTACAAGCAACAGTAGAATCTTTTATGGAAGCTGTAAAAGGATCACTCGGTAACGGAGAAAATGTTTACCTTAGAGGATTCGGCAGTTTTACAGTTAAGAAAAGGGCTCAGAAAACCGGAAGAAACATTTCAAAGAATACCACAATCATTATTCCGGAACATTTCATTCCTTCTTTCAAGCCTGCTAAGACCTTTGTCAATGAGGTGAAAAACAAAGTAAAATAATCGTCTTAAAAAGAAATTATTATGCCAAGCGGGAAAAAGAAGAAAAGACATAAGATGTCAACCCACAAGCGGAAAAAACGCTTGAGAAAAAATAGACATAAGAAGAAATAACTGACAATTGCATAATGCAGTTTATGCATTATGCAATTGTTTTATTGGTTTCGACCCTACCGCTTTTCCATGCCGCCTTTCTTGTTTTTTGATCATTGGTATGCTTTATATCAGTGGTTATGCATTTTAAACCTACTACCGTGGAAAAGGAATTGATCATTAATTCGTTTAAGAATGAGGTTGATATTGCTTTGCTGGAGGATAAATTCCTTGTTGAACTTCACAAAGAAAAAGTCGACAACAATTATGCTGTCGGCGATGTTTACCTTGGCCGGGTAAGAAAAATAATGCCTGGCTTGAATGCTGCATTTATTGATGTTGGCTATGAAAAAGATGCCTTCCTGCATTACCTCGATCTTGGGCCACAGGTCAGGTCGTTGAGTAAATTTGCCAGGATGGCTTCTGCCCCCAAAGGGCCTCACCCTGATATCAGCAATTTTAAACTCGAGGCTGATATTGACAAAACAGGCAAGATTTCCCATGTACTGAAAACCAATCAGCAAGTTGTTGTTCAGATCGTAAAAGAGCCTATTTCAACAAAAGGGCCAAGAATCTCATCAGAGATATCATTTGCAGGAAGATATCTGGTACTGGTACCATTTTCGAACCGTATTTCCATCTCTCAGAAAATTAAAAGCGTTGATGAACGGAATCGCTTAAAGCGATTGATCATGAGTATCAAGCCAAACAATATGGGTGTGATCATCCGTACAGTGGCTGAGGATAAGCTTGTTGCAGATCTTGATGCGGATCTTAAGAGCCTTGTTAAAAAATGGGCCATTCTGACACGCAAAATTCGTACGCTTAAACCCCCTGCGAAGGTCATTAGTGAATTGGATCGTACATCGGCACTCCTCCGGGATATGCTGAACGAATCATTTAACAGTGTGTACGTTGGCGACCCTGATCTTTACGAAGAAATAAGAAGCTTTATCAATAAGATCGCCCCACAGAAGCTCGATATCGTTAAGCTTCACAAAGGCAAGACACCTATTTTCGAGCATTTTGGAATCGAGAAGCAAATAAAAAGCTCATTTGGAAAAACAGTAACAATAAAAAGCGGTGTCTATCTGATTATTGAGCATACAGAAGCCCTTCACGTTATTGATGTAAACAGCGGGCATCGGGTCAATAAGCAAAACTCACAGGAAACCAATGCACTTGAAGTAAATCTTGAAGCGGCAGCTGAAATTGCCAGGCAGCTCAGGCTTCGTGATATGGGTGGGATCATTGTTGTCGATTTTATCGATATGTTGGAAAGCAAACACCGCAGGGAATTGTTCCAGCGGTTAAAGGATGAGATGGCGAAAGACCGTGCAAAGCACACTATTCTTCCTCCAAGTAAATTTGGATTGATACAGATCACCCGCCAGCGTGTGCGTCCGGAAATGACGATTGAAACTCTGGAGAAATGCCCTTCATGTGAAGGAACAGGCAAAATTAAGCCAAGCATTATCATCACTGATGAAATTGAAAACAACATATCTTACCTTGTAAAGGAACAGAATGAAAAGCAGGTGACCCTGGAAGTACATCCATTTCTGCATGCCTACCTTAAAAAAGGATTTTTAACATCCGTACGCTCAAAGTGGCAACGAAAGCTTGGCAAGAAAATCATCCTAAAAAAGAATAGTAACTTTCATTTCCTGGAATATCATATTTATGATAAGAATGGTGAAGAATTAAAGATTTAGTATTGTAGTATGGAAACAGTTGTTAGTGGCATCAGGCCAACAGGAAACCTACACCTTGGGAATTATTTCGGTGCGATGAAGAACTTTGTTAAAATGCAGGAAAACAATCACTGCTATTTTTTCATTGCTGATTATCATTCACTTACTACCCATCCCACCCCCAGCGATCTCCATGGGAATGTTAAAAGTGTACTGGTTGAATACCTGGCAGCCGGCATTGATCCTGAAAAAGCCATAATATATATTCAAAGTGATGTTCCGGAGATAGCAGAACTATACCTGCTCTTAAACATGAATGCTTACCTCGGTGAACTGGAACGATGCACATCCTTCAAGGATAAGGTCAGATCACAACCTGAAAATGTAAATGCAGGCTTGCTTACCTATCCTACTTTGATGGCAGCTGACGTAATCATTCATAAGGCAGCAAAGGTGCCTGTAGGCAAGGATCAGGAACAGAATCTTGAAATGATGCGCACCTTTGCACGTCGTTTTAACAGGATGTTTAAAGAAGACTATTTCCCAATTCCCCAAGCATACAATTTCGGAGAGGCCCTTGTAAAGATTCCCGGCCTCGACGGAGCAGGTAAAATGGGTAAATCCGAAGGGGAAGGCAATGCCATCTTCCTGGCAGATGAAGCAGAAATCATCCGCAAAAAGGTAATGCGTGCCGTAACCGACAGTGGCCCGACCGAGATGAATCAGGAGAAACCGGAAACTATACAAAACCTCTTTACACTCATGGAAGTGGTATCAAAGCCGGAAACAATTTCATTCTTCGATGAGGAATACAATAACTGCAGGATCCGCTATGGCGACCTAAAGAAACAATTGGCCGAAGACATGATCTCCTTTACAGCGCCTTTCAGAGAAAAGATTCTCAATCTCGAAAAGGATACAGAATACTTACATAAGGTAACAGCTCGCGGAGCTGAAGCAGCCAGGGAAAGTGCTTCAAAAACCATAAGGGAAGTTCGCGAGATCATAGGTTTTAAACCTTTTTAATGCCGGAATCCACAGAAATAAAAGTCGTAAAAGAAAGTGTTGTCCTCATTGGTGTCATATGCAGAGAGGATAGTCGCCGCAGTGTAGATGAGCATATTGATGAACTTGCTTTTCTCGTGGATACTGCCGGAGGAATTGCTGTAAAAACCTTCCTGCAATCCCTCGACTTTCCTGATCCAAGGACTTTTGTCGGGTCTGGAAAACTGGATGAGATCAAAAATTATGTTAAAGATAATGAAATTGACATAGCGGTATTTGATGATGAGTTGAGTCCGTCACAGATCAGGAATATTGAAAAAATTCTGGAATGCAAGATCCTCGACAGGAACAACCTTATCCTGGATATATTTGCCGGCCGCGCCAGGACTGCACATGCCAAAACACAGGTTGAACTGGCACAATATGAATACCTCCTCCCACGACTTACCCGCATGTGGACCCATCTTTCAAAACAAAAGGGCGGTATCGGACTAAAGGGGCCTGGTGAAACAGAAATTGAAACTGACAGGCGGATTATTCGCGACAGGATATCATTGCTTAAAAAGAAGCTTGTACTGATCGATAAGCAAAAAGCCACCCAGCGTAAAAACCGTGGAAAGCTTGTAAGGGTTGCCCTTGTAGGATACACCAATGTAGGGAAATCCACACTGATGAACCTGATGAGTAAATCCGAGGTTTTTGCTGAAAATAAACTCTTTGCAACACTCGATACAACCGTCAGGAAGGTAGTACTGGAAAACCTTCCTTTCCTGTTATCCGACACGGTTGGATTTATTCGCAAACTTCCGCATAGTCTGATCGAATCATTCAAATCCACATTGGATGAAGTAAGGGAAGCCGATATTCTTGTTCATGTGGTTGATATTTCGCATTCCGATTTTGAAGATCAGATCGAGACCGTTAAGAATACACTTACAGAAATAAAAGCATCCGATAAACCAACGCTGATGGTTTTCAATAAAGTGGATGCCTATACTTTTATTAAGAAGGATGATGACGATCTCACGGCTGTAGAAAAAGAGAACTATTCTCTTGAAGACCTCAGAAAAACATGGATGGGCGCCGATGAGAATTGTGTTTTTATTTCGGCAAAAAAAAGGACAAACATTGATGAGCTGCGAAAAACATTATATAAAGAAGTAAAAAAGATCCATATAAAAAGATATCCGTACAATAGCTTTTTATATGAAAATTATGAGGATAATGAAGATCCCACCTGATCCTCTTTTGACAGGAAAGAGATTTCTTCCATTTCCTTCTTAAATACCAGCCAATCGATGATTTCCATTGCTTTTTCCTTGCTCATTTCTTTCATATTCAGACGAATCAGCTGATCTTTTTTATCGCCCTGCTTGTTCTTCCTAATACTTGATTTTTTACGATCCCCATTGGCTTTCATACGAAATCTTAGCAATAAGTTTTCCTTCAGTTCGATGTCGATCAGGCCAGGATGTCGCGACACCGTAAAATAAGCCACGCGTATATACTTAAAATGATGTTTCTTAAAGAAATTCAAGACACCTTTATATAAGCGTTTCTTGATTCTTTGACTGCTGGTAATGTAATAGAGCTTATTTCCGAGGCTTGATTCTTTGGAATTGAAATTCAATTTTCCAAATACCATCCTGTATTCAAGCGGAAGTTCATTTATCCTGACAGAAATCTCCTCAAGCTGCGAAATAAAGCCATCATAGTAAGCCTTATTCTCAAGATAATTTATGCGAATGCCTTCTTTTCGGGCCTTGAGCTTGTTTTCCAATGATAATTTCTCGTCATCCTGGCTTATCTTGCGCTCAGCTTCTTCTAACCAATGACTCATAATATAGTCGTATCAAACTGTACATTCATGGGTATTACATATTCCTTCTGTATTGTCCGCCTACTTCAAAGAGTGCCAGTGATATTTGTCCGATCGAACAATATTTGGCTGCTTCCATAATCCCTTCAAACACATTATCATTCTGAAAGGTCCTCCTCTTAAGGTCTTCCATATGAGCGGATGCTTCAGTTTCCCAGGTTTTATGCAATTCTCTTATCGTGTTTATCTGTTGTTCCTTTTCTTTTGCTGTTGCACGGATTACCTCACCCGGGATAATGGTAGGGCTTCCTTTGCTGGAAAGGAAGGTATTCACCCCCATGATTGGTAATTCTCCGGTATGTTTCAATGTTTCATAATACAGGGATTCTTCCTGGATCTTACCTCTCTGGTACATTGTTTCCATGGCACCCAGGACTCCTCCTCTTTCTGTAAGCCTGTCAAATTCCATTAGGACTGCTTCTTCAACCAGATCGGTTAATTCTTCTATAATAAACGAGCCTTGTAATGGATTTTGATTCTTGGCCAGCCCGAGTTCATGATTGATGATCATCTGAATGGCCATGGCCCTCCGTACAGATTCTTCGGTAGGCGTTGTAATGGCTTCATCATATGCATTTGTATGTAAAGAATTACAGTTATCATAAATGGCATACAAAGCCTGAAGCGTTGTTCTGATATCATTAAAATCTATTTCCTGAGCATGTAAGGAACGGCCGGAAGTTTGAATGTGGTATTTTAATTTCTGTGAGCGAGCATTTGCACCATATTTTAATTTCATGGCTTTCGACCAGATCAGCCTGGCCACCCTGCCAAGAACCGAATATTCGGGGTCGATTCCATTTGAGAAGAAAAACGACAGGTTGGGGGCAAATGCATTGATATCCATTCCACGGGACACATAGTACTCAACATAGGTGAACCCATTGGCCAGGGTCAGTGCAAGCTGCGTAACAGGATTGGCACCAGCTTCCGCTATGTGATAACCGGAGATTGAAACAGAATAGAAATTCCGCACATAATTCTCGTTAAAGTACTCCTGCACATCGCCCATCATCTTCAAGGCAAAATCAGTGGAGAAAATACAGGTATTCTGAGCCTGATCTTCCTTAAGGATGTCAGCCTGAACCGTACCACGCACCCTGCAAATGGTATCTGCCTTGATCTTGTTGTAAACTTCAGCAGGGAGTACCATATCCCCGCTTACTCCAAGAAGCAGCAAACCAAGTCCATTATGTCCTTCGGGTATAGTACCATTATAAGCAGGCCTTTTCGTGCCTCTTTCCTTAAAGATAGCATCAATTCTGGCATTTATTTCTTTTTCAATGCCGTTTTCACGGATATACATTTCACATTGCTGATCAATGGCTGCATTCATAAAATAACCTACCAGTGTAGGTGCAGGTCCATTTATGGTCATGGAAACCGAAGTTTTGGGATCAACAAGATCGAATCCTGAATACAATCTTTTGGCATCATCAAGGCAAGAAATTGAAACACCCGAATTACCAATTTTTCCATAAATGTCAGGGCGAAGATCGGGGTCACGCCCGTAAAGTGTTACAGAATCAAAAGCAGTAGAAAGTCTGATCGCTGGCATACCAAGTGAAAGGTAGTGAAAGCGCTTGTTGGTACGCTCAGGGCCACCTTCACCCGCAAACTGACGGGTTGGATCTTCTCCTTCCCTTTTAAAAGGGAATACTCCGGCAGCAAATGGAAATTCACCCGGAACATTTTCTCTCAAATTCCATTTAAGGATATCGCCCCAGCCTTTATAGCGGGGCAAGGTGATCTTAGGTATGCTGATATGCGAAAGAGATTCGGTATGGGTATCCATCCTGATCTCTTTATCCCTGACCTTAAAAACAAATTCGCTCTCCTTGTAAGAATTGACCTTTTCGTCCCAGCTACTGATAATCTCTTTATTACGGGGATCCAGGTCCAACTTAATATCTTCATATACTGTTTCGAGATCATCGGTTGGGATTCCCTTTGCTGTCAATATTTCTTTCGATTCGTGGATTGCATACATTCGTTGGGCCACTTCAGCCTGAGAATCTGTCCAGGAGTTGTAATCGCGAATGGTTTCTGATATCTCAGACAAATACCTTACCCTTTTTGGAGGGATGATATAGATCTTCTCCGACATCTCATTGGATACCTCCAGGCTGATTTTGAATTTACCTCCTGATATCTCATTAATGCGTTCCATAATGGAGCGGTAGAGCTGATTCACTCCCGGGTCATTAAATTGTGATGCCTGGGTCCCAAACACTGGCATATCATCAGGGCTTGAATCAAACAACTGATGATTCCTCATATATTGCTTCTTCACGTCACGAAGTGCATCCAGCGCTCCTCGCTTATCAAATTTATTGAGTGCAATAATATCTGCAAAGTCAAGCATGTCAATCTTCTCAAGTTGTGTAGCAGCGCCATATTCCGGCGTCATAACATACATGGAGAGATTGCTGTGATCTATAATTTCCGTATCCGACTGTCCGATACCTGATGTTTCCAGGATGATAAGGTCAAAACCGGCAGCCTGAAGGATTGCTTCAGCATCTTTCACATACTTTGACATAGCCAGGTTTGATTGCCTCGTAGCCAGGGAACGCATATAAACCCTGTTGTCATTAATGGAATTCATCCTGATCCGATCACCCAGCAGCGCACCACCGGTCTTTCTCTTTGATGGGTCTACCGATATAATCCCAATGGTTTTATCCGGATAATCATCCAGATATCTCCTTACAATCTCATCCACCAGAGATGACTTACCTGAACCACCTGTCCCTGTAATTCCGAGTACCGGAGAATTCCTGGATTTATCACCTAATTCCTTAAGCAAACCAACTACCTCATCCGGATAATTCTCACATGCAGATATTAGCTGTGATATTGCGTAAATATTCTTATTCTCTATGTCTTTTTTTGTTACTGTTATGTTCTTCCCGGAGGGATAATCCGAATTCTTTACTACTTCATTGATCATTCCCTGCAATCCCATATTTCTTCCATCATCGGGGGAATATATCCTGGTAATACCATAATTGTGGAGTTCTTCCATTTCTTCGGGGAGGATCACGCCTCCGCCTCCACCAAAAATTTTAATGTGTCCACAACCATTCTCTTTCAGCAAATCAAGCATATACTTAAAATATTCAATATGCCCCCCCTGATACGAGGTGATGGCAATGCTTTGTACATCCTCCTGTATGGCGCAATCCACGATCTCTTTCACTGATCTGTCATGTCCAAGGTGAATGACCTCCACACCTGTTCCCTGGATGATCCTGCGCATGATATTAATGGCAGCGTCATGTCCATCGAAAAGGGAGGTTGCTGTAACGATCCTAACGTGATTTTTTGGTTTATATATCTCCGGTTGCTTGTTCATTTTCTCACAATAATTTGGAATGAAAGCAAATATATGATTTTTTTACGACCTCACAGGTCTGGGGACCTGTGAGGCCTCTCCTCCACCAACCAATAATTTAAACATATTCTAAAAGATATTATTCTTAATATTGTTTATATTTACATGTTAGGCGCACCAATCTTAATACCAGACACTTATGACAAAACAAATTATTTTTGCCCTTAGTATCCTGATTACCCTTGGCGTTTTTGCCTACACTTCATTCCGGGTTTTTCGTCTCTTTAAACTCACCAAGCCCTTCCCTGTAAAGAACTGGGGAAAGCGCTTCATGGTGATGATGACCGTAGCCTTCGGACAAACAAAAATATTCAGGCGGCCGGTATTGGGATTGATGCATGCACTTGTATGGTGGGGATTTATCGTGATCCTCATCGGAAGTATTGAGATGATTATTGATGGTTTGTTTGGGACCGAGCGGGTATTTTCTGCCCTGGGAACTGTTTACAATATCATATTCGGCCTGGGGGACATTTTTGCATTTATCATTGCATTGATGATCATTGCCTTTCTTTTCAGGAGGCTATTCCTTCATGTAAAACGCTTCTCGGGTATTGAAATGACCCATAAATCACACATGGATGCCAATGTAGCCCTTACACTGATCGGATTGCTTATGCTGAGTCTGTTAGGCATGAATACATTCTATGTACTCTATATGAATTCCTTGGGACATGAGATTGCTGGGGTATACCCTGTTAGTGAATACATTGCCGGATTGGTCGGGGCACTGCCTGAAGGTCATGCACATCTTTGGCATGAGATCAACTGGTGGGCTCACATACTACTTATCTTCCTCTTTGCCAATATACTTCCCTATTCAAAACATTTCCACGTATTTATGTCGGTGCCTAATGTTTTCCTTAGCAGGCTTGAACCATTGGGCTACCTCCCTAACATGCCTGAGATCACCAAGGAAGTTAAACTCATGATGGATCCAAATGCTGCATTTGCTGATCCACCACCTGAAGAAGAAGGACAGGAATCCCGTTTTGGAGTGTTTGATGTGGAGGATGTAACATGGAAAAACTATCTTGATTCCCTTGCCTGTACCGAATGCGGTCGGTGTACTGACGTATGCCCCGCCAATACAACCGGGAAATTGCTTTCACCCCGAAAGGTACTCATGGATCTCAGGGCACGTATGAAGGAAAAGGGACCCGGTCTGGTAAAAGACAAAGCATATACTGATGACAGATCATTAGTTAGAAGTTATATCTCAGAAGAAGAATTATGGGCATGTACAACTTGCAATGCCTGCGCACAGGAATGCCCGATCAACATCAATCATCCCAGCTTGATCGTTGACATGAGACGGTACCTGGTTATGGAAGAATCGGCAGCTCCCGGCGAGCTTAATGCCATCTTTTCAAATATTGAAAACAATGGGGCCCCCTGGCAGTTCTCTCCCGAAGACAGAATGCTTTGGGCTGATGGACTGGAAGTCCCGATAATTGCCGATCTGCAAGCTGCGGGTAAAAGCCCTGAATACCTCTTATGGATCGGCTCCGCCGGGGCCTTCGACGACAGGTATAAGAAAGTATCAAAAGAGTTGATCAAAGTATTGAATCACATGAAAGTTGACTATGCAGTTCTCGGAACCGAAGAGGTCGACAGCGGGGATGTTGCCAGGAGGGCCGGGAATGAGATGTTATTCCAGATGCAGGCCCTTATGATAATAGAAACTATGGAAATGTACGGGGTGAAAAAGATCCTTACCGCCTGTCCGCATGATTACAACACATTTAAAAATGAATATCCTGATCTGGGAGGGAACTTCGAAGTAATCCATCACAGTCAGTTCTTGAGTAAAATGATCAAGGACGGCAACATTAAGCTGAATTCAAATGGATTTGCCGGTAAGAAGATCGCATTCCACGACCCTTGCTATTTGGGCAGGGCCAATAATGAATATAAAGCCCCGATGTCCGACCGCATTGATTGCTGGAAATCCTGTTATTGAAGCAATAGAAGGAAGCCAGATGGTAGAAATGAAACGAAATAAAAGCTTTGCTTTATGCTGTGGTGCCGGTGGCGGTCAGATGTTCAAAGAGGCGGAGAAAGGTGATAAGGAAGTCTTCATAGAAAGGATAGAGGATGCTATTGAATGTAAAGCTGATATTGTGGCCACAGCATGCCCATTCTGCATGGTTATGATGACTGATGGCATCAAGTATAAGAACCGTGAGGAGGACATGAAGAATTATGATATTGTCGAGCTCGTAAGTCTGGGACTGGGGTTGTAGAATAGAGAATAAAGAACAAGGAATAAGAATGGGAATGAATGGCTCCCAATCATGAATTCGTTTCACTTATGAATGCAACATATTTGAATTTTCGGGAAAAGAAAATCAAAAGCTACCGAAGATAGAAAAAGGATACACTGATATCTGATTTCAATCCGAAATGGAAATTTCTGAATAAATCAATTTATTCCATCGACAGCAAATACCTATAAATATTAGTACACCACAAACTTCTTCGCCGAAACATCCCCGCCATTAGCTATTAATACCATTTGATACATCCCAGCCGGATAATCCGAGACATTAAGTTTAAATTTCTGCTGATTGATGGTTACTGCTTGCTGGTTCATTTGCTTGCCGGTCATGCTGTAGATGATCAGCTGTCCTTCAAATGAATCATTCAGTTTGCAGTAAATAATATCATGTGCAGGATTAGGAAATACATCGAAGGCAAGCTGGCTAAGTGCAGGTAGTTCTGCTTCCCCCACACCCGCATTCAACAGATAGTTGACCATGCTGTATTCTGTCCCTTCAATATTGGAATTGAATTGCAATGCCGGATATCCGAGGTCATTGGCCATATACATATAGGTAACGCTTGTATTGGTATTTGTTTCAAGGAACAGCCAGAAGAAAAACAGCTTCACCCAGGATGAATCAGTGGTTACTCTTACATCGCGCCGGCGAAGGACTTCTCCTGTCCAGACGGGTGTAGTCAGTTCGCCCCAGGCATCGATCCTGGATTCAACAGAAGTAACAACTTTTATTCGGATTGAATCAGCTGCAGGATCCGGACTATCAAGCCTCAGGTCGATCGTTGTAGTTTGATCCAAGCTGTCAAGATAGTTCATCGGAAAGTCGAACATAATCTCCGGTGGGTCAAAAGGCACAACAATATCGTCAAAGATATCGTAACTACCGCCGGCACCATCTATTTGAAAGAATGATAAATTCTTGGTTCCGTAGGCCCATCCTTCCAAGCCTAAACCATCGACTATGCCTTCAACGGCCACATTCGAGTTCGGGAAACTTGCTGCGTAAGGGGTTGTAGCCGGATCAAGAAAATTCAATTGCGATGTTGTATCCATTACAATACCTGAAAAATCCCAATGCAGGTTGGCACCCGGAGGGCCAGGGTCAAATCCGCTAGGAACGGTATCTGCGTTAGCCAGAACAACAGAATCGCCAACATCCAAAAGATCGTCGGATAAAATTGTAATTTGGTTAAATGCGATCAAACAAGAAAAAAGCAAGACCATGGAAAGTATAAAATGTTTCATTCCTCAAACTATTTGAATTCATAAATAATGAAAGTAAAGAGCCCTCAAAGGGCTTCATAACTTTCAGTTGCAGTACATAAAAAAGCTTAGTGTACGATAAGTTTTCCTGTCACTTTATCATTAGCCCCTGCAAATAATATTTCGTAAAGGTAAAAACCTTCCGGTAAAGATGAAGTATTTAATCTGATCTCTGTTGTGTTTTCAAAATCTTTCATCAAGACTTGCTTCCCCTGTAGATCAAAAAGGACAAACTTCCCGCTTTTCATTCCAGTCCAGCTTGCATTAAGCTCATCACTAACCGGGACCGGATAGATCTTAAGGCTAAGCTCATTCTGATTTTCAGAAATGAAAGGCATTGGGCCAAAGCTCAGCAAATAAGAAAACCATCCATAATAGCTTCCGCCTCCTACGGAAGCAAATTCCGTAACCGGGTAATACTCGGTGTCGCTCATAAATGCATATTCAACCCTTTGACCATCATCAACCTCGAGGAGCCCCCATTCGCTGTTGATCAATACCCAAACTGAATCTATTCTATCGTAGACTGCCTTAGAACGTAATACATCATAGGTTCCTACAGGATTGGTGAGCGTTCCCCAGGCATCAATTTTAATATGGGAATCGATCCATGTCCTTACCCAGATGGAATCTACGGGTGGATCAGTGCTGGCAATTTTGAATTCGAAAAGACACAACTGCTCAATACTATCAAGATAATTTACCGGAAATTCAATCCCAATCTGAGGTGGAGTAAGGTGGGTAATCACATTGTTGTATTGTTCAAACTGTCCTGCCATGCCAACAAGAGTGTATTCTTCATCATTTCGAATGGCATAGAAATAAGCCGAATCAACATAGCTTACTCTGTTGACAGCCATATTGGCGCTTGGAAATTCATTGCCATGAGGGGTTTCTGCAGGATCCAAAAAAAGCATGTAATAGCTTGTATCCATAACAAATCCTGAAAAATCCCAAACACGATCGGGCCCCGGAGTTCCCGGGTCAAATCCGGGAGGAGCTTCACCCACATTGGCAATTGTGGCAAAAGAACCAGTATGAAAGAACCCATCTGATTCAATGGTGACCTGACTTTGGGCCTGGACAAAAAAAACTGTGAACAACAATAAGATCAAGGTTCGCATGGCTTTATATTTTCTTATAAAGTTATGCAAATCAAGATTATTTCAAAAATAAAAACGAAACTATTGATCAAAGAGACCCCATTTTCATTTAAGATGCCTTCATTTCTTTAATCGCACTGATCAGTTCAGGAAGGACCTTTTGTGCATCACCTACAATTCCGTAATCAGCAGTCTCGAAGATCGGCGCATCTTTATCGGTATTCACGGCCACAATGCATTTAGATGAGCTCACGCCACCAAGATGCTGAATAGCACCTGAAATACCTATAGCGAAGTAGAGATTGGGGGCAATGACTTTACCAGTTTGCCCAACATGCTCTTCATGAGGACGCCAGCCTTCATCAGATACAGGACGTGAGCAGGCAAGTGCTGCTCCTAATTCTGCAGCCAATTCTTCGAGCGGGCCCCAATTGTCACCGCTTTTGATACCACGGCCACCGGAAACAACGACCTCCGCATCGGAAAGCAAAATTTTGCCGGTGATCTTGTTGGCATCAAGCACTTTTGTAGCAAAATCTGCATCATCAAGAGCGGGGTTGAATGCTTCAATGGTCGCATTACCGACGGTTTCAGAAATTTCAACTGAATTCTGGAATAAGGTTAAAATCTTTATATCCGATTTTATAACAACATTGGCATATGCTTTCCCTGTAAACACTTTCTTGCTTACCGTAAAGGGATCAAAAGAAGATGGAACGGCATTTACACCTGATGCAATCCCTGCTTTAAGCTTAACCGATACCCTTGGTGAAAGCGCCTTTCCGGTGAAGTTGTTGGCAAGGATGATTACACTTGCCGCTTCTTTTTCAGCAGCCTCAGCAATCACGGATGCATAGGCTTTGTTGATCAAAACCTTTAATCTATCATCAGCGACTGATAGCACTTTATCAGCTCCGAAGTTTCCAAGCTTTTTCAATTCTGATTCATCCACAGAACCTATTGACAGAGCTGTGACTGTGGTTCCTGATTGGTTGGCAATCTGTTTGGCATAAGAAACCAGCTCAAAGCTCAACTTCTTGAATTTGCCATCCCAATTTTCAGTATATACTAGTACAGACATTATTTTAGTTTTAAATTTTGAATGTTACGTTTAAATTACCTTGGCTTCATTGTGGAGCAGGTCTACCAGTTCCTTCACATTTTCAGCATCAACCATTTTACAGGCTGCTTTTGCTGGTGGAAGTTCATAGTTGACAAATTCAGTCAGGGCTGCTTCTCCGGCTGCTGCCACTACATTTAGGGGCTTTTTCCTGGCCATCATAATACCGCGCATAGAAGGAATTCTTGGCTCAAGAGCTATTCCTTTTTGCACAACAGCTACAAAAGGCATCGCTGTGGAAACAACTTCTGATCCCCCATCAATCTCTCTATTAAGCTTGATGTCATTGCCTTCAATTTCCAGTTTCGATACTGATGAAACAGATGGAAGACTAAGAAATTCCGCCAGCATCCCGCCTACCAGTGAGCCATTATAGTCGCTGGAATCGATTCCGCAAAGGATGATATCATATGGATTTTCTTTAACATATGCTGAGAGGTTTGAAGCTACGGCATACGCATCTGAAGGTTCGGCATCAATGCGAACAGCATCATCAGCACCAATTGCGAGTGCTTTTCTGATGGTTGGTTCTGATGTCTGAGGTCCAACATTAATAACAGTGATCTGTTCGATCGCCCCGCCTAATGCCTCTTTCAGCTCTAAAGCACGGGTTAACGCAAGCTCGTCCCATGGGTTGATGATCCACTGAACCCCTGTAGGATCGAAAGCTGTATTGTTATCCGCAAACCGGATTTTTGTTGTAGTATCCGGTACATTACTAATACAAACTAGGATTTTCATGATTATAATTGATTAATATTAATTTTTCAAAATCGGGTATTGGGTATTGAGCCCTTCGGTTTCGTTCAGGAAAAGCTATGGGCTGTCAGGAGTTTAACTTTAAAACTATTCACTACTAACGAACTCATAACTCATAACTCAAAACTACTTAAGTATTGATCGCGAAATTACAATTTTTTGAATTTCCGAGGTGCCTTCATAAATCTGAGTAAGTTTTGCTTCTCGCATCAGCCTTTCAACGTGATATTCCTTCACATAGCCATAGCCACCAAGCACCTGAACGGCTTCTGTGGTCACTTCCATGGCCGAATCAGCTGCAAATTGTTTAGCCATCGCACTGGCCAGACCATATGGCTGTCCGTTATCCTTAAGCCAGGCAGCCTTGTAAACAAGATTCCTGGATGCCTCAACTTTAACCGCCATATCGGCTAATTTAAAAGCAATGGCCTGATGTTCACTAATCAGTTTACCAAAAGCTTTTCTTTCCTTTGAATATTGAATGGCCCTCTCCATGGCTCCGGCAGCAATGCCTACCGCCTGAGATGCAATTCCTATTCTTCCTGCTTCAAGGGCTTTCATGGCAAATTTAAATCCAAAACCATCTTCTCCGATGCGGTTTTCCTTAGGGACCTTTACATCCGTAAACATAACCGAATGTGTATCTGAACTACGCATACCCATTTTATCTTCATGCGGGGCCAGCGTAATGCCCGGGGTATCCTTATCCACGATCAGTACATTGATACCATGGTGTTTCTTTTCAGGATGGGTTTGCAAAATCACCAAATAGGTCGATGCAAGATTAGCACTGGTAATCCAGTTTTTTGTCCCATTTATCAGATAGTAATCACCTTTATCAACACCCGTAGTTCTTTGAGATGTAGCATCTGAGCCCGCTTCAGGTTCAGAAAGAAGAAAAGCACCTATCTTATCTCCCGTAGCCATTGGCCTCAGGTATTTATCTTTCTGGAAGTCATTTCCATATTTTTCAATCCCATAACATGCAAGTGAGTTGTGCACCGAGAGTATCACACTAACTGAAGCATCAACTTTTGATAATTCCTCCATGGCTAGAACATAGGACAAAGTATCCATTCCGCCGCCTCCCCATTCAGGGCTGACCAACATTCCAAAAAATCCCAGTTCAGTTAGATTTTTAACATGCTCCAGAGGCATTTCTGCTTTGGCATCTCTTTCAAGCACATCTTTAATTAATTCCCTTTCGGCATAATCGCGTGCTGCCTGGCGAATCATTTCCTGTTCTTCGGTAAATAAAAAATCCATGATAAGTCGCTTTGTGAATACCTATTGATATTAGCCTAGCAAAGATATTAAAATAGCTGAAATTCAAAACAAAAACTCATTTCAGCCTGGGTTTTGGTTCAAGTAACGGATTGCGTAAAAAAAATAAGGGGATTAATACACTTCCTTACTTAATTTCCGGCGAGTTTCCTCATACTCATCCATGATCTTCCTAAGTATGTCCGCAGCAGGCTTGACTTCATGGATAAGTCCGGCTATTTGCCCGATCTCCAATTCTCCTTCCTGAAGATCACCTTCAAACATCCCCAATTTGGCACGCCCCCTGCCCAGAAGTTCCATCAGCTCTTCACGGCTTGCTCCCCGATCTTCCAGCACTTTAACACGTTGGTAGAATTCATTTTTTATCAACCTGACGGGAATTAGTTTTTTAAAGATCAGGGAAGTATCGCCATCATTGGCTTCAACCACACTTTTTTTGAACATCTCATGGGCAGAGGATTCTTCAGAAGCTACAAAACGACTTCCTATCTGTACACCGTCTGCACCCAGGGCCATGGCTGCCATCATCCCCTGGCCGGATGCGATACCTCCGGCAGCGATCAAGGGTAGACTGATGGCTTCCCGTACCATGGGGATCAGGGTCATGGTTGTTGTTTCCTCAATCCCATTATGCCCGCCTGCCTCAAAGCCTTCAGCCACCACTACATCCACTCCAGCTTCTTCGCATTTTTTAGCAAACTTCACATTGGCAATTACATGAGCTACTTTAATCCCATGTTCCTGGAAGTGAGAGGTCCACTTTTTGGGATTTCCGGCGGAAGTGAAAACGATCTGAACACCTTCATCGATCACGATCTGAACGATCTCGTCCATCTGGGGATAGATCAGTGGAAGGTTCACGCCAAAAGGTTTGTCCGTGGCGGCTTTGCATTTTTTAATATGCTCCTTAAGCACATCTGGATACATGGATCCCGAGCCGATCAGCCCCAGTCCACCGGCATTGCTCACAGCTGATGCCAGCTTCCAACCACTGCACCAGATCATTCCTGCCTGGATAATGGGGTACTTTATCCCAAAGATTTGTAAAATACTATTCATATTACTTGTTTCTAGTTGCCGGTACCTTTGCCCCTACACCCATCCTACATGACTTTCAACATAGCAGAAACAATATTTTCTGCTCCTTCAGCAATCTGAAGGATATTGGCATCAAGCATATAACAAGGTGTAGAAAAAAGGTTCAGCTTATCATCATATACCACATCTCCATGAGTGGTATTTATATGCGTGCTGCCCATTTTTTCAATAACGTCAATGGTTCCCGGATCCTGGCCAATTGTTACCGTAGCACCTTCAAAGATCTTCGCCATCATGGCTGGAGCAATGCATAAGGCACCAATGGGTTTTCCCTGGTCATTTGTTTCTTTAACCGCCCTGACAACCTCATCATTTACCTGAGCGTCTGCACCATTGAAGGCTACAGTTGAGAGGTTTTTAGCCACCCCAAATCCACCCGGAAATATTAATCCATCAAAATCAGATGCTTTATATGCTGCCAGGTCTTTGATCGCCCCACGCGCAATTCTTGCCGATTCAATCAGAACATTTCTCTGCTCCTGCATTTCTTCGCCACTGATATGGTTAATTACATGATGTTGGGGAATATCCGGTGCGAAGATCTCATATACGGCTCCATTCCTCATAATGGAATATAAAGTCAGAGTTGTTTCATGAATTTCGGCTCCGTCGAAAACACCATTTCCTGAAAGTACGACTGCAAACTTTTTCATATTCTGAATATTTGATGATTATTAGCTTTTTTCTTCAAGCTAATTTACGAAATAAATCTGCCTTTAAGCTCGAAGTGCATAAAAAAACCCGGAGGGGAATTCCGGGTTTTAAGAATTAGGGTCGCTAAGCTTTACCCACGTTTATATACAATCGCAACAACCGTTACATCATCACCACCCATATTTACGGTCAAGCCATAAGGTTTGTTGTTTTTTATCTCAATTTGGGCATCCCCGGCATTTCCAGTCAGTTGTTCCCACATGGTTACAGCCATATGTACTCCGGTACCACCTGTTGGATGTCCCCATCCTATAAGGCCACCAGTAGTATTCATTGGAATCTTACCATTACGGGAAGTATTCCCCTCAGCAACGAATTTCGCTCCCTCACCCGGCTTTGCAAAACCAAGTGCTTCTGTACCCAACACTCCGGCAATGGAGAAACAGTCGTGTGTTTCAACAGTACCCAGATCATCGATAGTGATACCTGCTGAATCCAACGCTTCTTTTGCAGTTTGCTTGATACATGAAAGTTCAAGTGGATTTGGCGGATCTTCTGTAATATTTCTAACTTTATGACCGAAGGCTACAACCTCAATTGCTTGTTCTTTGGGAATTCCAATCCTTTTCAGTCCTTCCTCAGACACAATTGCGATGGTTGAAGCACCGTCAGAAACCTTTGAGCAATCCAATACATTAAGATTATCTACAAAACCGGCTCCATTTGGTTTCAACTTTTTGTAGAGAGCATCCAGATCGGGCGTTTTGTTTTCATATTCCTGTGCAGTAGGGCAAAGCCTGGCATTTTCAATGGCATTTTTAAACCATTTCCCCATGCCTTCTCTTGCATAATCATAGCCATATGCTTCATAATATGCTCCTGCCCTGTCGCTAAACTGACCAGGAAAAAAATAAGCATGACCATCTTTGCGTTTTCCAAACCATCCCGCACCGGCCAATACATCAGCACCATAGATCGCTTTCATGGTATTTTGCACTTCAATACCCATGGTAAGAACCACTTCAGCAGTCCCAGCCATAATGCTCTTTATGGCTGACACCAGGGCCAATCCTCCCGACGCACAAGCTCCTTCGACACGCATGGCAGGTTTATATTCCAGTTTTTGGTCGATCATCGGAAAGAAACCACCTATATGTGCCTGTTTGTTGAAACGGGCAGCCATGAAATTTCCAACTACACATTCATCAACATTATCGGCTCCGCCAATCTTGTCAAGCGTTTTTTGTCCGGCCTCTTTAACGTAATGTTCCAGTCCCGGACGAGGCTTTTTTGGATGGAATTCACTTCTACCGGTACCCATGGAAATGGTATTGTACCCGGCAACCATATATATTTTTTTATTGAGTTTAGTCATAATTCTAATGTTTTCCGCTGTTTAGTCAAAATAGTTATTAATGGGTCCGTAGGCATGGAAGAATCCGGTAAGTAAAACGGTGTTTACATCTTCCTCATTATGAGCCACTTTATCGTTAACAAGTGCCTTGCCAATGGCATTCGACCTGCGGCCATAATCCATTGCAAGCTTAGCCCCCAAACTCTTAAGGGCTTTCATATCGGTATAAAATTTTTGAAGAACCTCATCCTTATTCTTCATGCGAACAACGCTTTTCCAAACAATTCCTTCATCAGGAGAAGCACCGATCATTTCATTGATCTTTGCGAAATTGTCAAAGCCAATGTATTGCCCGTTTTCGGGATCAACAACGGCAACTGGCCTGCCTTTCTCATATTTTAGAAAACCATCTTTTTGTGAACCATCCGAATTTTGTCCTCCTTTAATGCCATCATTAAATAATTTATCAAGCAAGGGGCTATGAAGGTTTTCATTTTCAAGGAATGGATTCATAACACGCATGATAAACCTCACTACATCAACACCAACATAGTCGATCAGTTGAAAAATTCCCATTGGCCTGACCAGGAAGTCCTGGGATACTTTGTTAACCATATAAATGGCTTCCGACAATGACATTTCTGCTGAAAGCTTTTCCGCTTCAGTAATGGCATGCAATGCATCGCGCATGAAATGACCATTTCCGATAAAGCCTGCAAAATCATTTGAAGGGACAACCACCTTGCCAAGGTTTTTAGCATATTCATAGGCAAATTCTTTTGCTTCGGGAAGCGTTGAATCTGTCCAGATCAGCTCAACCAATTTTTGTACTGCAGGGGGGTTGTAGAAATGGAATCCGATGACACGACCATTTAGCTTTGCCTCATTGTCGAGGATATTGATTGGTACTGAAGAAGTATTGGTGAAATACCATGGATTGTGGTCGTTATTTTCATCGATCTGTCTGAAAATTTTAACTTTAAGGTCTTTATTCTCACTCACAGCTTCAAAGATCAGGGTTGATTCATAAGCTGACTCAATCCTGGTTGTTGGGCGAACAATAGAAACGACATCAATAATATACTGTTCAATGATATCTGAATTTTCGATCAGGTCCCTTCGGTCGTGATAGAATTTGCGCAGTGCAACTGTTTTCTTTTCAGCAATTTTTAATACCTGTGACCGGAGATATTTAACAAGTCCTGCCAGGCCCTCATCCGAAAGGTCCATGGCATTAAGCACGAAGGTCTTGTCTTTATTCTCTGGTTTTAGCATCAGGTCAGCCATTTCCAGGGCAGTGAGCAGAAGAATTCCGCTACCCATTTTCCCGGCTGCTCCCAGCACAGTTACATTCTGTAATCTTTCTTCGTATGTCATAGTACTATTGATATTTGATTATTATTTGCTTTATGTTTGTAGTTTTAAGTGACTAAAGTGAGCTAGAGTTAGTCATTGTTTGCTCTATTTACCATTCCGGTTTTCTCTTTTCAAGAAAAGCTTTCATGCCAATTTCCCCCTCATCCTTAAAAAGTGTTCCAAACATGTCGGCCTCCAGTTCTGATCCTTCATTAAATCCCTCCAGCATTCCCTGACGGACGACTTTCTTGATCAAATTAACTGCCTTGGGCCCTTTGGATATTATGTTTTTGGCAATGGCCATTACTGTATCCATTAGCTCTTCCGGTTCAACCACCTTTTGCACCAGGCCTATTCTCAATGCATCTTCTGCATTGATCATATCTGCCGTCATGAGCATATATAATGCATCACCCATACCTGTTAATCGCGGCAGGCGTTGTGTCCCTGCATAACCCGGGATCAAACCGAGGTTTACTTCGGGTTGCCCAAATTTCGATTTGCTGCTGGCGATCCTGAAATCACATCCCATAGCCAATTCAAGTCCACCACCCAAGGCAAATCCATTGATAGCCGCAATCACCGGTACCTTCATTTCACCAAGGCTGCGAAAAGTATTTTGTCCAAGCCTGCTGAATGCAGCACCCTCTTCAGGGCTCTTATCTACCATTTCAGCAATATCAGCCCCTGCAACAAAAGCCTTCCCTTCTCCAGTAATGATCATAAGCCTGACATCATCGCGGCCATTCATTTCCGAAACAACCTGGTCCATTTCATTGAAAAACCTGGTATTGAGTGCATTCATAGCTTCCGGACGGCTAATTGTAACCATTGCGATCTGGTCGCTTACCTCCACCTTCAAAATCTTTAATTCCATAGTTATCGGGGTAATAAAATTAGATTTATCAAATTTAAAAAAATTTGCCAATCCTGAAAATACTTTTTTTAATATTTACCTTACTATACAAACGTAGGAAAACATCTAATAATATGTATTAATGCATCTTTTTAACAGCATATTAACATTAATTGTCCTTGATGATGAAACAAAATCGTATTTTTGTATGTTTTCTTATTAGAAATCAATGAAATGTTAAAAGGATTGATTAAAAATACTTTGACACTATTGGTTGCTGCCATCGTTCTATTGGCAACAAGCGGTTTTACTGTATTTAAACATTCCTGCAAAACGGAGCAGTCTACAGAATTCTCATTTCTGGTTCCTGATTTCAGCTGTGATCATGGAAATCACGATCATCAGCAGGAAATGCCTAGCTGTTGTGACAAGCACAAAACCACATCTTCGGAAAATTGTTCTGACGATGATTGCTGCAATACAGTTGCTTTTGTAGTAAAAATGGATGTTCCATTCGATGTTCAACAGTTTCAGGGAAATACTGACCCTATCGGAACAGAGCTTCAATCTGAAGAGCTAATTAGTCAGAATATCTTCACCGGAGAAAGAACATTTATTCTTTTAAACAACAACCTTCCCCCACCCCTGTCGGGAAAAGAATTGTGTATCTTCCTGAATCAACTGAACATCCCAAACATCTCTGTTTAAATTGTAAGGACCCATCGCGATCCTTCTTATTCCCTATCAATTTAATCCTTAAACAGAGTTAACTATGTATTTAAAATCAATCATAACGATCATTTTTTCATGCCTGATCATGGCATCTTTTTCACAACACCTTGATGGTATCGTATATCATCTCGAAGAGTATGAGAATGATGAACATGGACATGAAGGCCATGATCATAAAGAAGGCTTACCCGGTGCGAATGTATATTGGTCCGGGACCACTACGGGAACCACTACCAATGCCGAAGGCAAATTTCACCTGGACTTTCCCGATCAGGATGACCCTATCCTTATAGTAAGTTATATCGGATACAAGAACGATTCCGTTTACGTGCAAAAGAACCAGCATGAAATTGAGATCATTCTTTCCATAAACAATACCCTTAAGGAGGTTGTGATCACAAATAAGGCCCCGGGGGTCTTTATTTCACGACTGGATCCAATCTATACCCAAAATATCACCGGGGCTGAATTGCATAAGGCTGCATGTTGCAACCTGTCGGAAAGCTTTGAAACAAATGCTTCGGTGGATGTTTCATTCAGCGATGCAGTGACCGGAGCAAAGCAGATACAGTTACTGGGGTTGAGAGGAACCTACAGCCAGATAATGACTGAGAACATACCTAATCTGCGCGGGCTGGCTACATCCTTCGGGCTTGGATATATCCCGGGTTCATGGATGGAATCAATTCAAATATCAAAAGGCACATCGGCAGTGATCAACGGCTATGAAGCGATTGCCGGACAGATCAATGTTGAATTCCTCAAACCTGACCTTGCTGATAAACTCTATCTCAATGCTTATGCTAATATGCATGGCAAGATTGAAGGAAATGCTGTTAGTGGGATCAAGATCAGTGACAGGTGGTCAACAGCGATTTTCGCCCACGCAGAAGACCTTTCAAACAAAGTAGATGACAATGATGATTCATTCCTTGATATGCCATTGATCAGGCAATTCAATTTCTTTAACCGATGGAAGTACGATAATAAAGACAATTTTATCACCCAATTCGGGATCAAGGTGCTGGATGAAGACCGCACGGGTGGCCAAAAAGATTTTTCAAGCGATATGGTTCGGGATACCAGCAATCCATATGGCATCAATGTTAAAACACAGCGGTATGAAGGATACTGGAAAGGGGGATTTATTTTCGAAAACAGACCAGCAACCAGTATTGCCATGATGCAATCCTTTACACATCACAATCAAAAGTCCTACTTTGGACTTAATGATTACAATGCAGAAGAGAACAGCTATTATCTGAACCTGCTTTTCCAGTCCTATATTGCCAATACCAATCATAGCTTCACGACTGGATTTAGTTTTGAGATGAACAATTTCATTGAACATTTGAACGACAGTGCCTTTTCAAGATACGAGAGGGTGCCCGGAGTATATTTTCAATATACCTATAAACTAGATGAAAAACTGACCATCATAGCCGGAATAAGGGGTGATTACCATAATGTCTTCGGTGCTTTTGTCACTCCCCGACTTCATATGAAATACAGTATCACCGATCACTCCATTATCAGGGCATCTGCCGGATTGGGATACAGAACCCCGAATGTGATCGCAGAAAACAATACCATGCTGGCAAGTTCCAGAAAATTATTTATCTCGGAAGAGCCAACACAAGAAAAAGCATTTAATGCAGGGATTAATTTTACACAGTATATCGACATTCTTGGAAGGGAATTGCGATTAAGTGCAGAAGTATACCATACACGTTTTATGAATCAGGCCATCCTTGATTTCGATAAAGATCCACAGGCAATATATATTTATAACCTTGACGGACGATCTTATTCGAATGCATATCAGATTGAAGCCAATTATGAGCTGATTGAACGATTGGATGTTACCCTGGCATTCCGTTACAATGATGTTAAGATGACAACGGATGAGCAGTTACAGGATAAGGCCCTGATGAACCGGTACAAAGGATTGATTACGTTGTCGTATGCTACGAATCAGAAAAAATGGCAATTTGATTTTACGACACAATTTAATGGCACAAGCAGGATACCTGGCACCGAAACAAACCCGATTGAATATCAAAGGAGCACCTCCTCCCCGGCATACACGATTATCAATGCCCAGGTGAACAAATATTTTAAAAAGTGGAGCATTTATCTTGGAGGAGAAAACCTTACCAATTACAAACAAAAGAACCCTATCATTGCTGCTGATAAACCTTTCGGAGAATATTTTGATTCGAGCATGATATGGGGACCGGTATCTGGTTTGAACATTTATGCGGGTATAAGGTTTACCTTATAGATAAGATGACAGATGATAGTTGATAGTTGATAGTTGAAGTAAAAAATTATTAATATTTGAGATTATGAAGACAGAAGTTATTATAGTAGAAAATTTAAAATGCCATGGTTGTGCAAATACCATCAGCAGGGAATTGTCATGGATAGGAGAAGTAATTGAGGTTGATGTAAACGTCGATGATTCTTCTGTTAAAATAGGCTATGCGGGCAAGAACAGGATGCGTGAAGTTTTTGTTGAAAAATTGAGAAAGCTTGGATATCCTGAAGAAGGAACAGGCAATATGAATAGAAAAATGAAATCGTACGTCAGTTGTGCCATTGGCAGAATTAAATAAATAGAATTATGAAAGCAAAATTTAAACTATTTTTCCTGGCAATTATTGCCTTTGGAATGACAGGAGTTCTTCAAGCCCAGGAGGAGGTTAAAGAAAAGGAGATTAAGATCCAGACCTCTGCCATATGCGGAATGTGCGAAGAACGCATAGAAACCAATATGGCTTTTGAAAAAGGGGTTAAATCGGTTGAACTGGATGAGAAGACCAAAATCGTGACCATTACCTATAAAACGGCTAAAACGAATCCTGAAGAGTTGAGGAAGGCCATTTCAAAACTTGGCTATGATGCAGATGATGTTGAGGCTGACCCAAAAGCCTATGCAAAACTACCTGCCTGTTGTAAAAAAGATGTTGAACCACACTAATTTGTCGTAATTTTACGGGAGTGGGCCATCATCACCATAGTCATGATACCGGAAGCAACAGGAGTTTATTGCTTGTCACATTATTGAATGTTTTCATCACCATAGTGGAGGTCATTGGTGGTATCATGTCCAATAGTCTTGCCCTGCTTTCCGATGCTCTTCATAACCTGAGTGATACCATAGCAATTCTGCTTGCCTATATCGCTGCCAGGGTTAGTCAGCGGAAATCAAACAGCAAGAAAACATTTGGATACAAACGCATTGAGATACTGGCTGCCTTTTTCAATGCCTTGGTATTGATTGGCATCTCCGCATTTCTTATTTATGAAGCGATCATCAGATTTGCAAATCCTGAACCGATAAAAGGGCTGTTGATGCTGATCGTAGCAAGCGCCGGATTGCTTTTTAACTTCCTGGCAGTGCTGCTTTTAAAAAAACATTCAGGATCAAGTCTAAACATTCGGTCGGCCTATTTGCACCTCCTCGGAGACACACTCTCATCCTTTGCCGTGATTGTAGGAGGAGTCCTTATATACTTTTTTGAAATCTACTGGGTCGACCCCCTGATTACCGTCCTGATCAGTATTTACATCATTAAGGAAACCTGGTATGTTTTCCAGCAGGCATCCAATATTTTGATGCAAGCCACTCCTCCCGGAATTGACCTTGAAAAGATTACCACAGAGCTCGAAAAAATTGATGGGATTGCAAATATCCATCATGTTCATATCTGGGGTTTGAGTGAAAAAGAGTTTCACTTCGAATGCCATGCCGACCTTGAAAAAGACATCTCAGTAAGTGAAACAAATTACCTGCAAAAACAAATGGGTATTATCTTGCATGACAATCACGATATCGGGCATATCACGGTTCAATTCGAATTTGATGTTTGCGATGATAAAGAGATCATCCATAAAAAACAATAGACGCAGATTTTATTCCTAAAAGCAGCTCGTTTGCTTTCGATAATACAAACCTATACACTTATTTATAACATGAGTATAATTCCTATATTTGAGCATCTAAAACAAAACAGATGATCATAAAAATTCTTGAATTTACGAGGATTGCCGCAACCATGGCAGGCATCTTCCTGGCTTATTACACCGGTGAAACCGCAGAAGAAGTTTTGCACATTATGGCTCCGATTATTATTTTTGCAATAGCCGGATTGAGCGGAATTGAAGGCTTGTTCTTCCCCTCAGCCGCATCAAAAGCTGCAGGTTTTGAAAAAGGAAGCAACTATCAACGACAATCCGCTATGTCATTTCTGTCTGTAGGTATAATGTCATTATTGGTATATTTTGCCTCCTGGGGAAAAATGGCTGATGTTACTATCGTAATAACTTTTATCATGATATTTACCTTCTCAGCCTTAAACCATAGCTGGCAGATTATAGTCGAAAAAAATTACAGCTGGAAAAATCTGAACAGGCCTTTTTTAATGATTATGCTCATCGCTGCATTTTGGTGGCCTGTAGTTGGAGTATTAAATTCATAATATTTCGTTTTTTTTATCCCGCATATTATTATTTCCTTATCTTTGTTCGTAATTTAACGAACAATAATGGAAGACCCTCAAATTATTACTGAAGAACAAATAAGATTAGCCCGCTTTGCCAAAGCCCTGGGCCATCCCGTCAGGCTATATGTCCTTGAAATTCTTTCAAAACAATCATGTTGCTATAGCGGTGATCTTTCTGAGATCCTGCCCATAGCAAAATCAACATTATCACAACATCTCAAGGAACTAAAAGATGCCGGTTTAATACAGGGCGAAATAGAGTCTCCTAAGATCAAATATTGCCTGAATAAGGAAAACTGGGAACTTGCTAAAGGGAGCTTTACTTTATTTTTTGGAGCATAAAATCAAAACAATTACAACATAATTCAAATAAAATGGCAGTTGATATTAAAATACTTGGAACCGGTTGCTCAAAATGCAACAGCCTGGAAAAGATCACCCGCAAAGCAGTGACAGAGGCAGGGATTGAAGCAAACATTGAAAAAGTAGAGAACATCCTGGATATCATGAATTACGGAATCATGAAAACGCCCGGACTCGTAATAAACGGAGAGGTTAAAATAAGCGGACGCCTGCCCTCTGAAAAAGAACTTTTAGAATTATTAAAACAATAATGCAAAAATGAAAAAACGACCTTATCTACATTTTGAAAGGGGTTTCTGGAAAAAATCTTTTAATTTATAGAATAAATTTCGAACTATTTGGATATTGCTAAATATTATTAAAATTAGAAAAGGTGGGTTAGGCTCCCATGATATT